>JBILQT010000401.1:0-5616 GCA_044373065.1 Sandaracinaceae bacterium
ATCCCACAAGCGATGTCGCGCCTCAGGGTCGAGGCCCGTGGTGGGCTCATCGAGGATGATCAGATCCGGGTCTCCCGCGAGCGCACAGGCGAGGGCGAGACGCTGCCTCTCGCCGCCGGAGAGCGCGCGCACGAGCGTGTTCGCATGCGCCTGCAAATCCACCTCGGCGAGAAGCGCTTCCTCATCGGGACCGCGCGCGTAGAACGAGCGAAAGAGCTCAAGCGTCTCGCGTGCGGAGAGCTTGTCGGGGAGGTTCGTCTCCTGCAGCGCGACCCCGATGCGGGCGACGATGGCATCGCGATCACGCGGCTGCTCCAACTCAAAGACGCGGATGCTTCCAGCGGTTGGCACCGTGAGCCCTTGAATCATCTCGAGCGTTGTCGTCTTGCCCGCGCCATTCGGGCCAAGCAGGCCAACGGTCGTGCCGCGCGCAACATCAAGGTCGAGATGGTCGACGACAGTTCGCTCGCCGTAGCGCTTCACCAGTCCGCGCGCAGAGATGGCCGATTCCATCGCGGCAGTATGCGTCATCGGGCCCTGTTGATACCGTCCGCACGTGCAAAGACCGCGTGCAGTGCGCATCGCCGGATGCGGCCGATACCTCCCTCAACGTGTGGTTCCAACTTCAGAGGTTGCAGCACGTCTCGGTGTGGATGCAGAAGCCTTGCAGCGCGCGACAGGCGTCACCGAGCGACGCTTCGCGGATCGCAGCGGCAGCGAGACAGCAAGCGCGATGGGCGGACACGCAGCACGCGCCGCGCTTGACGATGCAGGCATCTCGCTCGCCGACGTGGACTTGATCGTGAATGCCTCCGGCACCGTCGAGCAGACGATCCCCGACGGAGGCGCATTGCTTCAACGCGCACTCGGCTTGGGTCGCAGCGGTGTGCCCGCGTTGAGCGTCCACGCGACGTGCCTCTCCTTTCTCGCAGCACTCGATACGGTGGCCAATGCCGTCGCGCTCGGCCGCGCGCGCTGCGCACTCATCGTCTCAAGCGACATCGGCTCTGCGGGCATCGACTGGGAGGATGCAGAGAGCGCAGGACTCTTCGGCGACGCTGCAGCCGCTGTCGTGATTGTGCCGAGCGAGGAGACTTCGTCCGCCGTGCTCGCATCGCGCTTTGCGACGTTCGGCGAAGACGCATCGCTCGCCGAGGTGCGCGGCGGAGGCACGCGGCAGCACCCCAATGATCCGAACGTCACGCGGAAGGAGAACCTCTTTCACATGGAAGGCCCGCGTCTCCTTCGACGCGTGCTCGGGCGAGGGCGACCCTTTCTCGAAGCGCTTCAGAGAGAGATGGGAGATGAAAACAACATGAGCGAATCTGTCGTCGTCCCGCATCAGGCGAGCATCGCGGGGCTGCACATGCTGCGTGCCTTCGGCCTCGAGGATGCGCGCGTGGTGACGACGCTGGAGCACTTTGGAAACTGCGTTGCGGCATCGATCCCGCTCACGCTTGTGCACGCCATCAAGTCCGGTCGGCTTCAACGCGGTCAGTTGGCGTTGCTCTGCGGCACAGGCGCAGGCCTCTCACTCGGCGCCATCGCGCTTCGGTACTAGCGATGCGGATTCTCCTCACCGGTGCACGTGCGCCCGCGACTCTCGAACTCGCACGCGCCTTCCATCAGAGCGGCCACGAGGTCTTCGTCGCCGACAGCTTTCGTGCGCATCTGCTGCGCGGCTCGCGCGCTGTGCGTCGCAGCTATCTCGTCCCTGCGCCGCGTGCCGATCAGGATGCGCGCGCGTTCGCTGAGGGCCTCCGTGATGTGATCCGCAAAGAGTCGATCGAGTTGCTTATCCCAACATGCGAGGAGGTCTTTCACATCGCGCGCAGGCTCGACGTGCTCGCGCCGCAGACGCGCGTGCTCTGCATGCCGATCGACTCGCTCCAGGCGCTTCACGACAAGCATGCCTTCGCGCGTCGCACCGAAGCTGCGGGCGTAGCGATTCCGAAGACGAGGCAGGTGACATCGCGCGCCGAACTGGAAGCTGCGGTGCGCAGCGAAGGCGCGTCGATCGTGATCAAGCCCTCGTTCTCGCGCTTCGCCTCGCAGGCCATCGTGTCTCCAACGCCACGTGATTTGGCGCGCGTGCGCGAGGTCAGCGAGGCATGCCCCTGGGTCATTCAAGAGCGCCTCGTAGGCCAGCCGATTGCAACGCTCTCCGTCGCGCACGAAGGACACCTGACGCTGCACTCGGCCTACGCGATCCATGCGACGGCGAGCGACAAGCGAGGGCAGGGCTCGGCCATTCACTTTCGTCCGCTCCTCGATGCGCGCGTGCGTGATTGGGTCGAGGCATTTGTGCGTCGCGAGCGCTTCACTGGGCAGGTCGCGTTTGATCTTTTTGATGTGCCTGAGCGCGGCATCCTCGCCATCGAGTGCAACCCCCGCGCAACCAGCGGCGTGCATCTCTTCCGCGGGGATGCACGCATGGCGCGAAGCTACATCGATGCGGATGCGCCGCTCGCAGAACCGCATCCCGAGGCGGCTGCGATGCTCGCGCTCCCGATGATGCTCTACGGCCCAAAGCAGCTCGGCGCGGAGTTCGGCGAGGCCTTTCGAAGTGCGCGCGATGTCGCGTGGGATGCGCGTGACCCCGCAGCTGTCGTGGCGCAGGTCTTCACTGCGAGCGAGCTCGTTCGTCGCGCGCTTGTGCATCGCATCTCACCGCTCGCAGCATCGACGGTCGACATCGAATGGAATGGCCCGCACGACATCGGAGGGTTGCGATGAAGGGAACAGTCGCAGTCACAGGCGCAACTGGCTTTCTCGGCGGAGCGCTCGTGCATCGCATGTCGAAGGAGGGCGTGAAGGTCATCGCGGTTGGGCGCGAAGTGCAGCGAGGGAGCGCGCTCGCGGCGCTACCCAATGTCATTTTTCGACGCGCGGATTTGTCCGATGTGCGTGAGGCCGAGTACGCGCTCTCAGGCGCTTCACTTGTTGTGCATTCAGCCGCGCTCTCGTCTCCATGGGGCCGCGTCGAAGATTTCGAGCGCGCGAATGTGCGTGCGACGGAGAACGTGATTCAAGCGGCCGAGCGCAACCGTACGACGCGCTTCGTCTACGTCTCAAGCCCTGCCGTCTACTTCGATTTTCGCGCGCGCGAGAACATCGGCGAAGAGGATCCGCTCCCGCGTGTGCAAGTGAACGACTACGCGCGCACCAAGCTCGAAGGCGAGCGCCTCACGCGCGCCGCACATGCGCGAGGTTTGCCTTCCGTGATCCTTCGTCCCCGCGCCATCTACGGGCCGGGTGACACGAGCATTCTCCCGCGTGTCGTGACGGCATTGGAGCGCGGGTACTTTCCGCTCATCGACGGAGGCAACGCGCGCATCGATCTCACGTACATCGACGATGCGGTGGAGGCGCTCGTGTGTGCGCTGCATCGGGGCGATGCGCTCGGCGGGACCTTCAACATCACAAGCGCTGACCCGCAGCCGCTCCGCGAGATTGTCGATGCGCTCGCCGACGGGATCGGTGCCAAGCGTGCGACGCGCGAGGTGCCTTTCGAGCGCGCGATGCGTGTGGCGGGCGCGCTTGAATTTCTGCATCGCATCAGCGGCACAAAGCGCGAGCCGCGCGTTACGAAATACACGCTCGGTCTCCTCGCCAAGACGATGACGCTCGACCTCCACGCGGCGCGCACGCATCTCGGATACGTACCGAAAGTTTCGATGCGCGAAGGCCTCGCGCGATGGCTGCAAAGTCGGAGTCACGCATGACGGAACAGAGCGTTCGCATCGAGCTGCTTGAGGTTGGCCACTGCATGCATCCCGAGCATGTGGTGCTTCAGAACAAGCGCTTTGCACCGCTGCGCTTTCCCGCGCTCGTCGCGCTGATCCATCACCCCGTGCATGGCCCGATTCTCTACGACACGGGCTACTCGCCGCGCTTCATCGAGGCCACGCGTCCCTTTCCCGAGCGGCTCTATGCGTGGGTCACGCCGATCACGATCGACCCGGAGCGCACGGCGGTTGCGCAGCTTGCCAAGCGAGGCATCAGGCCGCGCGATGTGCGCTTTGTGATCGTCTCGCACTTCCATGCGGATCACGTCGCGGGCCTGATGGACTTCCCGAGTGCGCGCTTCCTCTACTTCCAAAGCGCGTTGTCGTCGTTCGCCTCGCTCGGGCGAGTGCGCGGCACAGCCGCAGGCTTTCTTCGCGCGCTCCTTCCGCATGATTTGGAAGCACGTGCCGAAGCGCTCGCAACCTTCCAGCGAAGCATTGCGCTGCCACCGGAGTGCGCGCCCTTCACACGCGGATGCGACCTCTTCGATGATGGCTCGCTCGTCGCAGTCGAGTTGCCAGGCCATGTCGATGGCCAACTCGGGCTCTTCTCACGCAGCGAAGATGGCTCGTTTGATTTCCTCGTCGCCGATGCCTGTTGGACGAGCGCAAGCCTGCGCAAAAAGCAGCTCCCGCATCCGATCACACGCGCGCTCTTCTCGGACTACGGCATCTACGAGGCGACGCTCGGACGCATCGCGGAACTCTCCATGCGCGCTCCCGAAGTGCGCATCATCCCCTCGCATTGCGAGGAGGTGCGCAGGGCACGCGTGCCCGTGGAGACGCGATGAGCGGTGTCGACAAGCGCATCCTTGCGCGCTCGTTTTTGCGCTCACGCATCGAGCCCGCGCGCTTTCGAACACGTGCGCAGTTGGAGGCCTTTCAGGAGCAAAAGGTGCGTGCGCATGTGGATTGGGCGCGCATGCATTCGCGCGATGTGGCCCTTCGCATGGAGGGTCTTGAGACCTCCGACTGGCGCGCGATGGAGGCCATCGACAAGCGCACGATGATGGCGCGCTGGGATGATGTGGTGACGGTGCCCGTGCGGCGCGAGGAGGCGATGCAGACGGCGCTGCGTGCGGAGCGTGAGCGCGACTTCAGCCCGATGGTGCGCGGATATACCGTCGGCCTCTCGAGCGGCACCTCGGGCAATCGCGGCCTCTTTGTCGCGTCGCCGGAGGAGCGCGCCGAGTGGGCCGGTGCGGCGATTGCGCGGGTGCTTCCCGATTGGTTGCCAGGCTTGCGCGCACAGCGCGTCGCCTTCTTTTTGCGGGCGAATAGCAATCTCTACGAGAGCGTAGGCTCGCGCCGCATTCAGTTTCGCTTCTTCGATCTCGCGGGAGAGTTCGCGGCGCATCTCGATGCCCTCCGCGCCCAAGATCCGACCGTGCTCATCGCACCGCCGTCGATGCTTCGGCTCCTCGCACAAGAGAAGCTGCGTGGCGCGTTGAAGGTGCAGCCGCGCATCGTGGTCTCCGTCGCGGAGTTGCTCGACCCTGTCGACGAGGGCTTCATTCGCCGCGCGTTTGGTGTGCTCGTGCAGCAGGTCTACCAGGCGACGGAAGGCTTCCTCGGGGCGTCGTGTGCGTACGGCACGGTGCACCTCGCCGAAGACGTTGCGGTCTTTGAGCGCGAGCTTGTTCCAGGCTCAAGCGAGGGCGCCTTTCAGCCCATCGTCACTGACTTCCGGAGGCGCTCGCAGCCCATCGTTCGCTACCGCTTGGATGATGTGCTCGTGCCGCGTCGCACGCCGTGCCCATGCGGCCAAGTCACGACGGCGCTCGATCGCATCGAGGGGCGCGCCGATGATCTCTTCCTGCTCGGCGAT
>JBILQT010000098.1:0-23891 GCA_044373065.1 Sandaracinaceae bacterium
TACGCGGCATCGCTGCAGGCGACATCGACGGAGATGGAGCGCTCGAGATCGTGGTCACGACAACGCAGCCACTCAATGCAGGCGGCCAGCGCGACTTCATTCTCGCGATCGAGACGGATGGCTCGGTGCACCCTGGGTTTCCGCCGAACACGACGGGCGCTGCGGGCTGCGATGACGCCTGCTACGTGACCGGTGGCTACGATCAGAACATTGCGGTGGGCGACATCACAGGCGATGCGCGCGCGGAGATTTTCGCGACCCAGGACAACGCATACCTGAGCGTGCATGAGGGCAACGGCCGCGCGTTCGATGCCAATGCGGCCTTTCGCAACCGCACCAAGGTGCTCGGCGTCCGCTTCCTTCACGAGCTCGCTGAGGCCCAGCAGGGCTATGCGGAGAACGAGGAGACGGCGCACCAGGCGCACTTCACCAACAGCGCGCCAGCGATTGCTGACCTCGATGGCGACGGCACCCGCGACTTGGTCGTGCTCGGTTCAGTGCAGAATGCCGCGCAGTCGGATCGCCTTCGTGGCGTTGGGCTCTGGGCGTTTCATCCCGACGGAACACGCCTCGCGAACTGGCAATCACCCTTCCATGCCACGGGCTACCTCGCAGGCCTCTGGGACTTCGACGGCACGAACGTCGTCGCGGCAACGAACCAAGTTTCCATCGCCGATCTCTTCCCCGAGAGGCGCGGCCCCGAGCTCGTCTTCGCTGACTTCAACGGACACATCCGCGCCGTCAGTGCCGACCGAGAGCCGCTCTGGGAGACGACCTACACGACAAGCGATCACGTGCTCACGGGCGGCGTGGCGATTGGCGACCTCTCGCAGGATGGCGTGCCCGAGATTGTCTTTGCGACCTACGGCACCGAGATGAACACAGGTGAGCTCTTTGTGCTCAGTGCGACGGGCGTCATCCTTCACCGCATCGCGTTGCCAGGGCGCGGATCCATGGCTGTTCCCACGCTCGCGGATGCGGATGGCAACGGCAGCTTGGAGATCATCGTGAGCCTCAAAGATGGTGAGGACCGCATGCGCTCGGCGCTCGTCTTCACCGTCCCTGGTTCGGCGCCGAACTGCCTGCCTTGGCCCACAGGCAGGCGCGATGATCTGCGCGACGGGCTCGTGCCCTGAACGTATCCATACGATTGCAATATGAATACGATATGATGCGCAGTCTAGAGCACGCGTCCGCAGAAGCGCACCGGAGCGCTCAACCCTCCGTAGGCGACCTCCACGCAGCTGAGCCCCGGCGAGCATTCGCTCATATCGAAACATGGACGCAACTTCACGCAGGCTTGGCGGCGGCCTGAGTCCGTGTCGACGCGGATCTCGTCGTCTGCACAGTCATTGACCGAGCGCTCACAGAAGGGCGTGAGCGAGGAGCCATTGCGAATGCGGCAATCGCCCGTCGCGCAGTCCGCGGTGGTGCGACACGAGGCGAGGCAGTCGCCGAGGCCGTCGGGGGAGAAGGCCTCCTCGTCGCAATAGTCTGTCGATGCCGTGCAGCGCGCGCAGTCGCCTGGCGTGGGTGTGCAGCGACGCAGGTTGGCCTCCTCGAACGTCGGTCCGCGGGGGAGCACGCAGATCGAGCCGGCTGCGCAATCCGCATTGCGCTCGCAGGCGGCGAAACAGTAGCGAGAGGGAAAGCCTCGCGCGCCGTCACAGATGCCCGACGCACATTGGCTGCGGCCTTCGCAGATGGACCCAGCTGGCATCGTCCCAGGCGCGGGCGCGGGTGTGCACGCATTGGGGAAGCTCCTGCACTCCTGCCCTGCGGCGCAGAAGAGCGGGCCCGACCATCCGCCCAAGCAACCGAGACGCGGATCCCATGTGGGGCGTGCATCGGGCTCGCTCCACGCGTCGGGTGCCCGTGACGCATCGACAGGGCTTGCGGCATCGAGCGCCAGCGCGTCCGTGAGGCTCGCGTCATCCGATGCACCCGCGTCGAGGCCGGCATCCTGTGTTGGCGTGCCTGCATCCAGCGCATGCGCGTCAACTAGCACGAGCAGTGCTGCATCTTCGCGTGAGTTCGCATCCAAGCCTGCATCGAGATTGTTGGTGGTCGGGCATCCGACAAAGAGCAGCGAGGCGAGGCCAAGCGTGGATGGAAGCGCGCGTTTCATAGTTCCTCCAAGCGAGTTCACAGCACACGACCACAGAGCGTGACGGGGTTACCGAGGCCACCGTAGGCCGCGGCGACGCACGTCTCACCGGGCATGCAGTCCGCGTCGACGAAGCAGGAGACGCGTCGCACACAGGCCTGGCGTCGACCGCTGTCGGTGTCGATCTGCAGCTCGTTCGGGCCGCATGGAAGCGTGGTGACCTCGCAGAAGGGTTCCAGCGAGGTGGCGTTGCGAATGCGGCATGTGCCCGTCGAGCAATCGCTCGTCGTGTTGCAGCTCTCGACGCAGACCGGGGAGATGATTCCCCTGGTGCAACGCATCTCCGGGCCCGAGCAGCCCATGCACATGGTTGTGACCACGCACTGATTGGCCTCGAAGAAATCCTCGACGCATGCCCCTGCGCTGCAGCTCGCATTTGAGGTGCAAGCATCGCCGCAGCGACCCGCCACGCATGCAGAGGTGGAGCAATCAGAGGGGCTGCTGCACACGTCTCCGGAGAGCCCAAGGCCGCGCGGGACGCATTCGTGGTCACGCTCGTAACAGCTCTCGCGCGACCCGCAGAAGACACTCGCAGAGCTGTTCCCGAGACAGCCGCGCGGCGCATCGCATTGGCCCAAGTGACAGACCGGAAAGCGCGCATCGGTGCATGCAACGAGCGAAGAGCAACGTGGTCCGCAGAGGGCTTGGTCATCGCAACGACAGCGATCGCCCATCGCGGTGGCCGTACATGAGTAGCCCGTTGGGCAAGGCGAGAAGGGCGTGCACGCCGTCGCGCTCGGGATGGCGCAGCCCTCGCTTGTGAGCTCCGCGCGCGGGTCCAAGCAGCGACCGGATGTGGCTGCATCCGGCGGTGAGAAGGCATCCATCGTCGCGTCGATGCGTGGCGCATCGGGCAACGCGGCATCGGTCATGGGGTCGGCGATGACGAACGCATCGAGGGCCTCGACCACGTGGGCATCAGGCTCGAGAGCATCGTCTGCTGCGGGCGCATCGAGCCCAGGCGCATCGGCTTCGGGAGGCCCTGCATCTCCGGGTTGAAAACGGACGCGACCGCATCCGAACACGAGAGCCGCAAGGGCGCACAAGAGCGCACAAGAGCGCAAAGGAATGACGCACGGACAAAGTGTATGGGAGTGACGAGCCCACGGATCAGATGCGGGGGCTGCAGCACGGCGATACGAGGCGACAGGGCCAGAAGAATTCGAAACGTGAATTCGCGGAGCAAATTCCGTTCGGCCATGCGTGCGTGGTATCGTTCGGGCCCTCTTTCTCCGCCACGACCCTCGTCTGGAGTGACATGGCTTCGCCGCTCGTTGGCTACAACACGAACGTACGGCACCACGGCAAGGTGTTTCATATCCAGACCGAAGATTCGGGTCTGTCGCACGGTCATATCTTCACGCACCTCTTTGCCGATGGTGGTCGCATCGTTGCGACGAAGAAGACGACCTACTCGCAGTACATCGGCTCCGATCGCTTCCCCGCGGTCGTGAAGAAGCTGATGCAGGCGCAGCACAAGGCGATGTTCATCGCGCTGCGTGATGGGCTCTTCGACACGGATGAAGTTCAGGGCGCCAAGGAGTTCGCGGCGCGATCGATCGTGCTCGACGAGGAGCGCGCTGCCGCGGATGCGATCGATGTGACGGTGACGCCGCCGATCGATGCAGCCAAGCCGATCGAGGTGCGTGCGGTGGCGCCGGTCAGCGTGATTCCGGTTCCCGTTGTGGCAGTTGCCGCCGTGCCCGTGCCAGAGGCACCGCCCTCCTCCGCGATCCTCGATATCGCCGCCCTGGAGGAGGCCGCGCAGAGCTACAGCAGCGCGGGAGGCGTCTCGGCGGTGATCGATCACGGGCCCACCGTGCCCGGCACGATCGCCTCCCCCCTTCCGCAGATTCCCCAGATTCCTCAGGTCGTCGTCGGTGGCACGCCCTCCGTCCGCACGTTCGCCAAACCCGACGCAGCCAAGGCGCCGGGCAGTGGTCGCTACGCCGCCACGCAGCCCGTGAAGCGTGGCTCAGCGCGTCCGAATGCGTCGCTCTTCGGCGGTGACTTGCTGAGCGAGAAGTCGCTCGACGAGGTCATCATGAGCTACCTCGCAGACGACCTCGACAAGGAGTGAGCGGCGCAGCGCGCGCCGCACGCGCGAAGCGAGCTCAGCGATAGAGGATCTGCGCGGCCATGTCAGCGATGCGTGCATGCGCGGCTTCGGCCAGCGGCAGCACGCCGCCAAACGTGATGAAGCCGTGAACGAGCGCGTCTTCACTTCGATGCGTCACATCGACGCCCGCATCGCGCGCCCGCTGCATCATCGCCTCGCCCTCATCACGCAGCGGGTCGAATCCAGCCGTCACGAAATGCGAACGCGGAAGACCCTTGGGGTCGGCTTGAAGCACCGAGACGCGCGGGTCGTGCGAGAGCTTCGGGTCGTGCACGAAGCGCTCTTCGAACCAGTGAAGCAGGTCGCGCGTGAGGAAGAAGCCCTCACTGAGTCGTTCGCGCGAAGGGAAGCTGCCTGTGGCATCCGTCATCGGATAGATCGGCAAGAGCGCTGCGGGCGGTGGCAGGCCTTGATCGCGAATCGAGAGCGCGGTGGAGAGCGTCAGGTTGCCGCCTGCGGAATCGCCGCTGAGCAAGATGCGTGATGCGTCCACGCCGAGGTGCTCGGCCTCTTCACGCAGCCAGCGGTAGGCGAAGAGACCATCCTCGTAGGCGGCCGGCGTGCGGTGCTCAGGGACGAGTCGGTAGTCGACGGCGATGACAATCGCGCGTGTGAGGGCCGCAAGCTTGCGCAGCGCTCCGTCATGCGAGCGAAGGCTGCCGAGCACGAAGCCGCCACCGTGGAAAAAGAGAATCGCGGGGGAGCGAAGCTTCGTCTTTACAGGCGTGTAGATGCGGACGCGAAAGCGCGCATCGCCTTCGCCTAGGCTGCGGTCTTCGACGTGATGGAGCGGCGTGCGCGCGAGGTCGAGCATGGGCCCAAGCTCGTCGTAATCGCTGCGCATGCGACCGACCGAACGGCTCCCCTTCGCCTCGGCGAGCTGCAGATTGCGGAGGAGCGCGAAGGTGGCCGCATCGAGAAACTGACCACGGTCATTTTTCGGGATCGGCCTTTGTTCCATGCGCATCTGCGCGATGAGCACGCGCTTGAGCGCCGCGCGACCAAGTCGATGACTCCAGACTTCCGAATGAGCGTGCACTTCGCGCATCACAGCACTCCTAGCGAGGTTCAGAACGAGACGAAGATGGGATCGGCCGAGCCATCGACACCGTCGGTGCCCGAGTTGCCAGGCGAGAAACCGCCGCGTCCACCACGGCCCGCAACGCCTGTGGCCTCGATGGTGAGTGCCATCGTGAGCGCATCTCGGTAGGCGTCGATGGGTCCCGTCGCCGTGAGGTAGACGCCGTGCGTCCCACCGCCGCAGCCACCGCCACCACCACCGCCTGCGCCGCCACGTCCGCCATCGCCGCCGCGACCGCCGGTGCGTGCGCACCAGAAGCGTCCGACGCCGCCGCCTGCACCCGTGCCGCCGATGCCACCTGCTGCGCCAACGCCGCCATCGCCACCAACGCCGCCGCTGGCCGTGACGACACGAACGAGCGTGAAGGTGGGGCCGCGATCGAGTGCACCGAGGCGCACGAGGATGCCGATCGATTCACCACCGCCTGTGCCTGCATCTGCACCCGGAGCGCCACATCCACCGCTGCCACCGCCGCCACCGCTGCCACCGCTGCGGTCGCTGCATGTGCCCATCGTCGCGCCGATGACTTCGTAGCCGCCGCCTGCCGTTCCACCGCCACCGCCACCGCCATCGGTGCCAGGGCCTGCGTTGCCGCCATCGCCCGCACGCAAGCGTCCGTCGGCGTCGAATGTGGGACGCAGCATGCAGCCTGCGCCGCCCGCGCCTGGGATGCCAAGGGTGCCGTCACCGCCGTTGCCGCCCTCGCGTGGGAGCGTCGGATTGTCGTCGCAGAAGTTGCACACGCCGCGATTGGTCGGCGCGTTGTACGTGAGCTCGCCCGCGGCACCTGCTCCTGGGCCTCGCCCTGCGCCTGCGGCGGGGTTTGCCTCCGCAACGCGTGTGGCTGCCGCGATGTCGCAGCGACCGCCCGAGGTGAAGTCGGTGCAGCCTGCGTTGCCACATGGAGCGCCGTTGGTGCAGATGCTTCCGGGGCACTGCGAAGCGCCGCCGTTGCCACCGCTGACATCGACTGCGCGACATGAATGCGTCCCGCCAACACCCGCTGCAACGCGTCGGCATGCCTCGCCATCCGTGTTGCCGTCGCTGCCTGTCGTTCCGCGTTCGCCATCCAGAGCGGTCAGGGAACTCAGGCCCCAGTCGGCCAAGTTCACGCTCGCATCATCGCCACGCAAGCCATCGCCACCACGTCCGGCAAAGACGGTGAGTGCAACGAAGCTGACCTCAGGGCCGCAACCGTCGGTGACGATGGTCGTCGAGCCAACGCCCGCACGCGTCGCATCGCTGCCCTGCACTTGAAAGCCCTCGACGCGCGTCGTTGCGCGGATGTTGCTGCAACGAACGACGGGCAAGCCGCCCTCGCCGTCCATGCGCTCAAGCAGCACGGGGTAGAGTTCCAAATCGCGATCGCTGAAGTCGGGGCTGTAGCCGCCGAAGAGGGAGACGCCTGCGCGCAGATCGAAGGGTCCCTCGTAGATGCCACGCGCGATGACGACGTCTTTGCTCTCGGCTTCCGCACGCGCGATGCCCGCTTGAATCGTGCGCAGTGGTTGCTCAAGCGAGCCAGGGTTCGTGTCGCTTCCGGTCGGCGTCACGTAGATGAAGTCGGTCGTGTTGTCGGGCGTGCCGTCGCAGTCCGCGTCGCCACCGATGACAGGAGGCGGGCCCTCGCCCGTCCAGCGCTCGCACTCGCAGCCGTTCGCGAGGATGCGATCGACGTCAACGAAGCCCTCAAGGCACGCAATGTCGCAGCGCGTTCCTGCGCCCTCGGGCAAGCACATCGCGACCATGTTCGGTCCGGGCTCGACGCACGGGCGTGCGCATCCACCGCAGTGAAGTCGCGCGACGTAGCGTCCTTCGGCATCACGGAAGGTCTCGTCGATGCTGCCATCGCAGTCGTCGTCTTGTGCGTTGCACGCCTCTTCGAGTGCAGGCTCGCATTCGCTTGGTCCATCGACGCCGCAACGCTGCACGCCCGCGCACTGCATGCCGGGGATTGGGCTTGGGAGAATGCACGCGAGCTCGACACCTTCAGTGCCTGCGTTGCATCCGCAGAGGCCGCTCTCGGGCACACACTGACCGGGCAGTTCCATCGTGCCGGGCTCACAGAGAAAGCCCCGTGGGCATGGCGTCATCACATCGCAAGGCTGGCCGCAGCGACGTGCGCCGCTCTCGGTCTCAAGGCAGCGCGCGCCAGGCCAACGCACGGCGCAGTCGACGTCATCGGAGCAGGTCAAACACAAGACGGGCACGTCCGGTTCGCATGCGCCGGAGCCCGCAAAGTGCTGACCTGCAGGGCACTCAAGGATGCGACAGATCGGTCCTTCGTCGCTGTTCACACAGCCGACGCGCTCAGCGGTTGGGAAGGCGCGCGTGCAGTCGATGCCACAGCCGCCGCAGTTCTCGATGCTGCGGTATGCGCCGTCTTCATCGACGATGCCTTCATCGGCTTCGCCGTCGCAGTCGTCATCGCGAAGATTGCAGACCTCCTCGCCGCAGACGTTCGTCTCGTAGCAACCGCCGAAAAGCGGCGAAGCGAGAAGGGTCGCGCACAGGAGGGCCCACAATTTTTGCTGGTTTCCCTCGCGGGAGAGATTCGCTCGTGAGTTGGTCATCGCGCCACCACATCCATTGCAACGCCCATTGCACCATCTGGCCCTGCGGCCGCTCCACCACCACCGCGTCCACGGCTTCCAGCACGTCCCAGCGTGAAGCGATTCGCCATACGCAGCGTGCTCAATTCCGAGGCGGTGAGGCTGCGATCGGTCACCCAGACGCCGACCGACGAACCGCCGCATCCGCCGCCTGCACCACCGCCTGCGCCACCTGTTCCGCCTTGCCCACCGCGACCGCCGGCAAAGGGCCCCGAGAGCGTTGGCGTCGATCGCTCGCTGCGAGCCACCGAGCCACCGAAGGCGCCGTTTGCGCCGCGTCCACCATCGCCGCCTGCGCCACCGTCACCGCCACGTCCTCCGTCCGAGGGAACGATGTCGAGGTTGGTCAGCGTGGGCAGGCCGGCGGTCGACGCGGTGTAGCGGAAGAGGATTGCAACGGAGGGCGCGCCACTCGTTCCGGGCTGTCCGGGTGCACCGCCGCAGCCGCCTGCGCCACCACCGCCACCACCGCCACCAAGGCCATCGGGGAACTCGCAGTCGCGGTCGAACCAGACCATCTCCGCGCCACCGCCTGCACCGCCACCGCCACCACCTGCGCCGGCGCGTCCTTCGGTGCCGCCCGTGGGCGTCTCGCCGACCCAGCTATCGCCGTCGAAGCGACCAAACGCGTCGCTGCATGCGCGCCCAGCGGTTCCGCTCGTGCCGTCCGAACCAGGGAGGCCGGGTTGGGGTCCCATGAAGTCGCCCGGGACAGTGAAATCTGCGAGGCCGCAGCAGACATCGCGTGAGCACGTGCCTGTGTCGGCCGTGATGGGTCCGCGCGAGTCTTGTCCGCCTGCGCCGCCATCGCCCGCCGCACCCGCAAGCACGCCTCGCCCCGGCGAGCCCGTCGCTTGGAACATCGCGAAGCTTGGACACGAGGCTGTGCCGCCTGCACCACCGCTCACATCCGTGCCCATGCAGACGTTGCGCCCCCCTGCACCACCGCGCACTTGATTCGCGTCGGTCGGCGAGCACAAATGATCGGGGGTCTCGGCTGCCCCTCGCGGTGCTTGGCCCACCTCAGGAAGCGACATGAAGCTCGGGCCTGCCTCGCCGTTCATGCCTTGATCGCCAGCACCCCCGGCGCCCGCACGAACTTCGCTGTCACGAACGATGAGGCGCGGACCTGGATCGATCGCATAGACGCCAAACGTCGCCTGCGAGGCGCGCGTCGCATCGAGGCCGCGAATCTTCACCCACTCAAGGATGGTCTCGGTCATGCCCGCACCACGCACCACCACCGCTGCACCACCGGGCGCGGTCGTATCGAGCGGTGCACGAATCTCGACGCGGAATCCATCCGGATCAAGCGCGAGGAAGTCGCGACGGTAGCCGCCATGCACGAGCACACCGTCGAGCAGGGTGAGCGTCTCGGCATACGTGCCCGAGGCGATGAAGACATGCGGCCTTGGCATCGCCGTCGAGAGCGAGGCCTGCGCGCGCATCACTGCAGCGTTGAGCGTGCGCATCGGACGCGTTGGCGATCCCGGGCCCGCATCATCACCATCCGGCGCAACGTAGATGCTGCTCGTGACGATGCCGTCTGCACCATCGCAGTTCACATCGAGCATCTGACCCATCGTGCGAACCGGGCCTGCGTCATCGGTCAGCGCCTGCACCGTGCACTCGCAGCCCGTCGCGATATTGCGATCTGCGTCCACGCGATCACCCGGCATGATGCCGTCTTCCGTGTCGGGGCAGCGCAACACACAGGTGGGTGCGAAGGGGTCACCACCGCAGACAAGGTCGCCCTCGGGGATCGTGCTCAACGTGCAATCCACACCGCACTCACCGCAGTTGTGAATGTCGCGAATGTAGGCCCCACGCTCATCGCGATAGAGGTCGTCGATCGTTCCGTTGCAGTCGTTGTCGATCTCATCGCAAGCATCCACTGGCGCCACACATTCGGAGAGCACACCCGCACGGCATGTCGCCGAGCCTGCACAGCGATTGCCCATCGGGTCTTCGAGAGCGCATGCGAGGTCAAAGTCCATCCCAGCCATGCACGAGCAGCTTCCGTTGCGCGGGGCGCAGACGCCGTCATCGCAGGCATATCCATCGGGGCATGTCAGCGCGCAGTCAACGGCGCAGCGACGCTCATCGCCAATGTTGCTGCAGCGCGCGCCTTCAAAGTCACCGCAATCGCCGTCATCGGCGCAGGTCAAACACAGGCGCTCGTAGATCGGAACGCAGCGTCCGGAGCGCGAGGGCGTGTAGCCAGCCTCACAGCGCGTCGCGACGCAGACAGGAAACTCATCGATCAAACCACACGCCGAAGCGAGCTCGTGCGGGCGCGTTGGGCGACACGCATTGCCGCAGGTTCCGCAGTGCAGGTCGGTGATGTAGCGACCGTCTGAATCGCGGAAGTCCTCGTCGATGCGCAGGTCCAAATCCGCCATGCCGGCATCGCCGCGTCCGCCATCGCCCGTGTCGCGCAGGGGCCCGACATCGCGGGGCGCGCCGCCATCGACGGGGCCGCCATCCAAGGGGCCGCCATCCATCCCCATGCCCACGTCCACCCGCGGCCCAACATCGCGCACATCCGCGTCATGGAAGGGCCCGCCATCGAGCACGCCGCTCGCAACAAGGCCATCGCCGTCGTCATCGAGGCCGTTGCAGATCTCGGGCATCACCGTGGGCCCCGGTCTGCCCCAAGCGTCTTCGTCCTCGGGCCCAGTGGTGGCGCCACATCCGGCGTGCGCGAGGGCAGCGATGTAGCCGCAGAGAAGAAGATAAGCAGAGGACCGGCGAGCCAAGAAGACGCTCATCCAGCCGAGTATAGGGGGCCAAGGGGTGAAGTCGCGAAAACCGCGCTGCGGTCAGAGGGCACGACCGCAGGGGCGGACAGCGTTTTTATACTATCCATTTCATATCGCTATGCAGCGCAGGCAGACGCGCGTCGATCTCGCACCTACTCGCGCCCTCCCTTTTCCGCTACACAGCGCCCATGTCTGCGCCGGAACTCTCCATCGTCTTGCCGATGTACAACGAGGTCGAGAACGTCGTCCCGCTCCTCGGCGAGATCGAGGCTGCCCTCGGCAAGACGACCTTTGAGGTCATCGCCGTCGACGACGGAAGCCGCGACGGGACGCGCGAGTTGCTCAAGACGCTCACGAAGGAAAAGAGCTACCTCCGCGTGGTCCTCTTCCGCCGCAACTCCGGCCAATCCGCCGCATTCGACGCAGGCTTTCGTCACGCCACAGGTCGCGTTGTCGTCACGATGGATGCCGACCGCCAGAACGACCCGAACGACGTTTTGCGTCTCGTGAAAAAGCTCGACGACGGCTTCGATGTCGTCACCGGCTGGCGCAAAGATCGCAAAGACGGAATGTTCCTTCGCAAGGTCCCGAGCAAGATCGCGAACTGGTTCATCCGCAAAGTCACCGGCACCAAAGTGCACGACCTCGGCTGCTCGCTGAAGGTCTACAAGCGCGAGATCACCGACGAGATTCGCCTCTACGGCGAGATGCATCGCTTCCTTGTCGTGCTCGCGGAGCATCAGGGCGCACGCATCGGCGAGCTCGAAGTGAACCACCGCGCACGCGTCGCCGGCGTGTCGAAGTACGGCCTCTCACGCACCGTCAAAGTGCTCCTCGATTTGCTCACCGTCTGGTTCTTCCGCGGCTACCAGACCAAGCCCATCTACGTCTTTGGCGGCGCGGGCTTTGCGATGATCGGCAGCTCCGTGTTGCTGAGTGCTTACGTGCTCTACGAGAAGCTCGGCCTGGGCATCTGGGTCCACAAGAATCCGCTCTTCACGATCGCAGCCGTGATGGGCCTTCTCGGCGTTCAATCGCTCGGCATGGGCCTCCTCGCTGAGGTCATCGTGCGCACCTACTTCGAGTCGCAGTCGCGCTCGCCCTACCCCATCGCTGAGCGCCTCGGCTTCCCCAACGAAAAAGCCATCGAGAGGGCCTAAACCATGTGCGGCATCGCGGGCATCGTCTCCACCCAAGATGCTTCGAGCATCGTCCACAAGATGCTTGCGCGCATCGCGCATCGCGGGCCGGATGGGCAAGGCATCGAGGTCGCGAGAGTCGGTAAGCGCTTCGCAACCTTTGGCCATCGTCGTCTCTCGATCGTCGACCTCGCCACAGGCGGCCAGCCGATGCGCGATGCGGGCCTTGAAGGCGCCACGCAGCCGCGCGCGCTCATCACCTTCAACGGTGAGATCTACGATCACGAGAAGACCCGCGAGGCCTTGAAGCAAGAGGGCGCACGCTTCGTCACGCGCTCGGATACAGAGAGCCTCGTCAGCGGATTCGCAGCCTGGGGCGAGCAAATCGTGCATCGCCTGAGCGGCATGTTCGCGTTTGTCACCTTCGATCTGCGCACGGGTGAGGTGCTCCTCGCGCGCGACCGCTCCGGCATCAAGCCGCTCTACTGGGCGCACCTCGATGAGGCGCATTGGCCTGGTGGCGGCATCGCCTTCGCGAGTGAGCTCGACGCGATGCTTGAGGTGCCCGGCATCCAGCGTCGCGTCTGTCCGCGCGGTCTTCAATCCTTCCTCTTCTCCGACTACGCGCACCCGCCCTACACGCTCATCGAAGGCGTTCAGAAGCTCGCACCCGGTGAGCTCATGTGGCTGCGTGGCAATGGCGTTGTCGAGGGCCCGCGCTCTTACGTTGCGCCTCAAGTCTATGAGCCCGGCAGCACCCCACCGACCTCGCGTGAGCTGCTCGAGACGCTTGAGGAAGCCGTCGCCTCGCAGCTGATGAGCGATGTGCCGCTCGGTGTGTTTTTGTCGGGCGGCATCGATAGCTCGCTTGTCGCCACACTCGCCGCCAAGCGCGCCAAGACCACGCTCAAGGCCTTCTCGATCGGCTTCGACGAGGCGAGCTTCGACGAGAGCGTCTACGCCAAGCAGGTCGCCCAAAAGCTCGGCCTTGAGCACATCGAGGCGCGCCTCTCTGCGCAAGCGATGCTCGATGTCATCGACAAGGTGCTCGACCAACTCGACGAACCCCTCGGCGATCACTCGATCGTGCCGACGTACTTTCTCTGCGAGCTCGCCAGCAAGCATGTGAAGGTCGCCCTCGGTGGCGATGGCGCAGACGAGCTCTTCGGCGGCTACCCGACCTACGTCGCGCATACACGCGAGGCCAAGCTCGGCGGCGCCCTCGTCTCGCGCGCCACGCGCCTTCTTGGCGCAGAGCGCACGCACGATTGGCTTGAGCGCATCCCCGCGAGCAACGCCTACCAAGCGCTCGATTGGAAGGTGAAGCGCTTCGTTGGGCGCTGGGACGACGACGTGATTCGCCGTCATCTGCGCTGGATGAGCACGCTCGATGTCGGCGAGCTCACACAGGCGATTCATCCCGCAGTGCTTGCGAAGTTGAACGGTGCAGAGCCCGCCACGCTCGCCGAGAAGCATCCCTTCTGGGGCGATGTTCTCTCGGTCACTACGGCGCTCGACTTCGCGACCTACATGCCCGGCTCGGTGCTCACCAAAGTCGATCGAGCCTCGATGGCGCATGGCCTCGAAGCACGTCCGCCCTTCCTCGATGAGAACGTCCTGGCCCTCGCAAGGCGAATCCCCGCGAAGGACAAAGTGCGCGGCAAGGTCACCAAGGTGCTGCTCAAAGAGGCCGCGCGCGGTGTGCTGCCCGATGCGATCCTCGACCGGAAAAAGCACGGCTTCTCGGTGCCTCTCGCAGCCTGGCTACGCGGCCCGCTCCTCCCCAAGCTCGATGCCATCTTGCGTGACTCGCCCGTCTGGGGCGTCCTCAATCACGACATATTTCAATCGTATCGCAATAGTCACGTAGCGATGCGTGGAGATCACGCCAAGGGGCTCTGGGCGCTCATCGTGCTCGACCGCTGGATGCGCTCACGCCACATCACGTAGCCGCGCATCCTCTTCGTCCCACGCCTTCTGCTCGCGCGAGAGCTGCACCGAGAGGGCACCGCTCAGTACGGCAAGCAGTGCACCGCACCCAAGCACCACGTTGAGCCGCTGCGTCACGGGGTCCGCGCCGGAATCCCATGAGTACTGGCCGTTTTCGCGTACCCAATGCGAGGCGCCGACCGGTGGAGGACGATGCAGAAAGAGGCCCGCGGCCATCATGAGCACGCCGATGCCCACGCCGATCATGGCATTGCGCGTCGAGGGGCGAGGCTCGCGCGGTGGCGCAGCAAGGGCAGGCTTGGTGGTACGGGACGCGGCAGGTTTTGGTTTGGGTCCCATCGGCGCAGCATGCGCTCTTTGGGCCTCAGGCGCGCCCTAATTTTCGACCACCGCCAACCATATCGCTATCTTATTCGAATAATAATTCGAATATATCTCAAGGGAGCGGGAGACCCAACACCCGGGCTGGTGTCGTCCGCAGCGCGAAGTCGCCTGTGCCGAGCTGCCCTGAAGCGTTGGCGCCCCAGCACTGGACGGTATTGTCCGCGAGAAGCGCGCAGGCGTGCGACCAGCCCGCCTCAATCTGCACGGCCGTCGTGATGCCGAAGACAGGTGTGGCAGTGCGGCCAAGACCGCCAGGGCCGCCATCACCGAGTTGTCCCGCGCTGTTGTCGCCCCAACAGGAGACGCGCCCATCGCGAAGGCGTGCGCAGGCGTGTGACGCTCCGGCGGCAACCTCCACGGCATTCGAGACGCCGAGAACATCCACGGGTGTCGAATGCTCCACATCATCGGGTGGCCCATCGCCCGACTTGCCCTCGTCTCGGCCCATGCAGACCACACCGCCGTCGAGGAGTGCTGCGCAGCCGTGGTCCCAACCGACCACAAAGCTCTGTGTAAGGAGGTCTCCACCGACCTCATCCACCAGGCGCGTGACCGTCGTCCTCCACGGGTAGCCCCAACCCGGGCTGCCCAGGTACTCGGTAATGCCACCGGGCTTGAAGGCCGTGATCAGATGCGAGCCGAGGTCCACGCGATCGACACCGCCGGCCCAGATGCGATCGGGCGTGAGCGCGTTGCTTGAGTCGTCGCGCCAGATGGCACTGCCCCAGCAATCGACCGCGCCACCCACGCGAACCACACACGTCCTGCCGATGCCCGCATCGATACCGACGATGGCCGCACCGGCGGCGACGGTGGCCTCTACGGGCGTGCTTGAATCGCCTACCGCGCCCGTGCCCAGTTCGCCGTAGAGATTTCGCCCCCAGCAGAACACGCGCCCGGAGGCCAGGAGTGCGCATGCGTGCGTTCCTCCGACGGCGAGCTGTGTGGCGGTGCGAATCCCAAGGACCTGCGTCGGACGTTCGCGGCGCGTGGTTGTGCCATCACCCAACTGCCCAAATGCGTTGCCACCCCAGCAAGCAATGCGGCCATCACTCTGAAGCGCACAGCTGAAGTTGCCGTCTCCGAAGTCGTTCTCGTCGAGGCCAATGCTCACGATGCGCGTTGGACCCGCGCCCGCATCCAACGCAGGCGCATCGGGAAGGTCGTCCGCATCGGGAACGTCATATGCGTCTGGTCGATGCGTGTCCGGAGCAGGCGCGTCGATGCTTGAGAAAGCGTCCAGTGTGAACGCATCCAGCGCGACGGTCTCTGGCACAAACGCATCCTGCGCTGCGTCGTCCGCACCGACATCGAGGGGCGGCCCCGGCACGAAGCGAACACGACCACACCCGAGAAGGACCGAGAGGAGAGACGCGGCCAACGCGATGCGCATTGAAAAATTCTACAGGTTCAAGCCGCCCCGAGTACGCAAATCGCATTCAAGCGACCGAACCCCATCATGCGGGATCGAGCTGAATCACATCGCCGACGCACGCGAGAAGCGCTGCGCTCTCGGCGTTTTGGACGAGCACCACATCGCTTTCGACGACCTCCGTCCCCGTCGCGACAAACTCCTCCAACCACCACTGTAGCCTCAGCGCGCCCGCGCCACTTCGCTTCGGAATCGCGCCCACCACGAGCAATCCAAGTGTCCAAGTCACAAGCGCCTTGGGGGCATCCTGGGATGCGAGCACCGCCCCGCGGTAGCCCGACTCAGCCTGGCTTCGAAGCACATCCAACGCCGACTTCCATGTGGCGAGTTGCTCGGTCATGGATGCCTCGGATGGCAGTGCAGCCGCACGATGCGCAAGCCATCCCGCATCGGCCACCGCCGCCGCGAAAGCGCGCACCTTCATCGACGCCTCACCCTCCGACTCCAAGGCCTCGCGGAGTCGTTGCGCCTCCGCGAAAGGCAACGCGACGCTGAACGAGACGGCGAGCCAGCGATGTTGCATCGCCTGCATGAGCATCCCGGCGAGGGGCGCTTCCATGCGGGCCAAGGGCGCCTTCAACAGCGCGGCGGCGGCAGCCTGCTTGGGCGCATCGAGCATGTGCTTGAACAAGAAGCCCCCGCTGACCGCCATGATCGAGAGCCCCGGCAGCAGCGCGAGAAAGCTCGCGGAGTTGCCCGCGCCGAGGACCAGCACAGCAATGCCCGACGAGAAGGCTGCTGCGGCACCCCAGGGCGCGCTCAAGGAAGACTCCCCATGGGGTTCGGTTGGCACGACGCACTCTCCCACGAGGAGCACGGGGCGACATCGAAGTTAGCTCGAACCCTTATCGCAATACTATAGAAACCGTATCGCAACCATATTGCAACAAGAACGAAAAAGGCGAGCCTTGTGGGACTCGCCTCCTCGTCATTCACCTGGTGAAGCTCAGAACTGGTTCCAGAGATACTGGTTGGTGATCTCGTGGTGGAACTGAACCTCGTTCGACTTCACGCGGGCACCGAGCGCGCGCGGGCAGCGGTCTGCACTGAGCGACTTCACCTCAGCGAACTTCGTGTGCACGACCTCACCGAAGAGGTTCTTCGCGAAGGCGCTGCCCTTGAAGAGGCGAACGGCGTCGTAGATGTTGTCGGGCAAGAAGCGCGTGCGTGCCTTCTTGCTCTCGTCCTCGGCCTCGCGCGGACCCTCAAGGCCGGTGCGAAGGATCGTGTAGACCGACATGTACGGGTTTGCGTCGGGCGCAACGCTGCGCACCTCGATGCGGGCCGAGCGCTCGTTGCCGAGCGGGATGCGAACCATCGAACCACGGTCGATGGCCGACGCCTTGATCTGGTTCGGCGCCTCGTAGTGCGGGTCGAGACGACGGTACGAGTTCACGCTGGAGTTGAGCGTGAGGCAGATGTCCGGCGCAGCCGTGAGGATGCGCGAGATGAACTCCCAGCCCGACTTCGAGAGGCCATCTTTGCCCTTCTTGTCGTGGAAGAGATTCACGCCCTTCTTCGAGAGCGAGAGGTTCGTGTGCATGCCGTTGCCGTTCACGCCGGTGACGGGCTTGGGCAAGAACGATGCGGTCATATCGAGCTGGCTCGCGACCTGACGCGCGAGGAGCTTGTAGAGCTGCACCTGATCGGCCGCGATGACGGCATCGGCGTACTTGAAGTTCATCTCGAACTGCGAGGGCGCGACCTCGGGATGATCCTTCTCGTTCTCAAAGCCCATCGCGCGCTGCGCCTCAGCACAACGGTCGATGAAGGTGCGGAGCGCATCGCCTGGGAGCGAGTGGTAGTAGCCGCCCGTCGAGATGAACTCGAAGTTGCCCGTCTCGTGGAAGTGGCGCTCTGCATCACGGCCCTTGAAAAGGAAGCCCTCGATCTCATGCGCGACGTGACAGATCGTCTGGTCCTTGGCGTAGAGCTTCTCGGCGTAGGCCTTCAGCTTGCCGCGGAGGTCGCCGATGTACGGCGTGCCATCACGCTCAAGGACCTCGCCGAAGACGAGCACTTTGCCGGGGCCAAAGACATCCGAGGGGAGCCAGTAGAACGCCGACCAATCGATGCCGAGGCGGAGATCCGACTCCTGCTGCGCAGAGAAACCGCGAATCGAGGAGCCATCGAAGGTGAGGTTGTCGGCCGAGCCAAGAAGGAACTTCTTGTCGTAGTCGAGCATGTGAAGGCGACCCTCAAGGTCGGTGAAGCAGACCGTCACAGCCTTGATGCGCTTCTCATCCGTGAGGTACTTCATCCGGCTCTCGCGGATCTTGTCGGCCTTCACGTGTTGGATGCGCTGCTCTTTGGCCTCAAGGTTGAGCTGCTCAAGCTCGTCGTAGGGGATCTCGAGGAACGAACGAAGCCCCACTGGGGCGCTCTCGGTGCGAGTCTTGGTCACGGCCATGGTCTTTTCCTCCAACTTTCGTGTTCGAGCGTTGCGAATGCGAACGCCTCAACAAACCTAGTTCGCCGCTTGTGCACCCTTATTTTTGCGACAGCAAGGATAATTCTCGTCACACGAAGCCTTCGAACCCCAGAATTTGATGCAACGCATTTCTCTTCTTCACGTCGCGGCACTGCCCTTTCCTTCCTCGCAGGGCACGCAGGCAGCACTCCTTGCCTATGTGAATGCGAGCGCACGCGAGGCCGCGCAGCAGGGGCGGCAGGTCGGTCTCGTCACGTATGCCGAGGGGGACGGTCGCACGCTGCTTCTGCCGAACGTTGTGCATCAACGCTCGATCGCACCGATCGCCAATGCCTCGCTCCGCTCCGGCCCTTCCCTCGCGAAGGTCGCGGAGGATGTGTTCTTGATCCGCGCAGTGCGACGAATGCATGCCGAGAAGACGGTCGCGCATCACATCGAGGCTGGGCTTGCCTGCATCGCGGCGCGCCTCCCATTCACCTGGGTGATGCACACGGCGCTTGGCCCAGAGCTGCCTCTCTATGCGCCGACGCGGCCTCGCCTTGCACCATGGCTCTCGTGGGCGGGTGAGTCGCTCGATGCCTTTGTGGCGAAGCGCGCAGAGCGCATTCTCGCGGTGAGCCCTTTCCTCGCCACGCGTGCATCGGCCCGCTTTCAAAGAGAGGTGGGTGTGCTTCCGATTCCCTGGTCGAGCGCGGAAGCCGTCAGCGTCGAAGAACGCGCGCAGGCACGCGCCGCGCTTGGCTTCGAGGAGGGCGATGTCGTCCTTCTCTACGCGGGCAACCTCGACCACTACCAGGGCCTCGATGTCGCGCTGAAGGCGTTCGCTCAGATCACACGCGAGGCGCCGCATGCACGCTGGCTCATCGCTACCGAGTCTGACGCCACGGCGCTTCGACGGGAGGCCGCCTCGCTTGGCGTCTTAGGTCAGCTCGTCTTTGCACCGCTCGCAGACGACGCGGCACGCAGGACGGCGCACGTTGCCGCAGACATCGCGCTTGTCCCAAGGCGCCTCGAGGCGGGCGTCTCGGTGAAGCTGCTCGAGGCCTTTGCCCATGCGCTCCCAACCGTCGCGGTGCGCGCGAGCACAGGAGGCTTCGCGATGGATGATGCCGCCAGGCTTGTCGCAGACAACGCAGAGGAGCTTGCGACTGCGACACTCGCGCTGGTTCGCTCGGTGGAGGCGCGAGGCGAGCTCGGTGCACGGGGGCTTCACTATCTGCAGGCGCATCACTCGGATGCGGCGATGCACGCAGCACTTCGCTAGCGAATCTTCGCGCGATGTCCGAGCCCTCGAAGCACCTTTGCGAGGCTCTTGGCGACGTCCCCGTCAGTCACCAGCGTGAAGACAAAGCTGTCACCACCGGAGTCCACCTCCACGAGTGAAAAGCCCAACGGAGCAAGGAGCTTCGCGAGCGCACCGAGCGTCTTGTTCGGCTCTTTTGCGTCACGCCGCAGCGAAGAGAAGTCGACCTCGACCGCGCGTGGACCGAGCAGCCGCTTGGCGACGAAGATCACATCGTCTGTCGTCGCATTCCAATCGACGCTCATGGCGGCCTCGGATGCGAGCAGTGCCGGGAGGAAGGTCTCCCACGCGTTCTTGCCCTCGTTGCGCAGAGGCTCGGTGTCGCCAAGCCATACGCGTTCAAGAAGCGTCGCATCGAGTGAGAAGAGCGTGGTCAACTGCTCCCAGAGGGCACGCCGTGCGGGCTTTTTCATGCCGGGCTGGTTCTTCGCCTGAAGCCGCTTTTGGTCTTCCTCAGCCACCTCAAACAGATGCATGAGGTGCTGCTCCAACCGCTCTGGCGCGCATGCGGTCCACTGCGTGTTTCGGTCGTTGATGAACCCCTGGCCCGCCATCGTCGTGACGGATCGCGACAGTCGATCGAGCTGCAAGAGGTACGGATACGCGCCCCCGAAACTCATCTCCATCTCGACACGCTCGGGAGTGCGCAAGAGGCGAACGTGGAAGCTGCCTTGCGCCCATCGGTCTTCGCCCGGCTCCGTGTGCACGAAGCGCTGCACCAGTCCCTCGACATCCTCAGGCGTGAAGAGATCCATCGAGCCAGCCTCGCATGACCTCTCGGTCTGGGCTTCATTCGTCGCGCCGATGGGGCCCATATCAACATCGGATTCGCCGATATTGGTCGCCACCACTATCGTCTGCGCAGATACGGAGGCAGATGATGGACAACGAACTCTCCCAGACCGCACACGCGATGATTCCCCTTCTTCGCGGCGCGCAATCCCTTGCCGCAGTGCTCTTTTTCTTCGCGACCTACCGCGCACTCGCGAAGCCCACGGCGGGGCAGCAGACGCTGCATCGAGGCCTCCTCGCCTGGGGCATTCCACTCATGCTCGGCGCGCTCGTGCTCACCTACGGAGGCATCCCGCGCGACCTTGTGCTCACGTCTTTTCCGATCGTGACCGCGGTCTCGTGCGCTCTTGCAGTGGCCACGCTCGCGTGGCGTCCGATGCGCGATGCGATGGCCGCGCTCAGCGATACCGAGACACGCTACCTCCTCGCCTTCCGCGCCATCTTCGGGATGTTCATCATCGGCGGCGCGAGCTCGGGCTTGTTCCCAGCGGGCTTCGCCTGGACGGGCGGCTTGGGCGATTTGATCGTCTCATGGCTCGCCACCGCCTCGCCCACCTCTCTTGCAGCACGCGGGCCCAAGGCCATGAGGGTGCTCGTTCATGGCATCGGTGTGCTTGATCTGCTGCAGGTGGGCTTTCACATCGTGACGCTCGTCCTGCCTTGGCTCCGTGCGAATGACTCACCAGGCCCGACCGCATTCTTGCCGTGGATTGGCGTGCCTCTCATGCTCGCCCTCAACGTTCATGGTCTTGCACTCGCGCTCACTGAAACCCCACACAAAAGCGAGCCCGCGTGACCGACGCCTGGCTCGGCCCAACGTGAAACCTGCGGCCGCTCCGCCCCTCGATCTCAACCTGCTCGCCGCGTTCGATGCGCTCTGGATCGAGCGGAGCGTCACGCGTGCGGGCAAGCGCGTAGGCCTCTCGCAGCCTGCGATGAGCGGCGCGTTGGGGCGTCTGCGTGTGATGCTGAACGACCCGCTCTTTGTGCGCGACAAGACAGGTTTGCGTCCGACAGAGCGCGCAGCTCAGCTTGCCGAGCCCATCGCGAAAGCCCTTGCTGCACTGCGTGTTGCGGTGCTCCCGAGCGACTTTGAAGCGCGCGAGACGCAGCGTCACTTCACCATCGGCTGCATCGACGCAGTGATCGCTGTGATCATGCCGAAGGTCATCGCCTCGGTGCTCGCGGAGGCTCCGCGCGTACGCATCTTTGTGCGCCCGATCGACCCCTCGCAGGCCGCACAGATGCTTGAGTCAGGCGCCCTCGACATGGCGATCGTGCCGATGCCGCAACCTCCTGCATCCATCGAGGTCGCAAAGCTCTTCCCGATCGAGGGCGTGCTTGCGATGCGCAAGAAGCACCCGCTCGCGCGTGCGAAGTCGATCACGCAGAGCGACCTCACGCGCTACCCGCACGCGCTGGTTTCGTTCGAGGGGCGCACTGCAGGGCAGCTCGATGAGGAGCTCGCCAAAGAGGGGCTTCAAAGGCACGTCGGCGTGGTGGTGAGCTCGTACCTCGCGATTCCGCATGTCCTCGCGGGCTCCGATACGCTGGCGCTTCTGCCCAAGCCCTTTGCCGACGTCATCGAGCAAGAGGGTGCCCTCACAACAAGGCCGCTGCCGGAGGGCATCCGCTTTCCGCGCTTTGCAATGAGCCTCGCGTGGCCACGGGCGCACGAAACCTCAGCCGCATCACGCTGGCTGCGAGGCCACATCCAGGCTGCCGCAGAGAGAGTCGGCAAGGGTTCTTGAACGATCGTTCAAGAATGAGGCTCAGCTTCGGAAGAGCATTCGGGTGCCAACACGCACCACATGATCCTCCAGCACACGCCTCCCCTCGTCGCCCGACTTGCCCGCGATCTGAACGATCTCTTCATCGCTCAAGAGCACGTACTGCATGACGCTGAAGGTCAGCGTCTGGAAGGTCAGGCGGATCTCTTCGGCGTCGGCATCGACCAGGGGCGCGAGCAACGCCGTGAAGGTGTCGAGGTAGGGCCCGCGCACATGCAGATGGCGATCAGGGTGAAGGCGACCGCGATGCGCATTGTTCGTCGCACGCAAGCGCAGGCGCGCACGCTCGCTCAGTTCGAAGCGGTAGATGCTGCGCACGCCCTCGCCAATCGCCTCTTTCGCGGTCTCACGGGTCGCGCTCTGAATGCGGGTTGCGACCTCTGCCGCGACCTTTCCGAGGGCCTCGTAGTACGCATCGAGGCAGGCCTCCAAGAGGCTCTCTTTGGTCGGGAAATAGTAGTGAATCGTGCCGAGGCTCACGCCCGCATTCGTAGCGACGCTGCGCACCGAGACGTCGATGCCACCTTGTTCATCGTCGACGAGTTCTTCGCGCGCTGCAGCGACGATGCGAAACCAGGTGTCTTCAGAGTCAGCATTCTTCGGGCGCATGGCGTTTCGAGACCGAGCCTACGACGGTTGCTGCGAAATCATCCCCGCTCTCTTCCGCTACCCTGCGCGTTCTCATGCATCACCGATTTCTCTATGTCGCCCTCACACTGGCGGCCGTCGCCCTTGTGATGCTCGGCGCGCACCGCTTGTGGGAGCGGATGGGCTCACCCTCAGTCGAGCTCGATGAGCAAGCAGGGTTCGATCTGGCCGGGGCCGTGATGCCAGAAGAGAGCTTTCTCGGGGAAGAGGCAATCGACCTCGCCACGGTCGCAGACGACCTCCCGATGCGTGATGCGCCAACACCGAGCGTCTCGCTCACCTCGCTCCATGACCTCTCGCATCCAACCCTGCGGCATCGCATCTGCCGTCATGACGAGGGGCTCTGGCAGACGATCGACGCGGCGCTTCTGAGCACGCCCGCGAACGATGCGATCGCGCACGCACTTGGTGAAGCCTCCGTGACGGGCTGCGTGATTCCAGCGCGCGAGGCCACCTGCGGTTGGGCCCTCTCGGCGCTCGATCAACATGCAACCGAAAGGTTGCACGTCGCGTACTCACTCCTTGCGCTCTGCGATGATGCCCAAGCGCTTCTCTGGCTCGATCGCGAGGATGCGCCGACGCGTGCAATTGGGGAGTTCATGGTCTTGCGCGAGGCGCTTCACGACCCGCCCCTGCGCTTGCCGGCGCGTCTCGCGAGCGCCGTCGCCGAGGGCCTTGCGACGCAAGGCGCATGGAGCCTGCCTGCTATCGCGGAGACGCTCGCGCACTACGACGAAGAAGAAGCGCAGCAGATGCTCCTTCAGCTCCATGACGCCGCATCCACCGATGCGCGCGAGTCGGTCGCGCTTGCGATGCACTACGTGCGCGATGCGCGTGGGCAGGCGTTGCATCGCGAGGCCTGTGCGCGTTCGCCAGAGGGCGGCATGCGCTGCCGCGGGATGGACCTCGCAAGCGAGCTGCGAAGCGCTTCGTTTGATCTCGACTTTGCCCTGCGACGACAGCCCGAGCGTCGCGATGAGGCGCTCGCGTTGCTTGAGGCATGCGTCTCCGAAGCAGACCCATTCGTCGCAGAGCGCTGCTTTCGGCGCCTTGCCTCGCTCGATCGCACACGCGCGGCACTCGCCCCCGTGCCCCCGCGCATGGCCCCGGTCTTCGACTTCGAAACCTTCCCCTCGCGCACCTCGATCGAGGCGTTCGTGGAGGCCCAGGGCATCGGCCCGGTGGTGCGTCGCAACGTGGCCATCGCGTTGCCCATCGATGCGCTCGTCGCACGCGGCGCGGCCTTCCCTGTGAGTGAGTTCACCGAGGGTGGCGCGGCGC
>JBILQT010000402.1:0-5612 GCA_044373065.1 Sandaracinaceae bacterium
TCGATGCCGGATGTCTTCGGCATGCTGATCGAGACGCCCCAGGGCAACATCGTTCACACCGCCGACTTCAAGATCGATGACGCGCCGCCCGAGGGAGACCTCTTCGATCGCGATGCGCTGCAAGGCGCCGTGGCAGACGGCGTTCGCATGCTCATCTCGGACTCGACCAATGCGCTGACTCCGGGTCGCGCAGGCCGTGAGCTGGATGTCGGCGTCGCGCTGGAGGAGTACATCCGCGCTGCCGAGGAGCGCGTGATCATCGGGCTCTTTGCGTCGAACGCCTACCGCATGCGGATGATCATTGAGATCGCCCGCCGCACAGGCCGCAAGGTTGTCCCGCTGGGTCGCTCGATCGACACGCACCTCCGCGTCGCCGAAGAGCTGCGCATGATGCCGGACCCACACGATGTGCTCGTGACGCGCGAGCACGCACGCAAGCTGCCGCGCAATCAAGTGCTCGGTCTGGCCACGGGCTCGCAGGGTGAGCCGCAGGCTGCGCTCGCACGCTTGGCGACAGGCGGGCACCCCGATCTGGACCTCGCAGCAGGCGATCTCGTCTTGCTCAGCGCGCGCGTCATCCCGGGCAGCGAGCGCACGATTCTGGATCTCGTCGAGACGCTCGAGCGGCGTGGGATCCGCGTCGTACAGCGGACGAATGATCCGCGCATTCACGTGAGCGGTCACGGTCACCAGGCCGAGCAGCGCGAGCTCTTCGCCTGGCTCAAGCCCGACGCATTCTTGCCCGTACACGGCACCTTCGTTCATCTCCGCGAGCACGCGAAGATGGCGCGCGAGGCAGGCATCCCGAACGTCTGCGCGGCGCTCAACGGCGACGTCGTGCAGCTTGATGATTCGGGCCTTCGCGTCGTGGAGCGTGTCTGGTCAGGGCGGACCCACATCGATCGCGGCGGAGAGCCGATCGACGGAAAGACGCTCGCCGAGCGCAAGGGCGTTGCCGAGTGGGGAATCCTCGCGGCGAGCCTGGTCGTGAGCGCACGCGGAAAGCTGATCGGCAAGGCCCGCATCACAAGCCGCGGTGTGCTTGGCGAGGGCGACGACGACCTCCTGCGTGACGCCGAGAAGGCGATTGCGAATGAGCTTCGCGACCTCCGCTCACCGCGTGTCATGAGCGACGACAACGCGATTGAAGACGCAGCCCGTCGCGCGATTCGGCGCTTCTTTCATGCCGAGCTTGGCAAGAAGCCGGTCGTCGCGGTGCACGTGCATCGCCTCGATGATGGCGAGTAGCGGATCGACGATCCGCGCGAAGTGAGCAACGCTCGCCCCGATGCGAAGCCAAGCTTTCTCCGCCCTCTGTCTCGCCACCTCACTCCTTGGGGCATGTGCCGGTGCGAGTGAACCCCGAGGCGCCAACACCACGCCGTCCAACGCGAACACGGCATCTGCCTCGTCCGCAGCCATCGCGCCGATTGCAGGCCGTGAGCCGACGCCGAGCGAGGCGCGTGCGCTGGCGATTGCCATGCAGACAGCCGAGCGCTTGCGTGGTCTTCGCTTCGAACGCGACGTGCCTGTCCGCGTCCAAACGCGTGCGGAGATCACGGCGTTCATCAACACGCAGGTGGAGGAAGATGAACTCGCCGAGGCGGCAACCTTCTACGTTGCGATTGGCCTGCTCGACGCGAGCGTTGATGTTCGCGCGCTTCTCTTGAGCGTGATGGGTGAGCAGATCATCGGGCTCTACGACACCGATGCGCACGCGATGATCGTGCGCGATGACGTGCTCGCGGAGATCACGCGCGTCGTCGCGAATGGTGGCGAGGTCCTCTCGGTGCAGAACGCGATGGTGCTCGTGCATGAGTACGTGCATGCGCTTCAAGATCAGCGGCTCGGTCTTGAGGTGGCGCGTGAGGTGCGGGATGCGCGCACGATCGATGAGGCGAATGCGTACGCCTCGCTTGTCGAGGGCGACGCGACGTTGACCATGCTCGCGACGAACATGCCGCCAGGGCGCTCGCTCAGCGACATCACGCGGCAACCGGGCTTGCTTCGAACGCTCGTCGGGCAAGGCGCAGGGCAGGGCGCAGGGACGGAGCTTGCGAGCGCGCCGGCGATCATCCGCGTGCCGCTGCTCTCTCGCTACATGGACGGGCTCGTCTACGTCGGCGCGCGTCACGGACGCGGTGGTTTCCCGTCGATCGACTCCGCGTTCCGCACGCCGCCGCGCACGACCGAGCAAGTGCTCCACCCTGAGGCTTCGCTCGCGGCACTGGCGGTCGAGGCGATGCGCGCACCGATGCGTATCGAGCTCCCTGCCTTGCCGCAGATGGAAGCGGCGGGCTTTCACGCACTCGACGAAGAGACGCTCGGCGAGCTCGAACTCTCTGTGTTCTTCGCGCGTGGAACGAATGCCGACCGCAATGAAGCGGCCGCGGCCGGATGGAATGGTGACCGCATCCGCGTCTACGAGCGCCACGTCGAGGGCGGCAACGAGACCGCGTTCCTCTGGTACCTCGACTGGGATTCGGAGGCAGACGCCGTGGAGGCTGAGCAGGCTGCGACACGCATCGGCGGGATGAGCGTGCGTCGCGACGGAACGCGCCTTGTGCTCGAGCGTGGTCTGATGCCAGCGCCATAGGCGTTGAGGGCCAATCCGATCCGTCGCGGGGCGACGAAATGCACTTCCGACGAGCATCGATCCACACGGCTTCGCGTAACGAGCGCGCAGGCCACGCCATGAGCGCAGCACGCGCTTGACGGTCATCGACACGAAGACTACGACGCGGCCTTCGATCGCCCGAATCAACACCAAAAGTCGCGTAGCGAAAGCCTCATCCGAGGTTGGTTGGAACATTCTTGGTGTGCGTGGCGACGAACGAGGAACAAAGGCAATGCAGGCGCAGCTCTCCACGATCGATCCCGTCACCGTTGAACTCCAAGTTGAAGTGCCCTGGGACCGCATCCAGAGGGGCATGGAGGCTGAGTTCGGTAAGCTTCAGAAGACCGCGCGCATCAAGGGCTTCCGCCAAGGCAAAGCGCCGCGCAACGTCATCGTTCAGCTCTTCACGAAGAACGTGCGCGATGAAGTGATGTCGAACGTCGTGAATCAGTCGGTGGTTGAAGCCGTGCAGAAGCACGAGCTTCCGGTCGTCTCGACGCCCGTCCTCAAGGATGCCCCGAAGCTTGTCGACGGCGGCCCGCTCAGCTTCACCGTGAAGATTGAAGTGCGCCCGACGATCGAGAAGCTCGACACGGCGCTTGAGCTTGTTCGTCGCACCAAGGTCATCGGCGATGCAGAGGTCGACGCAGACTTGGAGCGCATGCGCCAGTCGCACGCCGTCGTGGAGCCCGTGGAGGGTTCGCGCCCGGCACAGAAGGGCGATTTGCTCACGATCGACTACAAGATTTCTGTCGACGGAACGCCGCAGCCGGATGGGCAGTCGCAGCGTGTGGAGCTCGGCACGGGAAGCCTCCTTCCTGAGCTTGAAGCTGGCCTCACGGGCATGAGCATCGGCGACACGAAGGCGATGAGCGTCCTTCGCCCGGCCGATGACACGAACAAGGAACTCGCAGGCAAGACGCTCTCGTTTGACGTCACCTTGAAGGAGATCCGCGAGCGCAAGTTGCCAGCCCTCGACGACGAGTTCGCGAAGGATGTCGGCGGCGAGTTCAAGACCCTCGCGGAGCTCCGCGCCAAGACCAAGGAGCGCCTCGAAGAGTCGGCCAAGGCCCAGGCGGAGCGCGTGCTTCGTGATGCAGCGATCGACAAGCTTGTCGAGAAGAACGAGATCCCGGTTCCGCCGTCGCTCGTCGACCAGCAGCTCCGCGCGATGCTTCAAGAGTTCATGCAGCTCTTCCGCCAGATGGGTCAGGCGCCGCAGTTGAACAACGCGATGGTCGAAGAGATGAAGCCGCGCGCTGCTGCGAAGGTCCGCGCTGGCCTTCTCCTCGGCGAGCTCTCGCGCAAGGCGAGCATCACGGTCAGCGCTGAGGACGTTGAGGCTCGCCTCAAGGAACTGGCTGATCGCACGGGCAAGCACATCGCCAAACTCCGTGTGGAGTACCAAGGTGAGAAGCGCGAGCAGCTCGAGACGCAGCTTCTCGAAGACAAGCTGATCAAGCACCTCCTTGCAGGCGCGACGATCACGGACGGACCTTTTGAACTCGAGTCAGCCGGTTCGCCTAGCGGCGAAGCCAAGCAGGAGACCGCATGAACGAACGAATCGCAGAGACGATGACCTTCATGCCGACGGTCATTGAGACCACCCATCGCGGCGAACGCGAGATGGGCATCGGCAGCCGACTCCTTCGCGACCGCATCATCTACCTCGGCTCCGATGTCGATGACGCAGTCTCCAACTACATCGTCGCTCAGCTCCTGATTCTCGAAGGCGAGGATCCAGACAAAGAGATCACGATGTACATCAACAGCCCAGGTGGTGTGATCACCGCCGGTCTCGCGATCTACGACACGATGCAGTACGTCCGTTGCCCCGTCTCGACGGTCTGCGTCGGTCAGGCCTGCTCCATGGGCGCAGTGCTCCTCGCAGGCGGCTCGAAGGGCCGTCGTCGCAGCCTCCCGAATAGCCGCGTGATGATCCACCAGCCCTCCGGCGGCGCGCGTGGTCAGCAGACGGATATCGAGATTCAGGCCCGCGAGATTCTGCAGATGCGCGCCAAGCTGAACGACATCATGGCCAAGCACACGGGCCAGAGCGTCGAGCAGATTCAGCGCGACACCGAGCGCGACCGCTTCCTCTCGGCGAATGAAGCGCGCGACTACGGCCTCATCGACGAAGTCATCCAGCCTCGAAAACTGTGAGCAGATGGCGGCATCGGACTTTTGTTCGTTGCCGCCTCTTCACCGTAAGGTGAATCCGCGAACCAGTCCGTTTCCGCAACACGCACTCTGATTGAGCTTTCACCGCCTGGTGAAACGAACAAAGAAGAATTCGCAGCGAATTCAACCTCACCGTGAGGTGATTGGGAGCAGCTCGATGGTCGACCGACGGCGCGACGACACTCATGGAAACCTTCAATGCTCGTTCTGTGGCAAGTCGCAGAAGGAAGTGAAGAAGCTCATTGCCGGGCCCACCGTCTACATCTGTGACGAGTGCATCGCTCTTTGCAACGACATCATCGCCGAGGAGGTCGACCGAGATGATGCGCTTCCGAGCGGCGCGCCGCTTCCGAAGCCCTCGGAGATCAAGGCCGTTCTCGACGAGTACGTGATAGGTCAAGACCGCGCCAAGCGCGTGCTCGCGGTCGCCGTGCACAACCACTACAAGCGTCTCGAGGCGCCGAGTGGCGCGGACGATGTCGAACTGCAGAAGTCGAACATCCTGCTCATCGGCCCCACGGGCACGGGCAAGACCCTCCTCGCGCAGACCCTCGCGCGCTTGCTCAACGTACCATTCGCGATTGCGGATGCGACGACGTTGACCGAGGCTGGCTACGTCGGTGAGGACGTTGAGAACATCATCGTCCAGCTCCTTCAGAACGCCGACCACGACGTCGAGCGTGCGCAGCGCGGCATCGTCTACATCGACGAGATCGACAAGATTGCGCGCAAGGGCGACAACCCGAGCATCACGCGCGACGTGAGCGGCGAGGGCGTGCAGCAGGCCTTGCTCAAGATTGTCGAGGGAACCGTC
>JBILQT010000403.1:0-5589 GCA_044373065.1 Sandaracinaceae bacterium
GTTCGCGGGCCTCGCCGGAGCGGGCGCCTACTTCATGGCCACCGATGGCGCCTGCTTCCAAAGCGCAATCACAGACCCATGCGTACGTCGCTCCGAAAACGTCCTCCTTGGAGCTTTCCTGATGGAGCACTCCGCGCCCTTCTTGATGATGCCGCTCACCTACCTCGTTCGCGCGCTCACGCAGTCCAGCGAGGCCCCCAGCGTGTCGGTGCATCTCTCGCTTTCGGGTGGGTCGATTGATATAAACGGTTCCTTCTAGTTCGCTTCCTCAGCATCACGGGGTCCCATGAAACATTCCTCCTTCGTCCTCCTCGGTCTCTTCACCCTCGCGCCAACGCTGCTCGCAGGATGCCCGCGGGAGATTTCATGCGGCCCCTTCTTCGTGGCCGAAGGTGAGACCTGCGCGTGCCCGCCTGGGACGACATACGAGATGACGCCAACGCGCGGTTGTCGCGTGCCCGATGGAGGTCTCGTGACCTTCGACGACGCGGGACCTGTCGATGCGACGGTGGGCGTAGATGCGCCGATGGACGCGCCGGGCGATGCGGGCGTGGATGCGTTTGTGGCGGCGGACGCATGTGTGCTGCGCCGGTTCTATCGGGACGAGGACGGCGACACGTTCGGCAACGCGGCGATGGGCGTTGACGCATGCGCCGCGGAGAGTGGCTACGTGGCGAATGCCGACGATTGCAACGACGCATGCCCCACGTGTCATCCGGGCGGCACCGAAACCTGCGATGGCTTGGACAATGACTGTGTCGCCGGTGTCGACAACGGCGTGCTCACGACCTTCTATCGCGACGTCGACATGGACACATTCGGCAACGCCGCTGTCGTGATGCAAGCGTGTGCCGCTCCGGCAGGTTTCGTCGCAAACGCGACCGACTGCAACGACATGTGCGCCGCGTGCCGCCCCGGCGGTGTCGAGGTGTGCGAGGCCGGTTTTCTCGACGAGGACTGCAATGGAACCCCGAACGATGGGTGCAGCTGCGTCGACGGCACGATGATGTCGTGCGGGTCGAGCGTCGGTGAGTGTCGTGCGGGCACGCAGACCTGCTCGGGCGGAAGCTGGGGCGCCTGCACTGGCGCGACCGGCCCTGTCGCGGAGACATGCGACGGGCTCGACCAAAACTGCAACGCATCGCTGGACGATGGAGCGACTTGCTCGGTTCCTACAGGCGCACTCACGGCAGCTTGCTTGGGCGGCGGGTGCCGGGTGGGAGCCTGCGCGGCCGGACGAGCAGATTGTGATGCAACCTACGGGAATGGATGTGAAGCGACCCTGGGAACGGCTGCGACGTGCGCTGCTTGTGGGGACACCTGTGGTTGGTATTGCGGTGGTGCAGGTTGCGATGATGCCATCGACATTGCGGTGGGAAATCAACACTCTTGCGCTGTGCATGAATCTGGGCGGGTCTCATGTTGGGGAGATGATTTTTCGAATCAGCTCGGAAGGGGGGCATTTCCAGGTGTTGAGGGGTCTGCCAGCCCGGTCGCAGTGCTCACGATCGCAAGCGCGGCCGCTGTTCGAGCGGGGAGCAATCACACTTGTGTGCTCCGATCTGATCGAACAGTGGCGTGCTGGGGGGCGAACGGAAGCGGCCAGCTGGGTGACGGGACAACGTCACCAAGTCGCGCGACCCCAGTTGTGGTGTTGGGGATATCCACGGCAACTGCCGTCGCTGCGGGGGACCTCTCGACTTGTGCTCTCCTGGCCGACAACTCTGTCCGCTGTTGGGGAGCGAACAACTTGGGTCAACTCGGCGACAGCACGACGACTCAAAGACCTTCACCAACTGCGATTCCGGGGCTCTCAGCCACGGCGCTGGCAATGGGCAGGCTTCACGGCTGCGTGATCAATGGGACCGCACTTCGATGTTGGGGAAGCAATTTGAATGGCGCTGTCGGCGATGGAACAACCGCAACGCGACTGTCCGCAGTAACGCCAATTGGGATGGGCAGCGGCACGCTAGCCATGGCCCTCGGATCGAGTCACACATGCGTGCTCCGGGCGGGTGGGACGGTGTCTTGCTGGGGAGCCAATGGCTCTGGACAGGTTGGCGACGGTACGTTGACGCAGCGCCTCTCACCGACACCAGTTCCCGGTCTGTCGGGCGTAACTGCAATTTGGGCCGGCAGCGACAAGAGTTGCGCGCGACTTGGTAGCGGTGCGGTTTGGTGTTGGGGCGGCGGCTACGGCGCGTCGCCCGTTGCAGTGCCCGAGCATTTGGGCGTGTCAGCACTCTCATTTGGAGCCCACAGTTGCTTGGTCGCTGCTGGCAGGCCGCGATGCCGCGGTGCCAACGCTAGTGGGCAGCTGGGCGACGGATCGATGTCATCCAGCGTTGCGCTTCGTGATGTTCTCGCTCCGATGTAGCGTGCGTGCGTAGCTCCGAAACACGTTAGCAAGCGCTGCCGTGTCGTCTGAGAACCAAGCTGCCTCGCGTGCGTCCGGCATCATGTTGCATTGCCCCCGCGCCTTCTTGCGCTTGTCCCGCAGCGTTTTGCGTGTGTCCGACCCCGGCGCGTCTTTTGAAACAGGGTGTGCCGTATGTCGCGCCCCTTCTCGCTTTCGTCGCGCTCCGACTTGCCTGAGAAGCATGGCCGTCGCGCCAACGAAGCGCACCGGCACGCATTTGAACCTTCCCGGCGCGCGAAAACGTGTTCCGGTCGCCCGAAACGCGTTAACTTTGTTCAAAGTTGATACTGTTTGGACGCTTTCGGACGATTCGGATGCGAGTCGATCGCGGCGTGCGCAGTACGTCCCTCGCCACTCTCGTTCTTCGCCTTTCTCTCCGCGTGCCGCGCTCGATGGTGCAGACACCGAAGAGGTCGAGTCGCGCCTTCCAAATAGGCGCACCCATCTCGTCATACATCTCAGTCGGAGTGCCGGGATGATCGGTGGTGATCGAGGCGGCCGTTCTCCTCGCGCATCACGGGCGCAAAAGACTCCGGGTCCCAGTGCCAAGTGACGGTGCCGGAGGGGCCTATCTCGTGGAGGCCGGTTCGCCTAGCGGCGAAGGAGCCCGGTCTCCTCATCCTCGTACTGACCAGGCCAGCGAAACGGGCACTGCGCGCGCGTGCCGCGCTCGATGGTGCAGACGCCGAAGAGGTCGAGCCGCGCCTTCCAAATGGGCGCGCCCATCTCGTCATACATCTCAGTCGGAGTGCCGAGATGATCCGTCGTGATCGAGGCGAGGCGACCGTTCTCTTCGCGCATCACGGGCGCGAAGGATTCAGGGTCCCAGTGCCATGTGACGGTGCCGGAGGGGCCTATCTCGTGAAGGAGTTGGTGCCCATCCCAGACGTACTCCGTGATGCTCGGGGCGTTGCCCTCCGAGGTGATGCGCTTCTCGATGCGGCGGGCGAATGCATCATATTGGAATGAGATGCGAATGCCATCGGGACGCTCGACCTCTCGCAACTGACCATGACCATTCCAGCGGTAGTGCCAGGTGCCCTCGGGCGTGATCTTGCGGATGCGGTTGCCGTCCTCGTCATGCTCGTAGCGCGCCTCGCTTGATGCCTTGAGACGGCCGCCTGTCTCGTAGTGCCGGTCCAGGCCATCTGGCCTTCGGTAGACATTGCTGACGGCATCCATCGCGCGCTCGCGGCTGTCCTCCAGGGTGAGATTGGGCCCCATCGAAGTGCTCGCCTTGCGCTCGCGGATGAGGCGCCCTCGCGGGTCGTGGTCGTACTCGCGCGTGCCACTTCGCCAATTGGCTACGCCTTTAGCGGAAGCAGTCCGAGCTTCTTCAAGCGAGACAACGTCTGGGGATTCACGCTCTTTTTGAGCGACTCAAGCGTGCTCCCGCTCTCATACTCGGCCACGTAGAAGAACAAGTCTCCGTCCGCCGTCTCCTTGCTCAAACTTCTAGCGAGACTTCGATACATCGAGACGAGTCGCCCAATGTCGGCACCGGATCTCAGCGCGAGGCGAAGCTCGCTTGCCACAGCGAGCGTGTCCGGTCTGAACATCAATTCCCGAACGATATCCAGCGAATCGGTAAAGAGCAGCGGGTCGAAGAGTTCCTCCCCCGTGCGCGATACCGCAAGCTCTGAAGGACAAGCCAATACCCATGGAGGTACAAGCTCCTGGGGGGAATCCCCGTTGTATGCGAGTGCGATCGCCAACGTCGGTTCGGCACCAGAGTCCCATCCCGTGATGTCGCGGAGCAGCAGGGCTCGTAACGATGCGATCAGCGAAGGAACACTACGCGTCTTGCGTCGATAAATGAGTTCCCCTGTGTTTTCGAGCCGAATCCAATCCAGAACATCGCCGACATGGTGGACCGTATATGTCTGCGGGCTCGGCCATCCCGACGCCGAGCAGATGACGGAGTCAATCAATCCGACAGAGTTGTAGGCATAAGTAGCCTCAAAGTTGGTGTGGGAGCGATTCGTCCCCGCGAATTGCACGATCCGCCCGGCGGCGTCGCGACGATACACGCGAGCGACGGCTACCCGTGTCGCTCGGGCGTCATCGAATCGCAGTTGCTCAACGAAGTCACCCGAGTAGCGAAAGAACGACGTTCCGTTCATTGCAACTCGGAGTCGATTCTGTGCGTCGAACTCAAAGCTGAACGCATGAGGCTGATCGGGGCCGCACAAACGCCCCCGAGGCGCGCCAAGTGCCAGCTCCGAATCCAGCGGTGCAAGCGTGAAGTACTCGCCCGTCGCCCACATGGTGGTTGCGACGCGCGCCCGTGCTTCAAGGACGAACTCTTCGGCTTCTGCATCGCTCAGTCGAAAGAGCTGAACTGCCAGGTCAATCAGATTCGGTTCCGTCACTATCGACACCATGTTCCCGCCTGTTGACGAGCGCCAATCTGACGCAGCACGCGCTCTACATCCATTCCCGAGCGCTCCGCCCGTTCGAGGATGAGCGCGATTCGCCGCATGGCTGCCGCACCGTGAATTCCAGATCCACCATGGTAGCCGGCCGGACGCCGACCGCTGACCCCCCGTCCCGGGTGGTTTACCGTCGACACCTGATTGGGGTGCGTTCCCCAAAGCGATATCCCATTGGCAGCATGGTCTACTGCGCCGATGTGCGGCGGTGCTCCACGGGGCGGCGAGAGCTTTCTACCCAACACTGCACGTGCGCGGTCGCCCCAGACTCCGCCACCCTCGCGCTGCACGATGTGGTGCGCCGCTTGACCAGCTGGGACAGCTCGGTCGTCAGCGCGCATCGACTGCTCAAGCCAGTACGTGACGCTCTGACCATACGGATCAAACTCACAAAGCGGGTCCGCCACATACCCATACAACGCCAGCCCACCCGCCAACCGAATCGGGTCCTGGCTGACATACACGCCCTCGCTCGGGTCATAATATCGAAATCTGTTGTAATAGAGCCCGGTCTCCTCATCCACGTACTGACCGGGCCAGCGAAAGGGGCATTGCGCGCGAGTCCCGCGCTCGATGGTGCAGACGCCGAAGAGGTCGAGTCGTGCCTTCCAAATAGGCGCGCCCATCTCGTCATACATCTCAGTCGGAGTGCCGAGATGATCCGTCGTGATCGAGGCGAGGCGACCGTTCTCTTCGCGCATCACGGGCGCGAAGGATTCAGGGTCCCAGTGCCATGTG
>JBILQT010000099.1:0-23834 GCA_044373065.1 Sandaracinaceae bacterium
GCTCTGCGCCGCGGGCTTCGGGACATCCCATGAGGGCTGCGCTTGTCAGAAGGGCGAGAAGGCTAGTAATTTTCATTGGTCGTCTCCTCTCAAAGCGTCGTGGGGATCCAGCAACGGTTCGCGTTCGCATTGTTGTGTCGGCAGCACGGTCGCCAGATGTCGGTCGTCGTGCCGGAGCGCCGGAAAGCGCAACAACCGGCCGTGGCCGGGCCGCACGTCGAGGTCACCAGCGGGTCGGGGCCGCAAGCCTCGAAGGGCTGGCAATTCGTCGTCGCGTATTGGGGTGCGGGAGGTGGGGCGTCGCCGACGTCGACGGTGCAGAACTGGTACGAGGATTCGCACGCGCGACCACCAGCAGATGAGCTGACAAGGACGCCTGTTGGGCCGTTGCGGCAGTAAGGGACGGGGCGACAGCTCTGCACACCCGCGTTGCACCGATTCGTGCTTGTCAGCATCGATGCGAATCCCGACTGGCACGTTCCTGCTGGTACCGTGTTCGTGCACGATGCCCCGACGAAGTCGTCATCGAACATGCGATCGCAGTCTTGATCCATGTTGTCGCAGCTCGTATCGGTCGTGAACTGGGGGCTCGGTTCGCAACTGAAGCCGGTCGACCGGCATACGACGCGGTGGTTGCAGCCCGTGGTGCCTCCGGGAGGGGTGCACGACGTGCCCTCGGTGTAGGTCGTCCCACCGAACGTGCATGGCGCCGAGCAGATCGTTTGCCCGGGCATGTAGCTTGAGGTGGACGAATGTGTGATGGCAACGAGGCCGGGGCAGCAACCCGCGCCGCCTGGGGCGTTGCCCGCCGCAGAGCACGCCGTGCACTTGTTGTCTGCGGGGTTACATCGAGAGTTGCCGCAGCAGTCGGCATTGCTCGAACACGAGGTGCCATTCGGGTGGCAGCACTGAAGGGTGCCTGCGGGTACGCCGGGCACGCCCTGAATCGCGGTGCACTGCGCCGCCGTATCGCAACAGCCGACCCCGAGATCGCACTGCGCGCCGTTGGGCATGCAGAACGTACAGGTGTTGATGCTTCCGCCGCCTGGGTTGCAGCTGACGGGTCGCGAAGGAAGGCTGCACGGGCAATCGTTGTCCGAGGTGCATTGACGTTGGCAACGCCGTGGCCCCGTTGGGGCGTGGCTTACCGGGTCGAGCGTCGCGAGGCAGAGTGTGCCGGGCTCGCAACGTCTGTCGTCCGTCGTGACGGTCTCATCCCAGTTGCCGTTGCATAGATTGCCTTCGCGCTGCCACATGACGCAGGCGCCTTGTGTTGATGATGCGAAGCCCATGGGGCGCGGAAAGGCGGCGCTGAATACCCGGCAATAACTCTGCGTAGGACATGGCGGAGAACCGTCGACGTCGCAGGGCGCACCGTAGTCGGGGGTCGACATGCGGCAGTTCCCGAAGCCTGGGTCAGCGGCGTTGGCCACGCATCCGAAGTTTGCGGGGCACATGAACGTATTTGCCTGCGCAAACCCTGTCGCATTGCATGGGTCGACCACGCAACGTGCGCCCTCGGCGGATGCCACCGGCGGTTGTTGCACGCACGAGTTGATGCACGTCGGCAGCATCGGCTGTCCGTTCGCGCCCATCCCGCAGGTGATTCCGCCCGTGGCCGTGCATGCGAGGCCAAGGCTCCGTCGCGGACGAGACGGACTGCAGTTCGCGCCCATCAACGCTGGCGTGAACGCCAACAACCCAAGGACCATCAGAACCCAGCCCGGCTTACCCGGCCCGTTTCTGGCTCTCTCTCTCTCTCTCTCTCTCTCGTTTCGATACCCATGCGACCTCGGCCCGGAAGGGAAATGGCGAGGCCTCGAACGTCGAAGCTGCGCCCCATCTCGGGTGAAGAAACGATAAATGGCCGCGAGGCGGCGAACAAGAGGGACTTTTGTCGCCCCCCGCACTTCCCCCTTGCGCAACCCACGCCCTCCGTCTTCCAATCACCCTCATGGTGAACAAGAAGGCTCCTGGGAAGCGTTCGAAACCTGCAACCAAGGTCGCGGCCAAGGCTGCGACGAAGACGAGCGCGGCGCTCCGCGATGATGAGCGTGTGGAGGTGGATGAACTCGCGCGTCGTGAGCCGAATGCGGCGGCGGTGACAGACGCATTCAACGCGCAGCTCTTGCCCGCCGATGCAGAGAAGCGCGGCAAAGAGACAAAGGCTTCGGGCGTCGTCCGGGATGCGCGCGCGTGGGTTCCGATCATCGCCAAGGCGCTCGTGACGGGCGGCAGTGTTCGTTATGCGGCGAGACGTTTCGTGCACTTTCTTGGCTGCCTCGATGCGCTCGCGCGGGCGCTGGATTCGCTGGCGCAGAGCGGTGCGGGCAAGGCGCGCGGGTTGGCCGAAGCGCGTGCGCGCGAGGCCCGCAATCACTTGCTGGAGGCGCTCGAAGCCATCGTGCTCGGCAACGACGACGCTGAGTCCGCGCTGCGCGAAGCGCGTGGCGATACCACCAGCGCAGAGTCGATCGTCGTCTCGCTGCGCAGCCTCGTGGCACTTGCACAGACGTGGCTCGCCAAGCGCGATGCGGGCAGCCAAGCGCTCGTTGAGTCGGCGCAGTTGACCGACGCCGATGTGACGCGCGCGAAGTCCGCCGCCGATGCGCTCGCCGCGACGTCGAGGGACAAGACGCTCGCAGGCATTGAGCGCAGGACCGACACCGCCGAAGTCAACCGCCTCGAAGGCCGCGTGACCTTTGAGATGGGCGTCGCGATGCGCGCGTTCAACGCAGCGGCCGCACGGGGCGAGGGGGTGAAGCTCACACCGGGTCCCGCGACGCGGCGCGTCTTGGCGGCGCCGCGTCCTGCCAAGGCCGCGGCTCCTGCCTCGCCGTAGTCAGCCATCCCATCGTCCAAAGAGGCCCGGACGCATTGGTGTCCGGGCTTCTTTGCGTTTGGACGCGGCCGTACGTTGTGTAGACGCGGCCGTACGTTGTGTAGACGCGTCCGTACGTTGTGTAGACGCGTCCGTACCTTGTGTAGACGCGTCCGTACCTTGTGTAGACGCGTCCGCACCTTGTGTAGACGCGTCCGCACCTTGTGTAGACGCGTCCGCACCTTGTGTAGCCGCGTCCGCACCTTGTGTAGACGCGGCTGCGTGTTGAGGTGCTGTCAGCGTGGCGGCGGGTTCGGGAACGACGGGAACTCGTGCCGCAGCACGTCTTCGCTGAGTGCGCGGTAGCGGCGCTCGGGGAGCAGAAGCTGCTGCGACTTGCGCCGCCATACACGCGCGAAGGCTTCGTCGTCCTTCTCAGCACGTGCCAAGTGGATCTCGTCGATCACGTCTTGCACAGTCGTCTCTACGTGCTGATTGAAGAGCGTGATGTACGCGTCGCGACGAAGGCCAATCACTTTGATTGTCATGCGGCCGCGGTTGGTGATGCCAATCGGAGCCCACTTCCAGTTGAACTCTTCGCACTTCTCGAAGTGGATGTGCTGACGCAAGTCGATGGTTTCATCGGTGGGGTCGAGAAGCAGAGGTTCCTCGAGCCCAGGCGGTGTCATTGGGTAGGCCAGCGCCTTCGACTCATCTGCCACCGGAAACTGGTCGTGCTTGCCCCCCGCCCGGTCGCACGCGCTGCACGCAAAGAACAAATTCTCCCACGTCCAAGCGAGCCACCAGTACCGAGAAAAGGGCCTGAAGTGCTCCACGTCGTTGTGAAGCGTTTTGACGATGTCCTCGCAGTAACAGCACTTGTTGTTCTGCATCGCGACGAGGGCCTCCTTCACACTTCTGGCAGCGTCGTCGTGGGCTTTGGTGCGCTCGGGTTTTGCCGCGCCAACCGTCAAGAGTTGGGCTGCGCGCGTGGCAGGCAGGCCCGGTGGTTCTGCAGTTCGCTTGAAGTTGATCACGGCTCCTCAGGAGGCTCGCGCTTGACGGGCTCGAACGAAATCTTCGCGCCGTGCTTCTGCAGCTTCTCGCGCAGTTCGAGCGCCTCGGCGTGCTCCTCATCTGTTCGATAGCGATCGCTTGCCACCTCGACATATCGCCGCGCGTCCTCACTGAGCTGCGACGCCCGCTCGACGCCAAAAAAGACGCTGTTCAACTCCGACCCAGTTAGCAACATCGGCAGCACAGTCCCTTGCTCTGCCGTCACATCGCCCGTCTCCGGGTCTTGCTTGAGTGTCCACACCTCGTCCGCCTCGCAGCCCGCGAGCACCAGCGGTGAGTGCGTCGTCACGATGAACTGCATCTTCGGGAAGGTGCGCTTCAGCCCCTCCACAATCTGACTCTGCCACTTCGGATGCAGGTGCAGGTCGAGCTCATCGACGAGCACAAGTCCCTCCATGTCAGCAAGCGGCACCTCCTCGCCCGCATCCAGCCAGACGTGCCCGATGATGTCGGCCACCAGCGAGATCACCGCCTGGTACCCCTGCGAGAGCCACACCGCGGGGAGCTTCAACTTCCCCGTGCCGACATCGAACTCAAAGCTGTGCGCGTTGTCGACATCGTTGTTGCCGTTCCGTCCACGAAACTCAATCCCGTGAAGGTTGGGCGCCTTGATGTGCTCAACCAGAGCCTCACGAAGAATCGTCGCAAAGCGCCCTGCCTTCGCAACGTCGTAGGTGTCGCTGAAGCCCGTGCCCATCGGGAGGAAGTAGGGGTCGAAGAGACTGCGGAGGCGCTGTCTCTGAAGCGGTTCGCCGTCTTCCTTTCGCAGCGGAGTCGCGATGACACGCGTTGTGCCGTACGCGGCGACAAACCAACCGGGGGCGCGCGTCTCGATGGCTCGTTCAATCGTGTTGAGTTGCTGGAGACGCTGAACAAGCGCGGTGAGCTGCTCGAGGCCCAGCTGAGGCCAGTCTCGCGGTTCGTGGAGGCCACTCTCAGCGAGGACCCGCTTCTTTTCATCCAGATGCATTTGATTCGATGCCTCGTTAACGATCCCGTTCAGGCTAAATCCCACGAAGGACGCAACCGGCTCGCCCTTGACGATGAATCCGACGCTGATCGAACCCTCCTCCCCACTGCGACGATCAAAGTAGGCAATGGGGTTGTCAACGAGGCGGTTCGCGGACGCCGAACCGGCCAGTGCCAACGCAATGGCTCTCAGCAAGGTCGTCTTGCAGGTCCCGTTTTCGCCCACAAAGACGGTCCACATCCGTGGCGTCCCGTCGCCACGCACAAACGATGCGTTGAGGTCGCGCATTAGCTTGCAATTTTTGATTGTCAGCGTGTGAAGGTACATGCGGCGCCGACGGTAACATCGCGCCCCTCCATCGCAATGCAGCCCTTCGCGCGCCTCTCCCCACAACCCGCGCGCGCTTCCTTGCTATACACCTGCCGCCTTGCCTCCCGAAGGACAGCACGACCCAGAGCCGCAACCCGATGTCGGGCCGCGTCGCGCATGGCTCCGTCTGCCCACCAAGGGCTCGCGTTGGTTGAGCGCGATCGCCATCTGCGCGTTCGCCTACCTCTACGTCTTTCCGCTCTTCAACCGCGTCAACAACCCGAACGAGAACGTTCGCTTCTACATGACCGCGGCGATCGTGGAGGACGGCACCTACCACATCGATCATGTGCGCGAGCGCTGGGGTTGGGTGAACGACGCGGCCATCTACGAGGGCCACTACTGCAGCGTGAAGGCGCCCGCGACGAGCATGCTCGGGGTGCCCGCGTACTGGGCCTACAAGGAGTTCGCTGAGCTTCGTGGCGTGCCCTTCGATCGCGATGTGGCGCTCTGGGCCTGTCGCGTCTTCGCCTCGGTACTGCCCTCGCTCCTCTTTCTCTACTTCTATTACGAGTGGCTGAGACGACGCGGTGGCGAGCCGGTCGTGCGCGACGCCGTGTTCATGTCGGTGGCCGTCGGCTCGATGTTCTACGCGTACGCGATCCTCTTTGTGACGCACACGCTGAGTGCCGTCGCTGCCTTCGGCGCGTTCATGATCCTGCGCGACGCGCGTCATCGCGGGACGATCGGATGGGGCTCTGCATGGCTCGCGGGCTTCCTCGCTGCACTCATCACGGCGACCGAATATCCAGGTGCGCCCGCGACCGCGATTCTCTGCATCTACGCCCTCTTCTGCGTGCGTCCGCTGCCACGCATTCTCTCGTTTGGCGTGGGCGCGCTCATCCCGACGCTCGCGGTGATGCACTTCCACAACAGTTGCTACGGAAGCCCCTTCAGGCCGGGGCATCGCTTCCTTGAGAACGACGAGTTCCGCGATGCGATGCACGAGGGCTTCTACGGCGCCGCGAACATCCACTGGGAGGCCGCGGGAGGCCTGCTCTTCGACCCTGCGTACGGCCTCTTCATGGTCACGCCGATCCTCTTCTTCGCGTTCTTCGGCGTGCCTCGCTTGCTGCGCGAGAAGCGTGATCGGATCGACGTCTGGTTTGCGCTCGCCGTCTGCGGCGCGACCTACGCATTCATCTGCTCGGTAAACAACTGGCGGGGTGGTTGGACAGTCGGCGCGCGCTACCTCGCGCTCACGCTTCCCTTCGTCGGTTGGTTCGCACTGGAAGGCGGGCGTGCACTCGTACGCGCGAGCTGGATGCCACGCTTGATTGGCGCCATCTCAGTCGGCCTGCTCGGCGGTGGAATCCTTCTTTCCGGTGGGCCCTCGGCCTACTACCCACACTTGCCCGAGGCGTTCACGCGCCCGTTGCCGCAGCTCGTTCGCTGGCTCGTGCGGCACGACTACGCGCCCTTCAACGCGGGCCGATACTTCTTCGCGTGGACGGGCTCGCACTCGATGGTCCCCCTCTTCATCGTGGGCGCGCTGGCCTACCTCTGGCCCGCGTGGTCCGAGCGAAAGTGGATCGACAAGCTCGTCGTCGCGATTGGGTCCGCCCTCATCGCCTCCTGGCTCATCACGCCCTTCATCGCGCCCGACGGAACGAACGAGGTTGCCGCAACGGATGCACGGCGCTTCGTGATGGAGTTCTGGGAGCCCGCGAACGAGAACCTGATCTCGAACGTCGAGGAGCGCATGCGCGAGGGAAGAGCGACTGCGCGCGACTTGGAGCGCTTGCCTGGCCTCTATGTCGATGAGGGACGCATGAACGATGTGGAGCGCGCCCGCCGTGCGGTGGAGACCTACCGCCAAGAACATCCAACGCCGTGAAGACGCTCGCGCGCGCTGCGCTGTTGCTGACGTTGTGGAGCGCAGCGAGCGCGCATGCGCAGGTGATCGCGGACTCTGAATCGGACTTCGGCGCACACGCCGTTGTCCGCCCTCCCGATCACGCAGATGTCGACCCCACCGCAACGGGCACCACCGTCTCGCTTGAGGACCGCTCACGCGCGGTCGAGACGCTCGATGAAGTGCTCCTCGAAGTGCCCGGTGCACGCGCCCGTCGCAGCGCGGGCTTTGGTGGCTTCACCTCGCTCTCCCTTCGCGGCGCCGATGCTGAGCACACAACCGTGCTCCTCGGTGATCTCCCCGTGCTCGCGCCGGACGGAAGCGCCTTCGACCTCTCCACACTTCCGACGTGGATGTTCTCGCGCGTCGAGGTCTACCGAGGTGGTGCGCCGATGTGGCTGGGCGTAAGCCCGATAGGCGGCGTGCTGCGTCTTGTGCCGCATCAAGCGGGCGGGCGTCCGCGCTACGAGGTGGCGCTCGGTGGAGGAAGCTTTGACCTGGGACGCGTGCGCGCATCGCTCGAAGTGGGCGACCGCCAACTCTCGCTCGCAGGGGGCATCGGGCTCACGTACTCGGGAGGGCGCTTCCCCTACCGCGATGATGGCGGCACGGCATTCGACCCGACGGACGACAGCGAGCGGCTTCGCCAGAATGGGCACCTTCTCGAAGGCGCGGGCGCGCTTCAACTGCGAGCACGTCTGCTCGATGGCGAGCTCGGTGTGGTCATCGCGGGGCTCTCACGCACAGGTGGCTTGCAGCCTCCGCCCTCGCGCTTTGTGGATGACCCAACGGGTCGCCGGCGTCTCTCGCGCATTGCCGCGGTGGCCTCGATGCAATGGCTCGAAGGTGGGCGCTCCGTCACGCAGCGTGAGGATGCTGCGTGGCATGTGCAGGCGGCCGTTGGCCTTGGCTTGGAGGAGCGCGCGCTGCGTGACCCGCTTGCGCAGTTTGGCCTTCTCCCACGCATCGCCGTCGACGCATTGATGCGTGTGCAAGCTCGAGCAGGCGTGAGCTTTCAACTCGCGCCGCACACCTGGATTCAAGCGCTGCTGCAGGGCACGCACGAGTCCATCACGAGCGAGGATCTCGCGAGCGGACGCGGGGGTGCCTCGCAGCGTCAGACGCTTGGCCTCGGCCTTGAGGGCAGCACGCTGCAACGCTTCACAGACGACCTCTCACTCGACGCGCGTCTCTCGGGTCGCATCGAGGGTTCGTTCGCGCATCTGGTCGATGTGACGGGCGATAGGTTCACCGGCACGCGTGACCCAAGCATGGCGCTTCCCTCCGGTCGCCTCGGGCTTGCAATGCACCTCGGTGAGCACGTCTCGATCATGGCGAGCGCGAGTGCGTCCGTGCGCGCGCCCTCGATGATCGAGCTCTTCGGAGACCGCGGTTTTCTCGCGGGCAACCCTGCGCTTGATGCAGAGACCTCGTGGTCGGGCGACGCGGGCAGCGTGGTGCATTGGCGTGAGCGCGATGTCGTCTTGCGCGCCGAGCTGCGCGGCTTTGCGAGTCGCATCGACAACCTCATTCGCTATGTGCGCGTGAGTGCGAATCAGGTCGTCCCGCTCAACATCGCGGCGGGTGTCCTCTACGGCGGCGAGCTCGGCGTCTCGCTCGATCTCTTTGATGCGCTTGCGCTCCGCGGCGCACTCACGGCGCTGGATGCGCGTGACGCAACAACGAACCTCGCGCTGCCGCTGCGACCCGCGTGGACGGGCTATGCGCGCCTTGAGGCACGCGAGGAACGCGTCTTGTTCTTGGATCGACTCTCGGGCTTTGTGGACCTCGAGGGCGTGAGCACCACGACGGCAGACCCCGCGGCGCTTATCGAGATCCCCGCCCGTGTTCGGGTGGGCCTTGGATTGGGCGCGCGCATTCTGGGTGAGCGCCTTCAGCTCGACGTGCGCCTGACCGACCTCTTCGATGCGCGTGGCTACGATTCACTCGGCTTGCCGCTGCCGGGCCGCGCGGTGTTTGTTGAGCTGACAGTGGTCGCGGACTGAACAGGTGTCGCTGCCACGGGGCAGAACGTGAACCCAGCGAGAATATGGATTGCATATGTGCATCCATGTTGCGATATGATGAAATAAGTCCCTCCTGCTTTTGCCGCGAGGGAAACCAGCAACAACCTTCTCGCTAGGAGTTCCTCGTGGCCACCAAGAAGCCCTCTACACGCAAGCCCGGTCGCAAGCCGCTTCCCCCCGAACGCAAGAAGTCCGAGCTGGTTCAGACCACCTGCACGCCCGTCGACCGTGAGCGCTGGGAGCGCGCGGCGGAGATGGAAGGCACGACGCTGAGCGAGGAGATTCGCTCGCAGTTGAACAAGTGGTCGGCGCGCGTGCTCGGCACCGACACGACCGCGGCACCCGTCGCGAAGAAGATCCCGGTCGCGAAGAAGAAGATCTGAAGTCTCGGAGCGAGCCATCGTTCCAATGAAAAAGGCGCCTCGTGAGGGGCGCCTTTCTTGTGGGTCGAACGTGGCTTGGATCAGCGAACGCGGAGTCGGCCCGCTGCGATGCGGTTCGCGTCGTCCTCAGGGCCTTCAACCACGTCGAGGCGTGACTCGCCTGCGTACATGCCGATGTAGAAGGTGTAGTCGCCCGGCGGGAAGTTCGCGGGAACACGCAGCTCGTGGCGGTCGAGGACGATGTCGCCTTGGTTCCACATCCGCACGGGGTAGCGGCCGTCGACAGGCTCGTGGTCGCCGTTCAAGCGCTGCCCGAAACCATCGATGTGGAGGAAGGGCTGGTAGCCGCCGGGGGTCGGTGCGTCGCAGCGCCAAACCCAGGTGACCGCAAAGGACTGGCCGGGGCCGACCGAGTCGCCGTTGGGCAGATCGAGGTTGAAGCCGAGCAGCGAGATGCGACGGTCGAGGCTTGCGTTGACGACCTGCTGCATCGCGGGCGGTGTATCGAGCACGACGTTGGCGAGGTAGTTCTCGTCGGCCCGTCCAGAGACAGGCTGGTTGGTCGCCAGCAGGACGCGCGCGCTGCGTGCATCGGCGATGAAGAGATGGTGATTGGCCCGCGTGCGGTAGCCGCGATCGAGTTGCGCGAGTTGCTCAGCCGGAAGCGCGAGCCAGACGCGCGTTGGCCGGGCGAGGAAGGTGAGCGCATCGCTCTCGTTGGCGAGGTCCACGATCTCACCGTCGGTGTAGTAGGCCGCTGCACGGCCGCCGACCTGGTACTCGCCAAGAGGCTCGTTGTCCGACGCGAGTGCGTTGTACGTGTCGTAGATCTCGCGCGGCGAGAAGTGTGCAGAGGCTTGTGGGTGGAAGAAGCCGACAAACCAGACGGCGACCACGAGTGCGCTGACGAAGAGCGGGATGAAGGAGCGCTGCTGGAGCGAGGTGGCGAAGTGGTAGAGCACGCGGCCGACGCCGATGCCGAGGATGATCCCGAAGGGGACGAAGAAGATGTAGAGCGCGACGCGTGTGGCGAGTGAGTTGCCACCGAGCGCGAGGAAGATGAGCGCGCCGACTGCGATGCCGGCACCGAGGAATGCGAGGGCTGACAAGAGGCCGACGCCCTTGCGCTTGCTGCGCTGGAGGAAGAACGCGCCGACCCCACCGAGCACGAGCACAAGCGCGCCCGCGATGGCCCAGATGGGAATCACGCGCATGGCAATGTCGAAGACGGTGTTGTCTTCTGCGCCGCGGAGGGCTGCACGAAGGCCGAAGCCGACGAGGCCAAAGCCGAGCAAGGTCGAGGTCAGCAGCGCAACAAATCCGAGCCAGATGCGGAAGCCCAAGCCACGAGCCCACTGCGCACGCAGGAGATGAATCGGAAGGAAGGCGTGGATCAACGCGCCCTTGAAATCGCGCGGAGAACTCCCGCCCATGGCGACCGCGAAATGCTCTGGCTTGCCGCTCATATCCGAGGCGAGCCCGAGGAAGGCAGCGAGGCCGAACGCGCCGAGGACGACGGCCCAACCTGCGCGAGGATTGAACGCCTCGGGGACCGTCAACGCGCTGAGGGAGAGGCCCTCGAGGGGCGAACCGGGGTAGCCCGCGAAGTCGCGGATGAGCAGCGCGGAGAGGAGGAGCGCGACGAGGCCGCGTGCCCAGTTCTCACCGCGCGAGGTGCGCTCAAGGCCACGCAAGAAGCTGGCGACGAGCCAGGACAAGCCCAGCACCGCGAGGAACGAACCTGCGCCGTAGCGTGCGGCGTGCACAGCATCGGCCGCGTATGCAAAGCCGCACCAGGCGAGGGCGGCGAGGCTCACGCCACGGATCGGGTCGCGCGTGTCTTGGTTTGGCGTGGCGCCCTCTTGGCGGTACTCGACCATCAAGAATCCGAAGGCGAGCGGGAGGATGGCGCTCCATGGCGCGAAGCTGTGGAAGATGGCCTCGATCGGGACTTCGAAGGTCGGGGGGACTTGGCGAAGCGGCAGGCCTCCTGTCCATGCCGAGTAGCCCTCGACGTTGTTCATCACGGCCATCACCGTGCCGACACCCGCGATGATCGCGAGCACGAGCACGAGCAGGTGGGCGCCGGTGCGCTCGCGGGACTCGCTGTCGGTCGGAGGCGCGAAGGGGCGGTCATGCCAGCGAAGGCGCGCGATGATGGCCATGCCAACGGCGAGCAGCGGAGGCGCGACACCGAGCAAGACGCCTGCGCTGGACGTCGCGAAGAGCACTGCCAGGGGAAGGGCGATGAGGGCGCCGATGCGCAGTTTGCGATCCGAACGCGGCGTGAACGCGAGCACGCAGGCAGCGACGAAGACAAGCGAGGACGCGAGGAAGCCGAGGGCAGCGCCCATCATGTGGCGCGCGTTCAGCAAGAAAAACGGCGTCGTGCCTGCGATGAGCGCGGTGTAGGTGCCGCGGCGCAGGTCGCCGAAGAGGTGGCCGACGATGATGCAGAGCCCGATGAGCAAGATGGCGGCGAAGGCGATCGGCAAGCGCCCGGACCACTCCTCGACGCCAAAGAGCGCGAAGCCCTGGCCCACAAACCACGTCGTCAGCGGCGGTCGCACGGCCTCAATGGCCTCGTTGGCGATGAGGTGCCGCGCGTCGTCCGCGATGCCGAGTTCCCATGGGTCCCAGATGCCGTAGTTCGGCAACCCGAAGAGCACGATGAGCGAGACCAAAACGAAGACAGCGATGGCGAATGCGCGATCGAGCGGGCTTGCGGGCTCTAGGTGCGTGGAAGGGTCGACCACGGGCGTGGATGAGACCGAAGGAGTGGGCTCGCCGGAGGGCGTCGGGCCTTGATTCGCAGATGATTCAGCGCTCATGTCTTGCTCGATTGGGGCGCGAGCCTATGCGGGGCGCTGCGCTTCGCCAACCGTGTTTCGCGCTTGGCGCTCTGGAACGCGTGGAGGGTGGCCGAAACATCCGGGCGCGCGCCCGCGTTTGGAACTTTGTTCGGCTTCGAGCGTCCGAACCACTGGTTGGCCGCAAGGCTGATCAGAACAAACGTACTTCGGAGGAATGATGAAGCGTCGCAGCATCTTGGCCGGGTTGAGCGCAGCGGGCGCAGCGTTGGCGTGGCCCACGATGATCTCGAAGGCCTTTGCGCAAGAGGACGATCAAACGCCCGCCGATGCGTTCTCCTCATTCGAGCAAGCATGGCGCGATGCCCAGGCGAATCATCGGCCGCTGTTGGTCTTTGTGATTCCCTCCGACGTAATGTTCGCCTGGGATCGCGGCGCGGCCTTCGGGGCGGTGCTCAACCACGGCTCGGACGACGCACTGCAGGCGATTGGGACCACGGAGTTGGCTTGCGCGCGGATGCGTGAGGTGCGTCGTCTCTTCCCGCATGCGCCAGCGAGCGACCCACTCATGCTGCGGATCGATCCTGGGGTGGATCGGGCGCGCATCGAGGTGCTCGATGGTCCGTGGCCACCCGTCGTCGATCGCCAGCACCAGGATTGGGAGGCTGCGGCCGCGGCATCGGATCGTCGGGTGACCGAGCAACTCGCCCTCATCACCTCGCTTCTGCAGAGGTCCTTCGGTGGACAGCTGGCTTCGATGACAGCGCTGGCGCGGGCAGAAGCGCAGGCACGAACGATCGCGACCTACCGTCAACACGCGGTGCCCGGGAGCCACTGGGCCCACTCAAGTGGCTGTGCGACGGAGATCGAAGGCGAGCCGATCACCGGCGGCATCGGTTGCGGCATGGGGCACGTGCCCCAGCTTGCACAGCGCTTCCTCTTCTTCTTCGCCGTGGCCGGGAACCCGACGATCTGAACGGGCGCGACGCTGCCGTTTGCGTGCGGGATAGGCAGCGCATAGGGTCGCGCCGCAATGGCAGCTGATGAAACACCGCCCTCGGTGCCCACGCTGCGACCGCTTTCCTCGCTCGGCATCCCTCTGCTTCGTGAAGAAATCGAGCGCGCGCGGCGACGTCGACTTCTGATCGGAGTCGGCGCCGTAATCGCGTTCCTCGCGAGCATCGCGGCCGTGTTCGCGGCGGGATGGCTCGCGCATGGTGAGTCGCCCGAGACGCACACGCCCCCCTCGGTGGTTCCGACGCAGGTGGGCTATACGCCACCGCCCGATGCTTACGTGGCACCGCCCGACGCGTTTGTTCCATCACCTGCGATTGCAACGCAGACGAGCGGCGAGGGCACCCGGACGGTCCATCACTTTGGCCAGAGCAATGGCTTTCGCTCGGCACTGGTGGCCGCGACGCTGACGGGCCAGGAGGCGGATGCGCTGATCGCTGCGCTGACCGGCGTGATGGACTTCCGCCGCTGTCGCCCCGACCACGAGCTGACGATCGAGCGCGCCCCCGACGGCGTGCTTCGTCGCTTTGAGTACAAGGCCTCGATCACGCAGATCTACGAGGTCACACGCAACGATGCGGGCGCCCTGGTCGGGCACCAAGTCGAGGTGCCGATCGAGCGCATCACGTTGGCCCGCGGCGGGGTCGTGCAGACCTCGCTCGGCGACGCGCTTGAGGCCGTGCAGCTTGGTCGCACGATGGTCGGCACTTTTGTCGAGGTCTTCGATGGACGCATCTCGTTCAACACTGAGACGCGTGCGGGCGACACCTTCCGCATCGTCGTGGATGAAGAGCGCATCGGCGATCAGTTCCTCCGCTACGGCACCGTGCACGTGCTCGAATACCGCAGTCAGCGTCGAGGCTTGCTGCAGGCGTTCTACTTTGCGCCGCGCGAGGACCTGACCGACTTCTACGACGAGACTGGGCGCGCTGTGCATGGCGGATGGCTGCGAACGCCACTGCACTTCGATCACATCTCCTCGCCCTTTGATCCGCACCGCATGCACCCGGTGCTTCATCGCGTGCAGCCACACAACGGCATCGACTTCGCGGCGGCGACCGGCACGCCCGTCTGGGCTGCCGCAGAGGGCGACATCACCTTCATCGGCGAGCGCGGCGCGAACGGAAACCTGATCTCGATGTCGCACGAGGGCGGCTACGAGTCGCACTACGCGCATCTCTCACGCTTCGCACCCGGCCTCTCGCGCGGCACGCACGTTCGCCAGCGACAGCTCATTGGCTACGTTGGCTCGACCGGTCGCAGCACAGGGCCGCATCTGCACTTTGGCCTCAAGCGACACGGCAACTTTGTCGACCCGGCACGTGAGCTCAACGGGCCCGGACGCATGCTTCCTGGAGCGCAGCTTGGTCGTTATCGCGCCGAGGTCACACGTCTTCGCGGCGTGCTCGCGGACATCGAGTTGCCCGAGGCGGCAGCGCCTGCGGCAGCACGACCGACCGCACCCGAACCTACGCCTGCCGCGCCCTCTCAAGACGTGATGGATTGAAGTGTAGATCTTCGACGCGCACCACGCGTCGGAGAGGGCATGGAACAACCAGCTCTTTCGCTCCGCACAGGTGCGCGTCTTCTCGTCGCCACGGCCCTTCTCGCGCTCGTCGGCTGCGGCGCAACGACGACGCAAGGTTCGCGTCGTGACCCAGAGGTCGTCTCGTTTGAGGGCGCACTTCAGAACCGCTACGTCCCCGCGGGCGAGGCCAATGTCGTTGTCTCTCGACTCCGCGTGATCGCGGGTGAGGCGCATGGCGCGCGGCGTCCGCACATCAACTTGGCGCTCGTCGTCGACACCTCGGGCTCGATGGAAGGCCCTGCGATTGCGCAGGCGCGTGACGCGACCAATGCGCTGCTCGATCAACTCCACGAGCATGATCGCATCTCCATCGTGACCTTCGACTCACGCACCCAAGTGCTCGTGCCTTCGACCGAGATCGAGGGGGGCAACCTCGGGCAACTTCGTGAGGCCGTGAGCCACATGGAAGCGCGCGGCACGACCGACCTTGCGGGAGGCATGCGCGTCGGCCTCGAGGAGGTCGTGCGCCACTACGATGCGAGCGGCATCAACCGCGTCGTCTTGCTCTCGGACGGTGTGCCGAATGACGCCTCACAGATCGCAGCCCTCTCGCAGGTCGCAGGCGAGCGTCGCATCGCGATCACCACGCTGGGCTTGGGGTTGGAGTACGACGAGACCCTGCTCGCGAACATCGCGCAGGCGAGCGGCGGACGCTTTCACTACGTCGAGGAGCCCAGTGCGATGGCCTCCGTGTTTCGTGATGAGGTGCTTCGCATCCAGCGCGTCGTCGCACGCAGCACGATTGTGGAGTTGACCCCCGGCCCAGGCGTCGTGCTCGAGGGTGTGGTTGCGGGCTCTTGGTCCGCACAGGGCAACGCGATTCGCGTCGTGATTGGCGACCTCGCGGAGGGTGAGGCGCGCGATGTGCTCGTCCGCATGCGGCTCGATCCGCGGCGCGCGGGCAGCACCATTGAAGCCATCGATGCGGTGCTCACCTTCGACGATGCCCTCGAAGAGGCCGGGCGCTTGGAGCGACGTGTGTTCCTCAGTGCGCGTGCCTCCGAGGATGCCGCGGAGATTGCCGCAGGGCGCGATGAGAGCGTCGAGCGCGATGCGGCGCGGATGACGATTGCCGCGCAGACCATCCAGGCGATTCAGGTCGCGCGCGCAGGCGAGGTGGAGCGCGCGCGCGAGATGTTGGTTGTCGCCGAGCGCGAGGCACTTCTGGTGGCCGACCGCACAGGTGACGTGCGCCTCCGAGCGCAGGCCGCGCAGGCGCAGGTGCTCGACCAGGCGCTTCCGTCCATGGCGCCCTCGATGCCTGCGAGTGAGGAGGACGCGCGCAGCGTGCGTCGTGTGCACGATGAGGCGATGCAGGTGATGCAGACGTCGGCGCGCTGAACGGCGACTGCTCTCAGCTCTCCGTCTCGCGACCTCGCGCGCCACGCAGCAGGAGCCCATTCGATGCGTGCTTGAAGCCACGCTCCGCAAGCATGCGACCCAGCGGTGTGGTGAGCGGGCGCTCGCCGTCGATACTCTGCAAGAGGAGCGAGTTGCGGGCGCCGCTGCGTACGCGAAGTGTGAGTGCCTCGATGAGCGCGTCGAACGCGTGCGTGTGTGCGGGCTCGTGCTCAGGGATGAAGGTGATGAGCGTCTCCTCGGACTTCCCCATCCAGCCAATCAGCTCGCCATCATGAAGGATCACCTGCGCCCCGGAGGCGCGCTGCGCCTTCTGCGTCGTAGCGTTGGCCGGCCACGGAAGCGTTGCGCCGTAAGGCTGCGCGGGGTCCACGGCAGAGAGAATCAACGTACGCGGCTTGGGCGAGGCATCGCGAAGCGAGCGCAGCAAATCCTCTGTGCCCTTCACGGCAAACTGCGTGGCCGAGGCCTCCGCAACGAAGAAGCCGCGCCGAATCTGCCCCGACTCTTCCAGCGTACGCAGCACCTCGTAGGTCGAGTTGAGCTCGGCAGTCTTCTCCTCGATCACGCGTGACTCGCGAAGGAAGACGCCGTGTCTCTCGAGCAGCACGCGTGCGAGCGCCGAGGTGCGCGTCGTGTGTGTCGCGCCCTCAGGTCGTGGCAGCAGCGACCAGCGTCCCTCGGTTCCAGGGATGCTGCGCGGCACGCGTGCAGTGCGAATGCGCGCGCGTCGTTCGCGTGTCGGCGTGGGCGTGCCCTGCATGCGTGAGCGCAGTGCGATGAGCGTGTCGTTGGTGACCTGGCCCTTCCAAACGAGCTGCCAGAGCGCCTCGGCGACATCGGGCGGGAAGGTTCCGGCACTGGCCACGATGTCGTGAAAGAAGACGGCACCGCGCGCCTTCAAGGTCTCGACGATGCCCTCCTCAAGCGCGCCTTCTGGCGCAAGCGCAGCGGGCATGAAGCCGTCTGTCGGGCTCGCGCTCGTGAGGTGAAGCGCGATGCGCCCCGCGGCGGAATCCACACCGCGCCAGACGACGGCACCACTCGCGACGAGCACATCCAAATCGCTCGGACGAAAGCCCTCGATGCGCGAAGGCAGCACATCATCAAAGAGCGCATCGGTCGGAAGCGGCAAGCCTTCGAGGCGCTCGATCACATCGAGCAACGCACCCTCACCACGTGGCATCCGCGCATCGCTATCAAGCTCATGCCAGCGCAGAAGAAAGCGCGCGTAGGCACTCGGAGGGACGGGCTCAATCTCGCGTCGCAGGGCCGCAAGCGAGCGCCGCTTGAGCTGCTTGAGCACATCCGGGTCGCTGTACTCAACATCACCTTCCCCCGTCGAGAAGTGCCCGCGGATCAGCCGCGCCTTGTCGACGAGCGCGTCCAACTCGCGCGTGACGGCCTCCGCACCGAGACCAAAACGCAGCGCGACCGCGCGTGCAGGGAAGGGCGCATGCGAGCGTGCATACCGGCTGATCAAGTCCGTCAGTGCATGCGGCGCCCGCTCCAAGAACACGTCCGCAAGGCCGGGCGGAATCATGCATCCAAGCGCATCGCGGTAGCGCGCGACGTCCTCCGCAGCGACAAGACGAGACTCGCCTGCCACGCGCATTCGCACTGCACGTCTCGTCCGAACGAGCGCCTCTGCCAGCGGCTCGGTGCGTGCCTTCGCAGCCTCGAACGACTCGTCAGGTTGTCTCGCACGCGAGGCGATTTCATCGACGCTGAGGTCGCCGATGAAGAGCAAAAGGTCGTGCACTGCGTCTTCGTGAAGAAGGCGCGCGCCGAAGCTCTGCAGGCGCTCCGCGACAATCGCGATGCTCTCTGCGTCGAGGGCCGCGGCGAGGTCCACCTTGCCCAAGAGGGCTTCGAGTTGGGCAACATCGATCGTCAGCGCCTGCGCTCTTCGCTCGGCCAGCGGCGCATCTCCGTCGTACATGAAGTTGCCGACGTACGAGAAGAGGATCGAGCGCGCGAAGGGCGAGGGCATGTCTCGGTCGACGACACGCAGCGAGACCTCGCGCCGCTCGATGCGCTCCAAGAGTGCACGCAGCGCCGCGACATCGAAGGCCTCTTCGAGACACTCGCGGTAGGCCTCCAGCACGATCGGGAAGGCGGGAAACTTCGAGGCGATGCCGAGCAAATCTTGAGCGCGCTTGCGCTGTGCCCAGAGCGGCTGACGCTTGCCGACAGTCTTCTTCGGAAGGAGCAGCGCGCGCCCCGCGCACTCACGAAAGCGGGCCGCAAAGAGCGAGGTCGCACTCAGGCTCTGCACAAGAAGCGTCTCAAGCTCCGACGAACTCGGAATGAGCGAGAGGATGTCCGGCGGCACATCGGTCTCAGGGAAGCGAAGGACGATTCCATCGTCGGTCCACACAGCTTCCGTCTCGATGTGAAGCTGTTCGCGCGCCACGGCTGACATCGCAATCGCAAGCGGCGCATGCACGCGCGCACCCCACGGCGAGAGGATGCAGATGCGGAAATCACCGAGCTCGTCCTCGAAGCGCTCGATGATGATCGTGCGGTCTGTCGGCGCCTCCGAGGTCGCCTCGATTTGCTCCGAGATGTAGCGAACCAGGTTCGTCGACGCGTTCACATCGAGCGCACCGCCTTGTTGGATGCCGAGCGCAATCTCGGCCTCGCTCTTCTTGCTGAGGATCTCGCTCGAGACCTCGCGCACGAAAGCACCGAGCGCCTCACCTGCCTCTGCGCTTCGACCGAGTTGGTCTCCGTGCCAGAAGGGCATCTTGCCGGGCTGACCAGGCGCGGGCTCCACAAGCACACGGTCGCGGCCGATCTCCGTGATGCGCCAGCTGGATGCGCCGAGATAGAAAATCTCGCCCTCGCGTGACTCGAAGACGAACTCTTCATCGAGTTCACCGACGCGGCGACTGCGCTTGGCATCGTTGCCACCATCCGCGAGAAAGACGCCGTAGAGGCCGCGGTCGGGGATGACGCCCGCATTCATGATCGCAAGGCGCTTTGCGCCCTGCCTCGCCTTCAGCGTGTTGCTCGTGCGCTCCCAGGTGATGCGCGGCTTGAGCGTCGAGAACGACTCGGCGGGATAGCGACCCGAGAGCATGTCGAGCACGCCCTCGAAGACACTCGGTGCAAGCTCCGCGAAGGGCGCTGCGCCGCGAACCAGGCTCAGCGCATCGTCCACGGAGATGTCTTCCATCGAGATGATCGCGACGAGCTGCTGCGCGAGCACATCGAGCGGATTGCGCGGGTAGCGCGTCGACTCGACCTGGCCCTTCATCATGCGTGGCGCAATCGCCGCAGTCGCCATCAGGTCACCGCGATGCTTCGGAAACATCACGGCCTTGGGCCTTCCACCGACGTGGTGGTTCGCGCGACCAACGCGCTGCAATCCGGAGGCAACGGAGGGCGGAGACTCAATCTGAAGCACGAGTTCGACCGCACCGAGGTCGAGGCCGAGCTCAAGCGAGCTTGTCGCGACGATGGCCGGAAGCAGGCCGCGCTTGAGTCGATCCTCCACCACGAGGCGTTGCTCACGTGCGAGCGAGCCGTGATGTGCGAGTGCGAGTTCTTCGCCTGCAAGCTCGTTGATGTCCGAGGCCAAGCGCTCTGCGAGACGCCGGCTGTTCACGAAGATCATCGTCGTGCGGTGACCGCGGATCAGCTCCACCAGACGCGGATGAATGCTCGCCCAGATCGACGAGGTCTTGCTCTCGCCAAGCGGCCCTTCCGTCTTGTCACCAAGCGCCGCCATGTCCTCGACGAGCACCTCGACGGACAGATCAAACGAGGGCGGCGTGCGTGCATCGGCAATCGCGACGTGGCGCGGCACGAAGCGTCCCTCAATGACGTTGCCACCACCGAGCAGGCGCGCGACCTCCTCAATCGAGCGCTGTGTCGCCGAGAGACCGACACGCTGCATCGGAAGCGCATCTGGATTGCGCAGCTTTCGAAATGCCTCAAGCCGCTCGAGCGAGAGGAAGAGATGCGAGCCGCGCTTGGTCGGTGCAATCGCGTGGATCTCATCGACGATCACGGTGCGAACATTCGCGAGGCTCTCTCGCGCATTCGAGGTCAGCAGAAGAAAGAGCGACTCGGGCGTGGTGATCCAAATGTCGGGCGCCTTGCGCGCCTGCTTCACGCGCTCCTTCGCATCCGTGTCGCCGGTACGAATCGCCACATCGATGCTGCGCGCCTTCACCCCGAGCCGCTCAGCACAGCGCAGGATGCCTTGCAGTGGCGCCCGCAGGTTGCGCTCAACGTCGACGGCGAGGGCATTGAGCGGCGAGATGTAGAGGACGGTCCCCGGGTTCTCGGAGAAGAGCGCCTGATCGATGGCCACAAGGAACGCTGCGAGCGTCTTGCCCGAGCCCGTGGGTGCCAAAAGCAAAGTCGAGTGGCCGGCTTGAATCGCTGGCCAAGCAAGTGATTGTGCGCGCGTTGGCGCAGCGAAGACTTCGTCGAGCCAGGCTTGCGTTGCGGGGTGAAAGCGATGCGTCACGGGTGGCTCCGAGGCTAGCGTGTACCATCGGGCATGGCCTTCTCCTCGCGCACGCAGCGCCTCGTATTTGCCTCGTTGGTGACGCTCTCGGGATGCCCTGAGGCCGCACAGATCGTCGCGGGTGTTGGCGACGCTGCGTCGTCCACCGATGCGGCAGTGACAACCGATGCGGTGGATGCTCCAGATGCAGCACCCGCCATGGAAGCATTCGAGGTCATTGGGGAACGAAGCGTGACGCTGCTCGAGACCCCGCGTCGCGTGGAGCTGATCCGAGGGACGCGGCGCGACGGTGCACACACGTACTTGCTCTACATCCACGCGCCCGCTGCCAACGCACCCGTGGTGATCGTCAACGAGCCCTACGCCGGGATCAACTGGAGCGGCGAGGCTGTCGACGCGCGCTGGGCGGCTCTTGGCGATGGGCTTCATCCCGACATCGATGCGCCGGCCTACGACGGCAACGACGTGATCAGCTACGGCGCACAGACGGTCGAGACCGCCGTCAACGAGAGCCTCGGTCGCTTCTACACAGGCGGAACCCTCCTCGACGACGCCGAAGATGCGGCCATGGGCTACGCGTTCGTCGCGAGTCGGTCACGCGAAGTCGACGTCGCGCGCATCGGTGGATACGGCGGAAGCTGGGGCGGGATGATGACGCTCTTCGGCGCCGCGTTGGCACGTGACGCCCACGCACGTTCGCTCTCGGCACTCGCGCCCCCGAGCAACTTCATCGACCTCTACCAGCACTCGGAAGTCGAGATGCCGATGCGCTTTGGCAACCCCACGCAATCCGAGGCGTTCTTCTCTCCGTATTGGCGCAGGTCGACACCCAGCGTTGGATTCCCGCCCTCCGCAACGGATCCTCGCGCACTCGCTTTCTCGCCGCAGGGCCTCTGCGCAGCGTTGCCAAGCGACGTGCTCGTCTTACATGACGATTGGGATCTGCTGATTCCCGTTCGCCAGACGGAGGCGCTCACGACGGCCTGTGCGGGCAAGGTCGAGCCGCTCCTCTGGCGCCGCGGCGCCCTGGATTATGCAACCACGCCGCTCGATCACGGTCCCTTCAACGCAGAAGGAAACGTCCCAAGCGTGCTCACCTTCTCCGCGCTTCACCTGCTGCACGGCATCTTGCCCACGACCTCGCCCGTCACGGCACTCGGCTCTACGGCCTCGCTGCGCATCTACCTGCAGCTTGTTCGCGACGCGCGCGCGGCGGGGGAAGATGTCACCTGGTCGCTTCGTCCCCTGCGTCAACTCGCGGATGCGCGCACGCAGCTCTACGACCCGGATGCGGTGGCTCTGACGCCCGGTGCAGAAGCGCTTGCGGCTGCGTTCAATCCCGTCTTCGGCACGAGCCTGGACGCGGCAGGCCTTCGCGCACAGTTGGCTCTGGGCCTGCCCTGACTCACCCGTTGCGCTTCATCGTGGCAATCCGGCCAATCGCTGCGCCACCACCTCATTCGGTCGCGCCTGGATCGAACGCTCGTAGAAGCCGCGTGCAGCCGCGAGGTCTTGGTCCTGCTCGGCGATGCGGCCGCGGTTGTAGAGGCAGGCGCCGCGTGCGCGGATGCCGCTCGTGTCTTGGGCGCGCTCGAGCACGGTGAGGGCTGCGTCGATGCTCGTGCGGGCGGCATCGAAGTTCCCCGCGCCGAAGGCACGCCAGCCTTCTGCGCACTGCGCGCTGGCCGCTTGCGCCTCGGCCTCGCTGGCAGGTGTCATGGTTTCCTCAACGCCCGCATTCGTGTCTGCGGGGAGCGAAGGAAGCCGTCGCGTGACGTGTCCGCCGCAGACCCAGATGTCCATCGTGTTGCCGCTCACCTCGAGCGTGAGGTGTTGCGCTGTCTCCGCCGTATCAGCGATCCGACGCTCGTCGACGCGCGCCGTGACGCGGAGGAAGCGGCCCCCAACCTCACGCAGCGCGGTGTGAAGCATCTCCACATCGAGGAGCCCACAGTCTTGGAAGTTCTCCTCGTCCAGGCATGATTGCTCGGCGCGCGTGACGCTCAGAACGGCATCGAGTGGCTGGCCTGCGTGAAGCTGCCAGTGAGCTATCGACGCGTTCTCTTCGGTACCGTCTGAGAGCGACGCGAGATCAGGAATCTCGGCGTAAAGCCCCTGCGGCCGACTGACGACGAGGACGAGCTCGCCCTGCCCAGTCTGCGCGAGCCACGGGCCCGATGCGGGGCAGTCGGGTGAGTCGTAAGCGACCTCAGCCGACGCGCACAGGCTCGCTTGATCTCGCGCTTCTCCATCATCGGGTGGGCCCAGGATCCCCTCGCGCAACACCTCCAACCGCGAGGGTTCGGAGAGCACAATCCACTGCGCCTCGATGGTGCACCAGCGCGGGATGCGCCCCTCTGGGAGCGCTGCCACGGCGGGTGCTGCACCCAGCGCGGGCAGGGTGATCTCTGTCGCGGCAAACACCCCCTGCGTGGGCGGAGTCGACCACACAAGCACACGTCCATCGCGTGTGATCGCCGTTGGCACACCGGAACTCTCGATCGCGAGCTGCGCAATGTTCGTTGCGGAGTCCATGCGCCGCGCGCCCTCGGCGGCGTGCATGACCAGCGTCCCATCAGGCATCAGCGCGACCATGTTGTGCGCGAGCCGGATCGCAATTGCGCCGCGAAAGCTCGCTATCTCTTCGTCGCGCGGACTCACACCGCTGAAGTGACAACGCACCTCGCCCGCGAGGTTCTGCACGCACGACGCCAAGGAGGCAGTCGCTGCGTTCGCAACGTCACTCAGCGCATGCAATCGAATCGCTGCGCCGTCGGTGCCCCACGTCATCGCGCGCCCGCCCTCCAGCAGCGCGAACTTGACGCCACCACCAAGGCGCAATGCGCGTACATCACGGAGCGTGGTCTCGACGAGCGCGAACCTTCCTCCCGCGTCGCCTGATGCAACGACCGCCGAATCGCGCTCGCCCCAACAGCTCACACGTCCTTCGCGGCGAATCGCACAGAAGCCGCCCGCGTAGACCACCGAGGCTGCATCACTGAGCCCCGACACAGTCACCAAGCCGCGGTGCGCATTGTCGTCGCCCGCACCGAGTTGGCCGTAGCGGTTCGAGCCCCA
>JBILQT010000404.1:0-5575 GCA_044373065.1 Sandaracinaceae bacterium
GCCTCAGTCGCAGCCTCAGTCGCAGCCTCAGTCGCAGCCTCAGTCGCAGCCTCAGTCGCAGCCTCAGTCGCAGCCTCAGTCGCAGCCTCAGTCGCAGCCCCCGTCTCAGCGCCCCTCACCTCGGCAGCAGCCGCTCCATCGCCTCCACGAACGCAGCCTGCGTGATGCGGTCCAAGTGCAGCACCTCTCCGGACCGATACCACGCCTTCGCGGGACGGATCTGCACGCGCCCGAGCACGGGCCCTGTGGCGTCTTGCGTGACGTACGTCATCGCGCTCGCAGCATCATTCTCTAGGTCGATCACGGCCTCGGTGGACACCGTGGTGAAGCCCTCCAGCGGGTCGTCTTCTGTGAGCGGTGCACGCCCCAAAAGCTCGAGCAGCACCGCGAGGCCGCGCTTCTCAAACGCGCTCGACGACAAGACGACGGAGCGCTCGCAGGGCATCCCGCGGAACCGGTTGGCTTTGCCTCCCGCGCGGACGCACCAGGGCACCATCGCGACGCGCTCCGTCTTGCCCTTGAGCCGCACCATTCGCACCACCGCGAGGTTCTTCGCCGAAGCCATGGCGAAGACTAACAACGAACCGTCGGATGCAGATGCGGATGCAGATGCAGTGACGGATGCAGCGACGGTGGCAGCGACGGTGGCAGCGACGGTGGCAGTGGCAGTGACGGTGGCAGTGACGGTGGCCGTGACGGACTCCGTCTCAGTCGCAGCCTCAGTCTCGGTCGCAGCCGCATCGCAGCCTCGGTCGCCCACGTCGACGGACGACGTACTTCTTTTGACCTGCTTTGATGCGCCCTCGGGCAGGCTCTCTGCCAGCTTTCGGTTCTCTCCAACGACAACAAGAGGCATCGCATGGACATCTCCAACAAGACCGTCGTCGTCACTGGCACCTTCTCCAAGTTCTCTCGTTCGCAGGTCGAGGCGGGGCTCACCGCGCTCGGCGCAAAGGTCACCGGCTCGGTCTCGAAGAAGACCGACATGCTCTTCGCGGGCACGGACGCGGGCAGCAAGCTCGACAAGGCGGAGGAACTCGGCATCCCCGTCTACGGCGAGTCGGAAATCGAGGCATTGCTCGGAGGCGCTGCGCCCGCGAAGGCCGCGCCCGCGAAGGCCGCGCCCGCGAAGGCCGCGCCCGCGAAGGCTGCGCCCGCGAAGGCCGCACCCGCGAAGGCCGCGCCTTCAGGGGGCAAGACGGTTCCCAGCCTCGCGGGAAAGATCGTGGTGGTGACGGGCAAGTTCGAGGGCATGACCCGCGCGGAGATCGAGTCGATCCTCGTCGCGTCGGGCGCCACTGTCTCGGGCAGCGTCTCGAAGAAGACGAACCTGCTCATCGTCGGCACCGATGCGGGCAGCAAGCTTGAGAAGGCCGAGGAGCTTGGCGTCGAGGTGATGGAAGAGGCCGACTTCGCAGAGCTCCTCGATGGTGGGGGCGAGGACGGCGACGACGAAGACGAGGGCGAAGAGGACGAGGCCAACGCAGGCTTTCGGTTCTCGCTCTTCGAGCGCATGAAGGCGTGGGCCGAGCTCCTCCAGAGCCGCAAGGACCTGAAGTGGAACACGAAGGTCGCCATCAAGACCACGAGCAAGCTGGAGAGCGCGCTGCCCGAGGGGGGCTATCCCGCGGATGCGAAGGCGTTCGCGAAGCACGCGAAGTCCTTCAAGTTCAGCTACGAAACGAAGGACGAACTCGAGGACCTCGACGACCCGTGCACCGGCTTTCTCTACCTCTCGCTCGAGGGCGCTCAGGAGGATGCCTACATGATGCTCGACGGTGAGGAGGTGGACCCCGACTCGATGTTCATGCTCGACGCGGATGGCGAGGGCACCGGCATGGCGGCCTGGTACATCCTCGGCGAAGACGAGTCGAAGATCGTCTGGGACGTGGAGAGCATGGAGCAGTTCTCCTCGCTGACCGAGTACCTCACCGAAGGTGCCAAGCGTGCCTTCGCCTACAACGAGTGCTGGCAGCGCCGCAAGCATGAGCCCGCACTCGCACAGATAAGCCTTCCGCTCTCGACGCCCCTCCCCGAGATCCGCAGCGCGCTGATAGGTCGCGGCGCCAAGCCCGAGATGGCCGACGACCTTGTGAAGTGGCTGGGGAAGCACGCGGCATTGCTGGTCCCCCAGGACTGAGCGAGTACGTCGCGGGGCTGCAGAGGCGGATTCGGTCTCAGTCGCTGTCTCCGTCTCGGTCGCTGTCTCCGTCTCGGTCGCCGCCTCCGTCTCGGTCGCAGTCTCGGTCTCAGTCTCAGTCTCTGCCTCGGTCTCAGTCTCTGCCTCGGTCTCAGTCTCTGCCCCGGTCTCAGTCTCTGCCCCGGTCTCAGTCTCAGTCTCAGTCTCAGTCTCAGTCTCAGTCGCAGCCTCAGTCGCAGCTGTGAACATGGCGCGCAAGCCATCGGATCATTCCGCGGCTCGATCCTCCCGACGCGCATCAGTGGGAGGCACTCCTCCACCTTCTCCGGCGTGTCTTGGAAGATGTAGTTGAGGCCGACGCGGACTGAGTGAGGCAGCGACTGCGCGCGGACGTCACGTCTTGCTCTCCAAGAATCCGCATCACCTCACGCGGTTTGCTACCGTGATGCACGGCCCGCATCCGAAGTGCTCACCATGACGTCCAGCGAACTCTCACCTCTGCCCATCGGCATCGGTGAAATCTTGTCCAACGCCGTCGAGGTCTCGCATCTGGAGTTGCATGCGACCTGGGACGCCACGACAGCGCCGCAGGTGCTGAAGGCTCTCTGCGCATTCGCCAATGACTTGCAGAACCTCAACGGTGGCTATGTCGTCCTCGGCGTGCGCGAGTCCAGCGGCGTCGCGGTGCGCCCCGTCGAAGGCCTTTCACCCGAGGTTCTCGACCTCCCGCAGAAGTCGATTCGCGGTGAGTGCAACAAGATCGAGCCCGTCTACATGCCCGTGATGCACGTCGCGAACATCGACGGCAAGAAGGTGCTCGTGCTCTGGGCGCCAGCTTCCGATGCGCGTCCTCATCAGGCGCCCGATGGCAAAGGCGACCGCGCCTATTGGGTGCGTGTGGGCAGCGAGACGGTGGCTGCGAAGGGTGAGATTCGCAACGACCTCCTTCGTCAGACTGCGCGCGTTCCTTTCGATGACCGTCGCTCTTTCGACGCGACCAACGCGGACATTCATCTCGGCCTCGCGCAGGAGTTCCTTCGCAACGTTGGAAGCGAGTTGGCGAGCGAGCCGGACGCTGAGCGTCTCTACGCGCAGTGGCAGATCACCGCGCGACAGAACGGGCACACCGTGCCTCGCAATGTGGCGCTGCTCTTCTTCAACCCAGAGCCCACCCGCTGGTTTCGCGGCGCACGCATCGAGCTCGCCGAGTACGGCGAAGGGGGCGATGCGATTGCTGAGCACGTCTTTCGCGGCCCGATTCATCACCAAGTTCGACAGTGCGTTGCGTGGCTTGAGAACTTTCCCGGAAGGGAAACCGGTAACAACCGTACGACGCGCTACCTGGAGAAGCGCGGCAACGTCCCCGAGACGCGCGGTTGGGTGAGCTTTCCGCTTCCTGCGCTTCGCGAGGCCATCGTGAATGCGGTCTATCACCGCAGCTATGAGGACGACGCGCCCGATCCGATCAAGGTGCATCTGCACTCCGATCATATTGAAATCATCAGCTATCCGGGCCCCGCGCAGGGCATCCAGCACGAGCACTTGAGCGGTGGAAAGCCCGTGCCACCGGTGCCCGCGCGCAATCGACGCATCGGTGAGTTCCTGAAAGAGCTTCGTCTTGCTGAAGCACGAGGAACGGGCGTTCCGAAGATTCGCCGGAGCATGTTGGAGAACGGCTCGCCGGTTCCCACCTTCGACTTTGACGAGGCACGTTCGTATTTCCGCGTCGTGCTCCCAGCTCACCCCGAGTACGTCGCGCTGAACGTATTGCGAACGTACGCGTACAAGCGTGCGACGGGAGACACGTTGGGAGCGCAGCGTGCGCTCGAAGAGGCGTGGCGAAACCAAAACCTCAAGTCACCTGCCATCGCGGTCGAGTTGGCCCGCGGGCTCATCGAGCGTGGTGAGCTTGAGCGCGCCAAGCAGTTCATCGACGAGCTTCCTGACCTCTCGCTCTACGCGCGTGTGATCACGACCGTCGCCGAAGCGTTGATCGAGACCAAGGACGAAGCGGGCGCACAAGCGCTTCTCGACAAGCTTCCATCGTTGCTGGCAGGCCAGGACGCTGTGGACGCGGCGATTGCCGAGAGGCGTCTCAATCGGCAGGAGCAAGCGCACGCGCTCTTTGTGCGTGCAGGCGACTTCGTGCTTCGCGATGCACGTGCGCTCCAAGAGTTTGCGCAGACGAAGATGGCGCTGACCCGCGGTCTTCAGAACTCGACGCGTCGCGTGGACCAAGACGTTCGTCGCCGCCTTCTCATCGAGGCATCGGAGTTCTTGGAGCGCGTGCTTCAGATGGACGCGCCCGCAACGCGTCGCGCGTGGTCCTCATTGGATCACGCCACCGTGCTGCGCTGGCTGGGTCAGCCGAAGGATCGCGTCGATGCGGCGGTGGAGAAGGCGCGCGCGTTGGCGCCAACGGATGCGCGGTTGTTGGACGCGATTCAGCGCTTCGTCACGCCGCGTTGAGTCGCTGTCGATTCGGTCGCGGTCGCAGTCTCGGTCGCAGTCTCAGTCTCAGTCTCAGTCGCTGCCTCAGTCTCAGCCTCAGTCGCTGCCTCAGTCGCTGCCTCAGTCGCTGCCGCAGCCGCAGTCGCAGTCGCAGCCTCAGTCGCAGCCGCAGCCGCAGTCGCAGCCTCAGTCGCAGCCTCAGTCGCTGCCTCAGTCGCAGCCACCCAAAAACGAAAAACGGGACCCACATCGCTGTGAATCCCGTTCGTCGTCGCGCCGCGCGCGCATGCCATCGGATCATTCCGCGGCTCGATCCTCCCGACGCGCATCAGGCGCCTGAACGTTCCCAACAGCACTGCCCGTCGGCGCCTGAACATTCCCGTTCGCACTCGGCGTCGGGCTTGGCGAAGCGCCGTTCTGCGCGTCGGGCTTCGACTGCCCCTCAGGCGGCTTCTCCACCGGCGCCGTCTTCTTCGGCTTCGCCGTCGAGGGCTTCTTCACCTTGCGCGGCAGGTACTCCTCCACCTTCTCCGGCGTGTCCTGGAAGATGTAGTTGAGACCGGCGCGGACGGAGTCCATCGCCTTGTCGAAGAGGGTGAAGGTGCGCGTCATCATGTCGTCTGTGACGGGCTTCTCCTCAACCACCGGCGCGACCGTTTCGCGCTCGCCGACGACGGTGCTGAGGGCGCGCGCGACTTCCATGTAGTGCGCGATGTCCTCCTTGGTGATCGTCGACTTGCACTCGATGAGGTAGTCGAGCTCGCGCTCCATGATGCGGCAGCAGCGCGTGATTCCCTCGCTGTGGTTGCGGAAGCTCTTGCGCCCCGAGACCTTGCCGAGCTCCTCGCGTGTGGCCCTGCCGCGCATGACGAGGAAGGTGACCTCCGTGGTGCAGTGCTCGAAGATCGGCACGCTCGCTTCGAGGAGCGCCGAGGCCTCTGCGGCGCGCTGGGAGTTGGGTTGATGCGCGACGTAGGCATCGCT
>JBILQT010000100.1:0-23639 GCA_044373065.1 Sandaracinaceae bacterium
CACAACCCTCGCGTTGCACATCGGGCTTCACCTCATGCCGCAGCGCGCGACGAATCAGTCCTCTTCGTCGTCGTCCTCGTCGAGCCCCTCAGGGACATCCGAGCCCGAGACGAGGATGCGCAGCTCCTTGCCGACGGTGAACCAGGGCACGCGCTTGGGTGGCACATGCACGGCCTCGCCCGTCTGCGGATTGCGTCCGTCGTAGGCGTCGCGCTGACGAATTGTGAAGCTGCCGAAGCCTCGAATCTCGACGCCCTCACCGCGCTCCAGCGCGGCCGCCATGCTCTCGAAGACGGAGTTCACGACGAGCTCGACGCGGCTCTTCTTGACCTTCGTACGCTTGGCTAGCTCTTCAATGAGTTCGGACTTCGTCATCGCAACCTCATGGAAACCTCAAAGCAGTGCGCGAGCGCCGCTTGAAGCGCCCTCCCGCATGGGGAGCATAGGGGCGCCTCGCACATCGAATCAATCATTGAGCGCGGTAGACGACGATCACGTCGCGAGATTCATTGCGCGTGCCGCGTACATCGAGTGGTTGGCGCCAAGTATCTGCTGGTTCACCTCTCGGTGAAACATCGAGCATGTCGAGCACCCCTTCCATGCCGCCCACCACGTCCTCCCAGATGCGCGGCGTGAAGCCCTCGTACGCATCGAAGCGGTAGTGAATGTACCCATCGCGCGCCTCCACCACAGTGATGCGACCACCGTCGTAGTAACGCGACATCACGCGTGTGGCGTTGGTCAGTGCGAAGGCGGGTGACGCAACGAGCCGCAGCAACTTGAACAGCGTGCTGAAGTCGCTCTTCACCGCATCCGCAGAGAGCGTTCGAATCACGCGCGGCTCCTCTGGAAAGGTCTCCTCCACCGCGCGCAAGAACGCGTCATGCCAGGCAATCGGATACCAAGCGCTCGTGAGGATCCCACCATGTCGAAGCGCATCGCCAAGCTCGCCATGCGTGTTCGCGATCACGCGCTCGCATGCACCCACTCCGCGCATGCGCTCGATGCTCTGAAGTGTGCCGCGGATGTTTGTACCTTTGGAGCGCACGACCAAAGTCTACACGTGCGTTCGCGTGCATCCCCCGACGACAACGGACACGCGCTGGAAGTGCTCGCTGGTTTCCCTTTCGGGGTTCCTTCGTTGGTTTCCCTCTCGGGTTTCCTTCGTTGGTTTCCCTCTCGGGTTTCCTTCGCTGGTTTCCCTCTCGGGTTTCCTTCGCTGGTTTCCCTCTCGGGAAAGTAGTCTCACGCGCATGACGACCGACACTCTCGCGAACGAAGCCGCTCTCAGCTTCCCCGAGCGCTTCAACATGGCCGACTACTTTCTCGATGCGCGCATCCGAGAGGGCAGGGGCGAGAAGGTGGCGCTGCGTGTGGGCGAGGCCTCGTTCACCTATGCGGCGATGCAGGGCCTCGCGAACCAAGCGCGCTGGGCGTTTCGCAGTGCAGGCCTTGCGCTCGAAGACCGTGTCCTCATGCTCTTGCCCGATGGTGTCGAGTTCGCCGCGTGCTTCTTCGGCATCCTCAAGGCAGGCGCCGTCTTCTGCATGGGCAACCCGCTCTCGACCGAGGCCGACCTCGTTCACCTGCTGACCTACACGCGTGCACGCGCCGTCGTCGCGCATGCCTCGGTGCTTGATCGTCTTGTGCCCGCGCTCGAGCAAGTCGCAGACGAGGTGCGCGAGGGATGTCGCGCGCGCTTTATCGTGCCCGAGCCAGGCGATGCGGCGCGCCCTGAGTGGCCCGCAGCGTTTCGCAACTGGCACCTCGCGCTGGCCGATGAGCCCACCGAGACGCGTAATGCAGACACCTCGCGCGATGACGTCGCGGGCTGGCTCTTCACGAGCGGCACAACAGGCAAGCCCAAGGGCGCCGTGCACTTCCATCACGACTTCCCGTGGAACGCAGAGCGCTATCCAAAGCAGGTGCTCCAGCTCCGCGCGGACGATGTCTTTCTCTCCGTGAGCCGCCTCTTCTTCGGCTACGCGACGGGCACGAACCTCATGTTCCCCTTCGCCGTCGGCGGCACCGCCGTGCTCTTCCCCGACAAGCCCACGCCCGAGCGCATCTTCGAGCACATCGAGAAGTACGGCGTGACGGTGCTCTCCAACGTGCCCGCGATGATCCGCCAGATGGTCGACCACGAGGACGCACCCTCCAAGCAACTCAGCACGCTTCGCATCTGCCTCTCAGCTGGCGAGGCCTTGCCCGCGCCGCTCTACGAGCGCTGGCGTGCGCGCGGCTGGTGCGAGATTTTGGATGGCATCGGCTCGGCCGAATTGTTTCATATCTATATCAGCAACTATCCCGGCGACGTGAAGCTCGGCTCACTCGGCAAGCTCGTGCCTGGCTACGAGGCGAGGGTCGTCGGCGCGGATGGACAGACCCTTCCCGATGGCGAAGTGGGCCGCCTCTGGGTGCGCGGAGACTCCGCAGCGCTCTGCTATTTCGGCGACCAAGAGAAGTCGAAGTCGACCTTCATCGGTGGCGATTGGGTCGTCTCCGCCGACCTCTTCCGACGCGATGCCGAGGGCTACTTCTATTACTCCGGTCGCGGCGACGACATCCTCAAGGTGCGCGGCATGTTCGTCTCACCGCTCGAGATTGAAGACTGCATCGCAACGCACCCGGCGATTCGCGAGTGCGCGGTGATCGGCGCGCTCGACGAGGAGGGTATGACCGTGCCGAAGGCCGTCTGCGTGCTGCGTGAGGGCCATGAGGTGAGCGACGCGACCATCGCCTCGATTCAAGAGCACGCGAAGGCGCACCTCGCCCGCTACAAGTTCCCGCGCATCGTGCGCTTCATGGATGCCCTGCCACGCAATGATCGCGGCAAGGTCGTGCGCCGCGCATTGGAGAGCGTCTGATGCCGAGCGTGGAACTCGCATCGCTCACCTACGAGGAGGCCAAGGCCATTCTCGATCGCGGCGCCTACGCGCTCCTGCCCGCAGGCGCGACGGAAGCACATGGCCCGCATCTGCCGCTCGCGACCGATGTGATCATCTCGCGTGAGGGCGCGATTCGCGCAGCGCACCTCCTCAAGCGCGAGGGCATTGAGGCGCTCGTGTTGCCACCGATTGCGTATGCGGTGACAGAGTTCGGTGCGGACTTCGCGGGCACCATCTCGCTCCCGATTGAGACTGCGCGCGCACTCCTGCGCGACGTGATCCTGGGCGCGATGCGCACGGGCTTTCGCGGCGTTGTCATTTGCAACGCGCACCTTGAGCCGGGCAACCTGCAGGCCATTCGCGAGGCGATCGAAGAGGCGAATGCACGCGGTGCCAAGGCCGCCTTCCCCGACGTCACACGCAAGCCGCACGCGCTGCGCCTGGGCGAGGAGTTTCGCAGCGGCGCCTGTCACGCAGGCAGCTACGAGACGAGCCTCGTGCTCGCGGCCGAGGGCGCGCTTGTGCACCAAGAGATTGCGCATGCACTGCCCTCGAACCCCACCTCGCTCTCGCGCGCGATTCGCGACGGGAAGAAATCCTTCCGCGAGGCAGGCGGCGAGCACGCGTATTTCGGTCAGCCCGCGGAGGCCTCACGCGAGGAGGGCGAGACGCTCTATGTCGAGATGGCGGATGTCTTTGCGAGCGCCGTGCGCGAGATGCAGTAGGCAGGCACTTATCTTTTGGTTTGATCGCGGCTTACGTCCTCGTTCGCTCCCTGCGGCTAGGAGTGAACGCCTATCGCTCTCTGCGGGCGCCACGGCGCGGACAGCGCGCACAGCAACGAAGTTGCGAGCACGCGGAGCACCTGCGCGCTGAAACCAAAATCTTGCGTGCCTAGAGAGCGAATCAGTCGAACACGCATTGCGCGATAAGACAGTATTGAAACACTGCGTAAATGCTCACGCAGACGTGAGGATGATCTTGGTGATCTCGGGCGGCGTCTGAAGGCGCGCGGGTGGGCCGACTGTCCCAAAGCCACGGTTTACATAGATTTGCGCAGCGCCGCGGTGGTAGTGGCCAGCGACATAGGGGTGCGGAAGGAACCAGCTTGCGGGCCGCACGCCCACCGCGATCTGTCCGCCGTGCGTGTGCCCACTGAGCATCAGGTCGATGTGGTCTGAGGCCTCGTCGAAGAGCTCGGGGTTGTGGCAGAGCATCACCTTCGCGAGGTCGGGCCGCGCGTGCGCGAGTGTGCGTGGAAGGTCAGCACCGCCCGTGAAGCCGCCGCGTGAGGCCCAGACATCGTCGATGCCAAGGAGCGAGAACCCATCGCGCTGTGTGGCGGCTCCGCGCTCGCCGTTGGGGATGACGAGCCCCTCGTTGCGCAGGACGCGCACGCCTGCCTGCGCCGTGGTGGCGAGGATGCGGTCGATGTCTGCGTAGTAGTCGTGGTTGCCAGGAATCGCGACGACGCCATCGCGTGCACCAAGCTCGGCGAGCCTGCGTGCGAACGCACCAAGACGCGGGATGTAGCGCGCATCGTGATCGATCATGTCGCCGGTGATGATGATGAGGTCAGCGCGTGTGCGCCGGATGAGCTCCTCGGCCTGGCCCAGCTCGTAGTCGCTCACCAGGCTGCCAATGTGGATGTCGCTGATCTGCGCAATCGTGTAGCCGTCGAGCGAGCGCGGAAGACGTAGCAGCGGGATGGGCTGCTCCTCGATGACGTAGTCGTGGCGACCGACTGCGATCCCGTAGGTCGAGCCGAGTGCGCCGAGGCCCACCGAGGTGCCAATGGCGGCATGTCGAATCGCCTCGCGGCGCGTGATGGGTGCGCTCGACTCGGGCGCTGCGGGCTGCGTCTCAGGCACCTTTGCGGTCGGCTCGGTGATGGTTGTCGGGACGGTCGCAGTGACGGTTGCAGCACGCTTCGTCGTGAGGCGCTTGGTGACCCAGAAGACGAGATCGACCGGTACCAGGAGACCGAACGAGAAGAGCGTTGCGAGGGCGATGCCGAACGCGAGCAAGACCAGCGGTGTCGCGTAGTCGAGCCAGCCGGCCGCGCGCAGTGCGAACGGGAAGACGATGAAGCCGAAGAGCACGAGCGTGGCGAGGCGTTGTCGCCTCTTCTCGGCTCCCGCCACTTCGGCGATGCGGCGCACGACGTATGCACCGATTCCGAGCATGAGGGGCAAGACGACGGCGGCGAAGACGACGATGCGTGAGAGCACGATAGAGGTATGCGCTCACTCGCTTGTTCGGAGAAGGGCCACGCGGCGAGCTTCACGAAACTTGAAGACAAGCGTCACTCGCGACGATGCCCCTGTGCGACCCAGGTGCGCACCAGCTGAAGTGCCTCGGGTGTGAGCGCAGAGTGACCCAGCGGCATGCCGCGGATGGTTGCATCGACCTGCCCGTGCTCCTCGAGTTGCCGCGCGCGCAGTGCGTGAATGAGTCTCGGCATGCCCGAGCCATCGTCCGCGAAGAGGCTCACGCGCGCGCCGTTCACGCGCACGCCTTGTTGCAGCCCGGTGTAGCTGGCGAGCTCAAGCCCGCGCCCTTCGAATCCATACCCTCCCGTATTGCCGGGCCCACCATCGCCGAACGCAAACGCTGGATCTGCATGGCAATGGCGACATGTCGCTTGGAACACCGCAGCGTCGACTTCACCATACGCCACCGTACGGTCGAGAAGCGGCAGCAAGGCGGGAGGCGCATCGCGTGCGGCCTCGCGCAGCGGCGCAAAGAGAATGAACTGCGCGAGATGCGAGGCGGAATCCTCATCGAGCGCGTGATTGGGCATGGCGGTATCCGGCACGAGCGACGATGGGTTCATCAGCCAGGCGCGGAGATGCGCGCGTCGATAGCGTGTGCGTGTGATCGCGAGGTCTGGTGCGAGCAGGGCACCTGGCTCCTCGGTGGTCGCGAGGCTCGGCGCGCCCACGCCAGAGAACGCATGACAGCGCGCGCAGGCGTGCCGCTCGAAGTGTGCGCGTCCCTCCGTGAGCTCCGCCTCGCTGGGCATCGGAGGGCTCCACGCTGGATGCGGCATGTGCTCGTGGGTGAGGTAGGCCGCGATGGCCTGCGCCTCGCCTTCGGTCATCGCGAGGCGCGGCATCGTCGCAAGCAAGTGCGGGCGCAGGTCCGTTGGAGCCAGAAGGAATGCCTCCACCCATGACGCCTCAAACCGGTCGCCAAGGTGCGCGAGTGAGGGCGTCGCGATGAGATGGCGAATGTGGCCCTGCCAGCGGGCGAGATCCTCGGGCTCGGCCTCAAAGGTCCCGTCGAGAATCGCCTGATGACACGTCACGCAACTCCGCTCACGCGGCACCTCAGCGAAGCCCTCGATCGCATGGCAACGCGTGCACTCAAAGCGCTCGATCGCAGCGCGGCCTTGGGTGAGCAGCGCGGTGTCCGCGACAGGTTCGACGACGCTTGGCGCAGCAGGGCGGGGCCGCGCAGGCGGGTCGCTACACGCGACGAGGAGGAACGCGAGAGGAAGGAGTCGACGCATCAGGGCGTCAGCACACAGCGCCTTGCGCCACGCCGCGATGCCGTTGCGGTGCATCGCTCGAGGGCATGCGCGCGCTCGGTCTCGTCGTGCGTCAGGCGTGCGAGCGCAAGCCAGGAGAAGGGGTCGCTCAAGAGTTCTGCTGTGCCCAAGCGGTGCAGGGTCGCGAGCGACTCTTCGGCGAACTCGGGATGACGCGCGCGCGCCTCGGCGCGGTAGGCCTGACCACGTGGGTCATCACCGATCGCATCGGCCGCGAGCAGCGTCTCAGCGAACGCAAGGTTCTCCTCGCGAAGCCCAGCCACGACGTTGCGCGCAGGGCCTCCCGCACGCGTCATGTTCCCATCGACACGCACGAGCACGATGGCGAAGAGGAGCGCGGCACGGTGCGCGAGGGCGCGTCCATCGGCCTCCGGAAGCGTGTGCGGCGCATCCCCGCTTCCATCCGCGGGCCACTCCACATGCCATGCCGTCTCGCCATCCAACGTGCGCACCGGCTGCCCGTCCGCCGTCACGCGAAAGAGCTCGGATGCATCGCGCACTGCAGCACTTGCGTTGCCATCGGCGAGCCGCGTCTCGATGCGATCAGCGCGCTGCGTCGCTGTGCGAAGCACGTAGAGCGTCACGTACTCGTTCAAGCAAGCCCGCGTCGCGCGGGGCGTCGCATGAACAAAGAGGAGGGCTGCGAGGAGCGAGAGGAAAATGCGCCGCATCCCGCGATGCTAACGCAACCCATCACTCGTTCGTGACCACCGCGCGGACTTCACCCATCACAGTGCGAAATGCTTCCTTGGCATCTTCACCGCGATCGACACGATCGCGAATTCGCTTGGCCAGCAAGCAGTTCGTGAGCATCTCGCCGTGATCTTCCCCTGCGATGGGAAAGTGCGGATCGCGCTCCTCCGAGAGGTGCTCAATCGCGAGGTCGAGCTCCGCTGCGCTCTTCTCACCCGCAAGACGTCGTGCTTCGGCGGGCTTCACGCGCCAGCTCCGAAGAGCTCCACGAGCTTCTCGCGCAGGCCGTCTTCCTTCGCCGTGAAGAGACCGTCTACCTGTGCGCCGTCCTTGTAGAACGCGAAGTAGGGAAGGCTCGGGATCTCAACGCTCTTGCGTGCCTCGGGCGCCGCCTCGCCATCCACGATGAAGAAGCGCACGTGCGGATACTGCTCCGAGAGCCGCGTGAACTTGGGCTTCATCAACATGCATTGGCCACACCACGTTGCGTAGAAGTCAACGATGGCCATGGGGCTAGCGGCGAGTGATGCGGTGAAGTTTTCGTCTGAGAGCTGTTCAACGGCCACGTGAGATTCTCCTTCGCGACGCTTGATGCGCGCTGCAAAACGTTGGGGGTCTTGGGTGCGAGCGTCAAGCGCGGAACCCGCCGTGATGCCTGGCTCTGACTCGACTCGGCCTACGGGGCGGACCTACGGGCTCTCGCGCGCTTCGTTCGGCGGAAGGACCATGCGGAAGGTTGTCTTCCCGGGCTCGCTCTCGACGTCGATCGTGCCGCCGTGATCGCCGATGACCTTCTTCACGATGGCAAGCCCAAGGCCTGTGCCGCCGACCTTGCCGTGCGTGGCGAACGAGTCGAAGAGACGCTCGCGAATCTCCTCCGGGATGCCGGGACCGTCATCGGTGCACGCAATCTCAAGCGCATTGTCTGGGCGTCGTGAGACCCGCAGCGTGAAGGTTCCGCGCGTTTGCGCTGCGCCCGGCAAGGCACGCGCGCTGGCGATGGCCTCGGCCGCGTTGCGCGCAAGGTTGTGAATCGCGCGCTGAATTTTGTGTTGATCAAAGTGCGCGATGCCGCGGTCTTCGAGCTGAAGGACGACATCCACCTCGCGTGCATCGAGCTCGTGCTGGAGTTGCTCACGCAGCTCTTCGAAGAACTGCTTGAGGTAAATCTTGCGAATCCAGAGGCTGCGATCGCCGCGTGCAAAAGCGAGCGTCTCGCGTGTCATCGCGTTGATGAGCTCGACTTGCTTGAGCACCGAGGCGGAGAAGCGCTCACGCATCGCGCGATCGGGCTCGTCGATGAGCTCACGCGTGTAGCCCGCGATGACCGACATCGGTGTGCGCAGGTCGTGAAGGACGCTGGAGAGCAGCTGACCAATCGTCGAGAGGCGCTCCTCGCGGTCGCGGGTCTCACGTGCCTCACCGAGCTGAATCGCGGTCGAGAGCTGCGAGGCGATGAGCGTCGCAAAGCGCAGATCGTCTTCTGTGAAACGGCCACGCCCGCGGCTCTTGTTCAGCAACTCCAGCGCGCCCTCTTTGCCACCGGCAGGCCAGGTCAGCGGCACCACGAGGGCGGAGCGCGGCTTGTAGCCAACCTCCTCGGCAATGTGGGAGAGGTGAAGCGCCTCCTCGGAGAGGTCGTTGGCGATGATCGACTCGTGATGGCGCGCGACCCAACCGCAGATGCCTTGGCCTCGCGGGATGCGGTACTTTTTTACACGCTCAGCGGCGCCACCGAGGGCACAGCGGAAGCGAAGGTCACCCGTCGCATCGGAGATGATGATAGAGCCTGCCTCGGCATCGATTGCGCGCAGTGCACGCTGAAGCACGGCCTCAAAGACATCATCGAGACGCGCGGCCGAGGCGGCCACCTGCGCAATCTCCATGAGCACATCGAGCTCGCGCACCTTGCGCTCGAGCTGCTGCTTGGTCTCAAGCAGCTCCATGTTCTTCTGCACGGTCGCGAGGAAGAACTTTCCATTCTCGATCGTGACAGCCGCCTGCGAGGCAAGCGCCGCAAGCATCGCCTCATCCTCGATGTTGAACACCGAGTGCGTCTTGTTGAGGCATTGAATGACGCCCATCGGGCGCCCAAGCCGATTCTTCATCGGCACGCAGAGGACGGTGCGTGTGCGGTAGCCCGTCTGGCGATCCCACTCCGCATCGAAGCGATGATCGCGGTAGGCGTCATCGAGGTTCAGCGTCTGCCCAGACTTCGCGACCCAGCCCGCAAGGCCGACGCCAACAGGCAGCCGAATCTCGCGGCTCGACTCGCCCTCAACGACACGCGAGACGAGCGTCGCGGTGTCCTCTTCGAGCAAGTACATCGTCGTGCGGTCGCACTCCATCACGCGCGTGATGCGGTTCGCGACCAAGAGCAGAAGCTCATCGACGTTGAGGATCGTGCCCGAGGCCGCGTTGATGTCCTGTAGCGCCAAGAGCTTGTCGTGCTCGCCAGCAAGCTCCGCCCTGAGATCCGCGATCTCTTGGGACTGGGTAGCCCATCCAGCGCTTTGTCGACCTTCACGCACGATTTTGTCCAGGTTCGCACAGGCGTGACTTCCGCCACAACGCGGAACGTCCTTAGGGGCTCTGTGCCCCGCCAAACTTGCGTCCGCGTTGTATCGCGCAACACACATCGCTTAGGGTCCGCGCATGCCTGCGACGATCATCCAACCTGACGCTCTCGCTGCACCCCGCGGCTACTCCAACGGCCTTCTCTATCCAGCGAACGCGCGTGTGCTCTTCATCGCCGGACAGATCGGCTGGAACAAAGAAGGCGTCTTTGCCGACGGCCTCAGCGCGCAGTTCGATCTCGCGCTCGAGAACATTCTCGCGGTCGTGCGTGAAGCCGGCGGCGATGCGACCTCGATTGGACGCCTCACGGTCTATGTCGTCGACAAGCACGACTACATGCAGAAGACGCGCGACATCGGACGCGCCTACCGCACGCGCATGGGCAAGCACTTCCCGGCGATGTCGCTCGTCCAAGTGAGCGCGCTGCTTGAAGACCGCGCGCTCGTTGAGATCGAAGCGACCGCGATGATCGAATCTGCCCCAGGAGCAACCCCATGAATGTTGTCGAAGAAGGCTTCCGTTTCTCTCTCGCATCGAACGGCGTCGCGACCGTCACGCTCGATCGCCCCGACCGCATCAACGCGCTCACGTTTGCTTCGTACGCGGCCCTTCGCGACTTCTTCACCAACGTCAAAAGCCATCCTGAAGTGCGCGCGATTGTTCTCCGCGGCGAAGGCCAGAAGGGCTTCTGCAGCGGCGGCGATGTACGCGACATCATCGGTCAGCTCTTCTCGCGCGACATGCAAGGACTGCTCGAATTCACGCGCATGACAGGCGCGCTCGTCCACGCGATTCACACGTGTCGTGCGCCGGTGATCGCGGCGCTTCATGGCGTCGTTTGTGGCGCGGGCGCGGTCATCGCGGCAGCGAGCGATATCCGCATCGCCGCACCCGATGCACGCATCGCGTATCTCTTTCCGAAGGTCGGCCTCTCAGGGGCCGACATGGGCGCCGCGTGGCTTCTTCCGCGCATCGTCGGCTACGGCCGCGCGAGTGAGCTCTTGCTCACGGGTGACTTCATCGACGCCGAGACGGCCCTGCGCATCGGCCTCTTCAACCGCGTCGTCCCGCAAGAATCCCTTCGCGACGAAGCCGAGAAGCTCGCCACGAAGATCGCCGAGGGCCCCTCGTTCGCGCATGCGATGACGAAGAAGATGCTCGACTACGAGATGCACGTGGACTTCGCGACCGGCATCGAGGCCGAGGCGCAGGCACAAGCCATCTGCATGCAGCACCCCGACTTCAAGGAGGCCTATGAGGCCTCGGTGGCGAAGCGCGCACCCAAGTTCGGCTGAAGGAAACACGATGTCCAAAGCCATGCCACCGGTCCTCTCTGAAGACGTCATCGAGCGCGCTTTTGTCGATGCCGATTCCATCCGTGATGCATGGCGTTTGTCCGCCGTGATCGAAGCCGAAGCGCTCGAAGTGGAGGCCGCGAGCAAGACGCCGGGCGAGGGCTTGCGTGCGCTGGTGGCGTTGCTCGGTGAGCGCGGCCTCTTGGGCCTCGTGGTGCCTGCCGCCTACGGCGGGACGAACGAACATGTGCGCTCGGTTCCGCTCTGTCTCGCGCGTGAGCGCCTTGGCTATGCATCACCGCTCGTGGAGCTCGCCTTCGCGATGCAGGGCCTCGGCAGCTATGCGATCACGGCGCGTGGAAGCGATGCGCAGAAGGCGGAGTACCTCCCTTACGTCGCGGCCGGCACACGCGTCGCGGCCTTCGCGTTGACCGAAGAGAACGCGGGCTCGGACCTCTCACGCATCGCCACCGAGGCGCGTCGTGATGGCGATGGCTACGTGCTCACGGGCAAGAAGGTCTACATCTCCAACGCAGGCGTCGCGGACTTCTACGTGGTCTTCGCGAAGCTCAAAGATGCGAAGGACCCGAAGCGCGATCTCACTGCCTTCATCGTCGATGCAACGCTGCCGAACGTGCGCACGACCTCACAGCAGGTGCTCGGTGGTCATCCGATTGGCGGCCTGCATCTCGAAGGCGTGTATGTCGGTGCAGACAAGCGCATCGGTGGTGAGGGTGAAGGCCTTTCGACTGCGCTGGAGACGCTGCACAAATTCCGCATGACGGTCGGGGCCGCGGCGCTTGGCTTCGCGCAGCGCGCGCTCTCTGAGACGCTCGATCACGTGCAGCATCGCGAGCAGTTCGGTGCGCCGCTTGGTCAGCTTCAAGCCGTGCAGATGCAGCTCGCCGAGATGGCCTGTGAGCTCGAGGCTGCGCGCCTTTTGGTCTACCGCGCGGCCTCTTTGGCCGATGTCGTGGCCACGCTTGCAGCGCAGAACGGCCAAGAGAATGCGGGTGATCGTGCACGTGTCGCGAAGGCCGGCAGCATGGCCAAGCTCGTCGCGACAGAGAACGCCTCACGCATCATCGACAAGGCTGTGCAGCTTCACGGCGGCCGCGGTGTTGATCATGTCTTCGTTGTATCGCGTCTCTACGAAGACGTGCGCGCGCTTCGCATCTACGAGGGCGCGAGCGATATCCAGAAGCTCCTCATCGCACGCCATCTCCTCTCGGAACGCAGCGCGGGCCGCGCATGAATCCGACCTGGCTTGGCTCCGCAGAACAGCTTGGCCCGCTGCACTTTGCAGCGCGTCGCTTCTTGGTGGAGGAGCAAGCGGATGTGAGCGCGCTCTCGCGTGGCGCACCCACGCTTGCCTGGCTCGCACGTCGCATCGATTCGTTTGGACGGCGTGATGCGGACGCACGTGAAGAGGCGCACTTCATCGAGGGCGCGGGTGCGTTGCTCGGTGCCGTGCTCGTCGATCACGTAGGTCAGGGCGGACACGCAACGCGTGACGGCATGCATCGCATTCGCCTTGGCGCGTATGGCTTTTTCGACCCCTTCACCGCCGTGCAGCGCGCCCTCGATGCGCCGAATGTGCGTGCCTCGCTCGTCGAGGATGTCGGTCGTGCGGAAGCCGAAGCGCGTGCGGATGTCGGCATCGGTCGGGTGATGACGGCCTTCGCTGCGATGCTTGCCGAGGAGCGCTGCGATGCGCGCGTGGTCGAGACCTTTGAGATGCGCGTCTGGGTCGATGTCGCGCGCACGGGCGAGGGCCCAGTCGAGGTCGATATCTCGCGCGTGGTGATCGCCTCCGAGGGGCAATCGGAAGATGCGGTGAAGCAGTCGGTGAAGAAGCTGATCGATATGCTTCCGGGCGGTACAGGCACGACGGTGACGCGTGAAGAAGCCGAAGAGCGCTTGCTGCCGCGCATCGTTGGCCCCTCCTTCGATCGCCACGGGACGCTCTTCGGTCAGCCGCTTCCGAACGAGACGCATCTGGCGCTTGTGCTCGCCTACGAGGGCCGCTCGCGCTTTGTGCGCACGGAGGAACTCGCGACGTGGCCGATGACGGAGCAGGAGGCGCTTGAGGCCGCGATGATGAACCTCGCGCTGCGCTCGGACCGCACGCGTTTCATCCGCACGGACTACGCCGATGGGCCTGTGCTGAGTACGCGGACGGGCGATGGTCTCGACTCGGCGCGCCTCGTGTTGCCGGGGCTTGTGGATGCGCTGGGCGCGCAGCTGGGGCTCCCTTTCCTCGCGTGCATTCCGCACCGCGATGCGCTCTTTGCCTGCTCGCGTCGTGCGCCGCTTGCGCGCGAGGCGATGCTGGCGCGTGTGCGTGAGGACCATGCGCGTGCGCCGCACGGGATAAGCGATCGCATCTTCGTGGTGGATGCCTCCGGCCTCCGGGCGCTTGAGTAGCCTGCTTTCATGTTGGACGCGGGTCGGAGCAGAGGAGCAGGGAACAAGGGAATGACTGGACGCCGCGTTGGTGCTTGGTCGGCGTTCTTGCGTGCGAAAGACACGGCACTCGCTCGATGCGTTGAGGGTGGTTCCGCACGTCCACGTGATGGCGCAAACGGCCGTGTTCGCGAGGCAAGCTCGCAGTCCCGTCAGGGTTGATGTGTCGGTGCGACTTCGCCATCGGCGAAGAGCCAGAAAGGGGCATGCCCGCCGGCGGGGCGGAGCCCCAAGAGGCCCGCGTAGGTGAGGAGCGAAGCGGAGCGGAGCGACGAGCCTAGCGAAGGGGGTGTCGGGGGAACGGGGGAAGCGAAGCGGCCCCTGACCCGCATCGCGCAGCGATGCAGCTACAGAGCCGCATCCCTCGCGTGCAACAACGCCGACCAAGCACCAACGCGGCGTTCAGTAAGCTCTGTCTCTCCTCTCCCGTCTCGACCCATCCTGGCAACGCAGCGAGCAATGCGTTGACCCGATCGATCCGCTCAGGCGATGCTCGTGGAGTCATGCAGGGGTCACGCTCACGAATCTCGGTGCGTTTTCAGCGCGGCCCAACACGCTACGTACCCCTGCGTCGCATCGCTGCGGGCGGCATGGCTGAAGTCTGGCGCGGCGAGGCCATCTTCGAAGGCGGCGACAGACACCCCATCGCCATCAAGCGCGTCCTCCCGCAGCTCGTCAGCGACCCGCACTACCGCGCCCTCTTCGAAGACGAAGCGCGCCTCGGCAAGCTCCTCCAGCACCCCAACATCGTCCGCGTCTTCGACGCGCGCACCGTGCAGGGCGCCTTCATCATGATCATGGAGCTCGTCGACGGAGCGCCGCTGAAGTCGATCCTTGACCGAGCCCAAGCACGCAGCGCAGGCATGCCCGTCGCGACTGCGCTCCACATCACACGGCAGCTCGCACGCGCGCTCGGCTACGCGCACACCGTCACCGACGAGACCGGCAAGCCCCTTGGTGTGATCCACCGCGACGTCTCCCCGCACAACCTCCTCCTCGATCGTCGTGGCTACGTGAAGCTGGCCGACTTCGGCCTCGCGGATGCCACCGTGCATCAAACCAGCACCGAGGGAATGCTCGGCGGCAAGCTCGGTTACCTTGCCCCTGAGATCATCGCGCAGAAGCCGATGACGCCCTCGATCGACCTCTTCGCCACCGGCATCGTCCTCTGGGAAATGCTCTGCGGCCGCAGGCTCTTCCAGGGCGCCGACGATGGCGCCACCGTGCGCGCCGTCTTCCGCTGCGAGGTGCCACCGCCCTCGTCGCTCGCGCGCCGCATCCCGCGTGAGGTCGATGCGCTCGTGGCGCGCATGCTCGCGAAGGATCCTGCGAATCGTCCGCGCACGTGTGATGAGCTCGCCGACGAGATCGATCGCTTGATCGCCAAGCTCGATCCGAAGGTTTCCGACAACGACGTCGGCCTCATCGTGAAGCTCCACCTCGCCGCCGAGCCTCCACCGCCGCAGGTGAGTGCAGAGGCATTGGTCGAGTTGTTCGCGCAGGAGATGGAAGCGTTCGTCGAAGGGCAGGGCGCGGATACGGGCGCGGCGCCCTTGGATCCGAGTCTGTTCGGCCGCTGACCGCGAGCACGCGCCGTCATCCCTCGAAGGGCGTTGTGTCACCGAGCAAGTGCAGCGCTCTTCGTACGTCCTCCTCCGTGAGCCCGACCGCCGAGTCTGTTCGGACGTGACGCGCGGTCAGCGGCCCGAAGTCGCGGTCGTCGTCGAGGATGACGAATGCGCTCACTTCAGCATGCGCATCAAGCCAGGCGGCGATCTCGCTCGCACGCACCAAGGTCTCACCCTCGGCAGGGCGCGGAAGACGCGGTGTCACACCGAGGACTCCTCCGCTGTATCCGCGAAGCGCCAACATCGCCTCCAGCTCAGCGAGCGTGCGACGTTGACGCCATGAGGAGCTGATGACGACGCGCGCGTCGGACAGTTCGACGAGACGCGCAAGACGACCGACGAGCGTCTCGTCCAGCCATCGCTCCGTCCAGAGCTCGCCGCTCGTGTCCGGCTCATCCGTGTCGACGTTCAGGACGCCATCGAAGTCGAGGAAGATGACGCGCATCGCGAGTGCTCCTTCTGCGTGTTGTGACCCTGGATCAGAAACGAAGACGGCCTGAGGTGAGCGCCTCAAGCCGTCCTCCGCGAGTGTGTGGCGACGCTTAGCCTTTGTTCCGCCTGAGGAACCAGAAGACTCCGCCGCCGATCAGGCCGACCATGACGATGAGGCATGTGATCGGACAGCAGATGCCTCCAACGACTTGGCCAACCGCAAATCCGGCGTCGTAGGCCTCGGTGTTCTGCATCAGCCCTTGGACATCTCTTCGCGCTTGCGAAGCTCATCGAGTGCGGCCTCAAGCTCGGCCATCTCGGCCTCGCTCATCTCTTCTTCGGCCGCTGCCTTAGGCGCTTCTTTGCGGGCCTTGGGCGCTTCGACGGGCGGCAGAATGCCCATCTCGCGCTTGAGCGCTTCGAGCTCTGCGTCGGCGCCCGCCGTCATCTCGAGGCGCTCGAACTTGTTCTTCAAGATGTCGCCCGAGTACTCCTCGGAGAGCTCGCCCTGCGCCTCGACCTCGGCCTCGCGCTGCTCGATCTTTTGCTCCATCCGCGAGAAGGCATCGAAGGCGCTCGTATCCGAGAGCTTGCCCATCGCCTTCTGGATTTCCTCCATCGCCTTTGCGCGGTTGTTGCGCGCGATGAGGAGATCCTTCTTGCGCTTCGCCTCGCCGATCTTGCTGTTGAGCGCCTGCAGCGCGAGCTTCACCTGCGAGACGGCTGCGCTCTGCTTTTGGAACTGCTCCTCGAAGCCCTTCGAGAGCTGGTCGTGTTCCTTCTTGCGCATCAGCGCTTCTTTGGCGAGCGCGTCATCGCCCGCGCGGATCGCGAGCATCGCCTTCTTCTGCCATTCGTCAGCGACCGTCTTCTCCGACATCCATTGGCGCTCAAGGCGCTTCTGATCGGCGATGGCGACGGCGACTTGCTTCTTCACCTCCACCAGCTGCGCATTCATGTCGAGGATGATCTGGCTGAGCATCTTCTCCGGGTCTTCCGACTTGGAGATGAGGTCATTCAAGTTGCTGCGGATCAGCGTCGCGAGTCGGCCAAAGAAGCCCATGTGCGCATTCCTCCAGAAGACGTTCAGGAACAGAGTCGAAGACTGGAACGAGGATTTCCCGTGAGGGAACAGAAACAGAGTTCAGTGCTTCGCGAACGAAGCGATGAGCTCGTGATGTTTGGCGAGGGCCACGGTGAAGTCGTCGAGCGTGCCGACAAACTCGTTGTAGTCGAGATTCTCAATTCGCATGGAGGCCGTGAGCATGAGCTTGCCCGGCGCATCGAGTTTGCTCGGGGCCTGGCTTGTACGCTGTACGCCGTACGCACCATGCACCATGTCAGTCGCGTTCAATTCGAGGAGCGTCGCGAAGAGCTCGCCGCGCTTCTCGGCCGGCACCTCATCAAGGTCGAGCACGTTGACGCGAAAGAGAACGATGTCGCCGGAGAGGCGAATCACTACGTTCTCGGGGCTTCCCTCCAGCGATGCGTCGCGGACGAGCCAGGTGTTCTCTTCGAGCTCCTGGTACGTGTACGGGCTCTTGCCCAGGTAAGCGTCGATGTCGTCCTTGTTCCGCATGCGTGGAGCCTACAGCAGCGGTGCGCTGCGTTGAATGAGGATGGTGCGAGGCGGAGCATTCCGCGTTGGCTGGAGGAACGAACGAGGCCTGTGCTGGATTCCACTCGAGCTCATCGTTCAGGCGATCAGGTGAGCCGTCAGCGTCGTGTGCTGTTGCCTGGTGCGAGTGCGCGAACGTCGGCGCCCTCAGGCAAGGCGACGCGGCCGGAGGAAGACGCACCTGAGCCCTCGGTGTTCAACGTGGCCACCGCATCACCATGATCGCGTCCCACGACGATGTGGGTGGTTGGGCGACCAGGCCATCCGCAGTCTGCTGCGACCCAATCGGTGAGTGCGGGCGTTTGGTATTGGCAGACGCCCTCGGTGCGACCGAGGGACGTCACGACGCGTCCCGCGAGATCGCAGATGCGCACGAGGGAGAGATCGGTGGAGGGGAAGGCCAGCGCAGGGTTTGAGCCATCATCGACGGGCTCTTGGGCCTCGAAGCGCAGCGCGATGACGCAGTGATCGACGGGTGGTTCCGTGCGGACGTGCGTGGTCGCGGTGGAGCCTCCGCATGCACTGAAGAGGCAGGTGAGCACACAGGCAAAGACACTGGGCTTCAACATGCGTCACTCACCATCCGTGCGGATGCGCCGAAGAATCACGCCACCCGCACCGACGACAAAGACCCACCGGTCGATGGTGCGTATGGCGCGCAAGCTCACGTTGCCCACGTCGAGATCGAGCGTTGTCCACGTTCCATCATCGCGTCGCACGAGCGCAGAGCCCATGTCGCCCACGGCGATCAAATGCCCGTCAGGCCCGCGCCCAATGCCGTTCAACACCGGCCCGCTCGTCTCGTAGTGATGCTCAAGCACGCACGCACCGTTCTCGATGCGCACGATCGAACCATTCTCGCCCGCGGCCCAATGCACCTCGCCCACGCGCACGACCGCGCGAAGGCTTGCATGAACATCACAGGGCACCTGCACCGCGCCTGCGTCACTGAAGTGCGCGACAAAGCCCTGATCGCCCACCGCAAGCGCGTCGCTCGGGGTGCCCGCAATCGCCGCAAAATTGGGCGCATTGGGCATCACAGTGGCCGTCAGCGCATCGGGTGTCCCGCGTACGATTGTGCCACCGACACCGACGGCGAGGATGCTGTTCTCGAAGGTCACAACACCACGAAGCGCGCTCTCGGTCGGCGAGGGAAGTAGCACCGCATGCTCGAACAAGATGCGCAGCATCGTGCCGCCATCACCGACCGCAACGAGGCCGCCATCGCCGAGATGCGCGAGTGCACCGAGGCCTGATTCTGTTGGTGCCTGATCGAAGACAAGGCCGTGCTCGTGCTCGCGAATCAGCTTTCCCCAATCACCCACGGCGACGAGTGCACCGCCCACGTCGGAGATGTCGCGCAGGGATGCAATGGGCCCCGTCACCCGCGTCTCGATGTGGTCGCCTTCTACTGTTGCCAGACGGCCGCTCGTCCCCACCAGCCATGTGGCCTCGCCCTCGGCACCAGAGACGCCCGTGAACACCCCGGGAAAGTCCGTCTCAAGCTTCACGCTGCGCAGGCCAGAGACGAGACGCACATCGCCATTCGCGCCAACTGCAACCACACGACGGCCCTCGCATGAGAGCGCCATGAAGGTGTCGGTTGTCGCAGGCTGAAGGACCACGGGGCGCCATGCGCCAGCATTGCTTCGGCGCAGAATCGTGCCCTCATCGCCGGCCGCGTAGTAGGCGCGATGACAGCGCGTGATGGCGCGAAGGGTCTGCCTCGAAGCTTGCTCTTGGCTCACGACGCGTCCCTCGGAGACATGCAACACAAGGCCGGCCTCACCGACGATCGTGGCCTCGCCCTCGGAGACGTGAATCGCGAGCAGGTCGGCATGCGTATTGGCCTCGATGGCGCTGGCGCGGTCACCCTGAATGCGCATGAGTGCGCCGTCATCGCCCACCGCGATTTGCTCGGTCGCACTTAGCGACGCGACTGCGCGCAGTGTGAGGTTGGAGGTGCTTGCGATGAGCTGCGGTGCACGCGGATCCAGCCTCACGATGACGCCCGCTTCGCCCACGGCGACCGCTTCATTCGAGCCGCTCCAAGCGACGCTGTAGAGCGTGCGATCGGTGCCCGTTCGCCACGTCACGAGGCTGCCGTTCAACATGCGTGCGGCAGATCCTCCCGCGCCAACCATCGCGACCAATCCCGGGCCCACGGTCGAGACGGCATTCCATTGCGGCATCACGCGCGGACGCGGGTTGATGAAGTTCCAACCGTCCTCCGGCATACCGCCCGTCATCGGTCGCGTGCGCGGTGGAGTGGGCGTCGGCAACGCCTCGCTCGGCGGCTCTTCCGTCTCCGACGCAACCTCCGGATCACGGTTCGCGATGGCCAGCGCGATGCCACCAAGCGTGACCACGCCCATGCCCAGCGCAATCCAGCGAAGTGTTGGATTTCCCTTCGCGCCAACGAGGGAGTTCGCCATGTCCTTGTCTTCGTCGCTCATGTCTTCCCGTGGTTGCAGCCGGTTCTCGCTCGAAGCCCGATCCCTCGGCGTGAAGCTCGAGGCAGCCTGCGTGCGCTCAAAGGGCACCGCTTGTTGCGCACTTGTGTCGAACACCATCGGAAGGGCTCGGAGCGGAGCGGGTGCGCCCGTGAGGCGCGGCGCATTGTCCTGCGCGAGAAAGGGCTTGAGCGCATCGATCACCTCACGCATCGAGCTCGGCCTTGAGGGCGGCAACTTCGCCATCATCGCGTCGAGCAAGTGCACGAGTTCTTCAGGCACATCCGAGCGCCACACCGAGACGCGCGGAGGCAGCTCGGTGCAGATTTTCACGATGAGCATTGGATACGAATCGTCGTCGAAAGGGTGATGCCCCGTGAGCATCCGAAAGCCCATCACACCGAGTGCATACACGTCGGCGCGCACATCGATGTCTTTGCGCCCCTGCGCCTGCTCGGGCGACATGTAGTAGGGCGTCCCGACCGTCGTCCCCGTGCGCGTCTTGGAGTCGACGCCGTGCGCATCCGCGAAGCGCGCGACGCCAAAATCCACGACCTTCACGCGCTCATGCTGCGGCGATTCGTCGAGCAAAAAGACGTTCTCAGGCTTGAGATCGCGGTGGATGATCTGCTTCTCGTGCGCGGCGAAAACGCCTGCTGCAACGGCCGAGATCACACGCGCGACCGCGCCCACAGGCATTGGCCCCTCCGCCCGAAGCGCACTTGCGAGGTCACGCCCTTCGAGAAACTCGAGCACGAGGTAGTGACGCCCGTCAGGCATCACACCGAGGTCATAAACCTCGACCACGTTGGGATGCGCGACGGCCGTGATCGCCATCGCCTCGCGACGAAAGCGCGTCTCGATCTCGGGATCATTCGCGAGGTACGCGTGGAGCACTTTGATCGCGACCTTGCGATGCAGCGCAGCCTGCTCGGCCTCGTAGACGACGCCCATGCCGCCCTCTGCGACACGCCGCACGATGCGATAGCGACCATCGAGGACGGTACCTATCAGGCTATCAGGCGCTTCGTTCGAGTCGTGGCTCACGTCCGCGCAGTTTGCCCACCTTCACGGAGCCACGTCACGCGGATCATCGACGCAAGAGTCGAAGCGCAGCGCTCTCCCAGGGTGCAGGGCAGAGGATGCGCACCGCTTCCTTCGTGAGGGGATGGATGAACGCAACCTCGGTCGCATGAAGCAGCGGACGATGCACGCCGCGCGCAGGCACGCCGTATTTGGGATCACCCACCATTGGGCAGGCGATGCTCTGCAGGTGCGCGCGGAGCTGATGCGAGCGCCCTGTGATGGGCCAGAGGTCGAGCTCCATCAGCCTCCCCATCGGCGCCTGAAAACGACTGCGCACGCGAAGCTTGGTGAGGCTCGGTTTCGCATTGGGCTCCGCCAACTCCGCGACACGCACGAGGTTGGTGCGAGCGTCTTTCAGTAGCGGTGCGTCGATCGTGCGCTCGTCTTCGGCGATACGACCGCGCACGACTGCCTCATAGCGGCGCTCGACAGCGCCCGTTGCGAACGCCTTCGACATGGCCTCGGCGATGTCGTGCGAGAGCGCGATGAGGACAATGCCCGAGACGTTGCGATCCAGACGGTGAAGGACGCCCGCGCGCTCCACACGAAACATCGCCTTCGCCATGTCGACGAGGTTTGGGTCGCCGCCTCCGCGCGTGCGCTCTCCGTCGAGTGAGCCGCCTTGCGAGAGGATGCCCGCGGGCTTGTTCACCGCGATGAGTGCCTCGCTCTGCCAGAGCACGTCGAGTGCGCTCTGGCTTCGTGTTGCATTGAGACTATCCTTCGTGTTCTTCATACACTAAGCAGTTCTCGTCCGAACTTGGTTCGTACCGAAGGAGCGTTGCATGTCCACGCCACTCGCGTTCCGGTTGAAAGAATCTCCCGCGCTGCTGACCGACCTCTACCAGCTCACGATGGGCTTTGCGCATCATCGCGCGGGCACGCTGGAGCAACGCGCCTCGTTTGCTCTCTACTTCCGAAAGGCGCCCTTTGGAGGCCGATTCGCGGTGGCCGCAGGCATCGAGGAGGCGCTCTCCATCCTCACCGAGCTTCGCTTCGAAGCGAGCGATCTGGCCTACCTCGCAGAGCAGACGGGCGCAGACGGGCAGCCTCTCTTCGACGCTGCGTTCTTGAAGTACCTCAGCGACTTCCGGTTTCGTGGCGATGTGGATGCGGTCCGTGAAGGCACCCTCGTCCTGCCGCACGTGCCGATGATGCGGCTCACCGGGCCCGTGCTCGACGTGCAGCTCGCCGAGACCATCCTGCTCAACACGGTGAACTTCCAAACGCTCATCGCGACGAAGGCCGCGCGCATGGTTCGCGCAGCGAAGGGAAGGCCCGTTGTCGAGTTCGGACTGCGTCGCGCACAAGGTGCCGACGGTGCGCTCGCCGCCTCGCGTGCGGCCTATCTCGGAGGCTGCGCAGGGACGAGCAATGTGCTCGCGGGGAAGCTCTTCGGTATGCCCGTGCGCGGCACGCATGCACACGCCTGGGTGCAGTTTTTCGGTGACGAAGAGGAGGCTTTCGCCCGCTACATCGATGCACTTCCGGGCAACGTCGTGTTGCTCGTCGACACCTATGAAACGGCGCGCGGTGTCGATCATGCGGTTGCGGTTGGGCACGCGCTCAGGCAGCGCGGAAAGGAGCTGCTCGGCATCCGGCTCGACTCGGGTGACATGAATGCCCTCGCCCGAATCGCGCGCGCAAAGTTCGACGCTGCTGGCCTTTCGAACGTGAAGATTTACGCGTCGAACGACCTCGATGAGTACGCGATCGAGAAGCTCGTCGAAGAGGGCGCACCGATCGATGTCTTTGGTGTCGGAACGCGCCTAGTGACAGGCGGTGAGCAGTCAGCGCTCGGGGGCGTGTACAAGCTTCAAGCCGTCGAGGTGAATGGCGCGTTCACGCCGCGCATGAAGCACAGCGAGGAGGCCGCAAAGGCTTCGATTCCAGGGCGTTTGGGGGTCGTACGCTGCACGCATGCGAAGGGCTGGGTGGATGTGCTCTACGACATCGACGTGGATGCGATTGGCGCCGATGAGCTTGTCGACATGCGGAGTGGCGAGGTGGTTCAGGGCGTCGACTGGTGTGCAGGCGATGCGCTGCTCGAGCCGATGATGGAGGGCGGGAAACGCCTCGCCGCCGAGACACGCCTCAGCGAGGTGCGACAACGCGTACGTGCGTCGCTTGTGCAAGCAGAGGACGCTCTCTTTGGCGAGGGCATGGTCTCTGTCGCGATGCCACGGGCCCTTTGGAATCGACGCATGGCGATGCAGCAGATGAATGCGAAGCAGACGAAGGAGACAACATGAAAAATCAGCACATTCGTTCGGTTCACCTTGGCGCGGCGGCGCTCAACCAAACACCGGCCGATTGGGATGGAAACCTTCGACGCATTCACGCCGCGATAAGCGACGCGCGTGCGCACGGCGTGACGATGCTCTGCCTGCCCGAGCTCGCGATCAGCGGCTACGGATGTGAGGACCTCTTCCTCTCGCCCTATGTCGCGCACACGGCTGAAGAGGGGCTGATGTCTCTCTTGCCGAAGACGGAGGGGATGGTGCTCGCGGTGGGCTTGCCCGTCATTCACGCGGGCGTGCTCTTCAGCGGTGTCGCGGTGATCTCGGATGGGAAGCTTGCTGGCATCGTCGCGAAGCAAAGCCTTGCGGGGGATGGCATTCACTACGAGCCGCGTTGGTTTCGCCCGTGGCCTTCGAGGGTGCGCGATGTGGTTCGCATTGGTGGCATCGAGGTGCCGATGGGAGACCTTCGCTTCGACTTCGATGGTGTGACGATGGGCTTTGAGATCTGCGAGGACGCGTGGGTCGCCAAGCGACCAGGTGCTGCGCTCTCGCTCGACTCCGTCGACGTGATCTTCAACCCCAGTGCGAGCCATTTTGCGTTCGGCAAGCGCGAGGTGCGAAGGCGCCTGGTCGCCGAGGGCGCGCGTGCATTCAACGTGGCGTACGTGTATGCGAACTTGCTGGGCAACGAGGCGGGGCGCGCCATC
>JBILQT010000101.1:0-23585 GCA_044373065.1 Sandaracinaceae bacterium
CGAGATGCTGGTGGCGTTGCCCGCGCTGCGTCTCGCCTTCTCGTATTTCCCGCCGAAGGAGCGCGAGCGCGTGGCCGACACGATCGTTGCGATTCACGGCGGAAACAAAGGCGATGCGCGGCGCATGGTGCAGACGCTGACCGTTGCGCCGGAGCAGATCGCACGCGGCATCGCGCTCAACGAAGCGGCACGCACGCGGAGCGCGACCTTTGGTCTTCTCGATGCGCTCGATGCGAGTGCGGGTGAAGAGGTTGCGTCGTGACGACGAAGGACGCGCTGCCTCCGCTGACACGATGGCGCCTTGTGCTTGGCGAACCCGCGAACGATGCGATGGGCGGCTTGGATGGCGACGCTGCGCGCATGGATGTCGCGCTGGAATGGCTCTACGGACGAGACCCGGAACAAGGCCGTCGTGATGTGCGCGGGCGAGGCGGCCCGAGCGCCCCACATTCCGATCGCAGTGCCGATCTCTCGCCCTCCAATCTCTCCGTGCCCGAGTGGATCTCCGAGGTGCAATCGCTCTTTCCGAAGGAGACGATCGAGCGCTTGGAGAAGGACGCCGTCGAGAAGTATGAGATCGACGAAGTCGTCGCGAACCCCGAGGTGCTTGCACGCGTTGAGCCCTCGGAGGGCCTGCTTCAAGCGGTGCTGCGCACCAAGCATTTGATGAACCCCGAGGTGCTCGCATTGGCGCGCGTCCTCGTGGAAAAAGTCGTGCGTCAGCTGATGGAGAAGCTCGCGCGCGAGGTGCGTCGCAGCTTTGGCGGCACGCTCGATCGCAGACGTCGAAGCCCGCTCAAGAATGCGCGCAACTTCGACTTCAAGCGGACGCTCAAAGACAACCTGCGTCGCTACGACCCCCGCACCAAGCGCATCTTGCTGGAGCGCTTGAGCTTCTTCTCGCGCACGAAAAAGCACATCGAGAAGTGGCAGATCATTCTCGTCGTCGATCAGAGCGGCAGCATGGTGAGCTCGGTGATCCACAGCGCGGTGACGGCCGCCTGCCTCTGGGGATTGCCCGGCATCAAGACGCATCTCATCGCCTTCGACACGGCGGTCGTCGACCTCACGCAAGACGTGACGGACCCGGTGGAGCTCTTGATGAAGGTGCAGCTCGGTGGCGGCACAGACATCCAGAAGGCAGTCGGTTACGCGGCAGAGCTCATCGAGATGCCGCGCAAGGCCGTTGTCGTGATCATCTCGGACTTCTACGAGGGCGGGCCTCCTGAGATGTTGCGTCATCGTGTAAAAGCCTTGTGCGCACAGGGAACGAAGGTGCTTGGCCTCTGTGCCCTCGATGAATCGGCGAACCCTGCGTTCGACGCGCAGATGGTGAAAGACCTCGCGAATGTGGGTGCGCAGATGGGCGCGATGACACCGGGTGAGCTCGCCCAGTGGATTGCCGAGAAGGTGCGCGCGTGAGGCCGCACGCGTGAGGGATGCGCTGCCTCCGCTCGCGCGTTGGCGCCTTGTGCTCGGCGAGGCTGCACATGAGTCTTTGGGTGCACTCGATGGCGAGGCCGCACGCATGGATGCCGCGCTGGAGTGGCTCTACGGACAAGACCCTGAGGGTGCGAGGCGCGATGTCCGAGGGCGCGCGCCAGGCAAGCTCGATGAACCGCGTGGCTCTGGTTGGGCACCGACAACACTCACCGTGCCCGAGTGGATCTCGGAGGTGCAGACGCTCTTTCCGAGAGAGACGATCGAGCGCCTCGAGAAGGATGCGATCGAGCGATACAAGATCGAGGAAGTCGTCACGAACCCTGAGGTGCTCTCTCGCGTGGAGCCCTCGGAGGTGCTGCTTCAAGCCGTCCTTCGCACCAAGCATTTGATGAACCCCGAGGTGCTCGCGATGGCGCGCATCCTGGTTGGCAAGGTCGTGCGGCAGCTGATGGAGAAGCTCGCCAAGGAAGTGAAGAAGAGCTTTGGCGGCACCATCGATCGCAGAAGGCGCAGCACGCTGAAGAACGCGCGCAACTTCGACTTCAAGCGCACGCTCAAAGACAATCTGCGTTGCTATGACCCGAACACCCGGCGCATCTTGCTCGAGAAGCTGAGCTTCTTTTCGCGCACCAAGAAGCACCTCGAGAAGTGGCAGATCATCCTCATCGTTGATCAGAGCGGCAGCATGCTGAGCTCGACGATTCATAGTGCGGTGACGGCCGCGTGCCTCTGGGGATTGCCCGGCATCAAGACGCATCTCATCGCCTTCGACACGAACGTCATCGACCTCACCCAGGATGTCATCGACCCGGTTGAGCTCTTGATGAAGGTGCAGCTCGGCGGTGGCAACGATGCGGCGAAGGCGATCGCCTATGCGAGCTCACTCATCGAAGCGCCGCGTCGCACCATCGTTGTGATCATCTCCGACTTCTATGAGGGCGAAGGTGCGATGCGGATGGCGCAGGGCGTGAAGGCACTCATCGAACAGGGCACCAAAGTGCTTGGTTTGTGTGCGCTGGATGAGCATGCCTATCCCGCATTCGATGTGGAGACGGTGAAGCTCCTGGCGAGTGTCGGTGCGCAGATGGGCGCGATGACGCCGGGTGAGTTGGCGGGTTGGATCGCGGAGAAAGTGCGCGGCTAGTACCTGCTAGGTTGCGTTGATGAGTGCTCCAAGGAAGGCATCGCGTCTTGAGCTTGCAGGTGTGGCGCTCCTCGTTTTGGTGAGTCTTGGCGTCGCGTTCCACTTCACGTCTCCTTCGGTCTCGGGCGAGGTCACCGTGGGTCGGACAACGATGCAGGCTGAGCGATGCAGCGGCTTCAGCGGTGGCGTTGAGATCTTCCTGAGCGGCGCGAACTTCGACGCGATCACGGCGGGTGCGCGTGAGGATGGATCCTTACGCATCACCTACGATGGCGAAGAGGTGACGACGTGCACGGACTCTGTCTTCGAGTTCACCGAGAGCACGAGTGGACGCACGAGACGGCCTGTGATCGGAGGGCACTTTCACTTCGACTGCACACTGCGTGGCGAGCCACTCCGAGGCAGCTTCGACTTCGCGCGCTGTCGAAGAGACTGATGAGCGCATGCGTCGATTTCGCTAGGAAGAACTGCCCAAACGGACCGTACAATGGGACTTCGCGATGTTCGCGAGGTTCATGGACACGTCCCGCTGCGCATTCGGTTCGCATTGAGTTTCGGGACAAATACGAAGAGGGGCGCGATGTCTGATTCGACGAAGAAGGACGACAAGAAGCTTGGATTGCGTGACGAGGACATGGAGACGAACCGCGTAGGTCGTCGCTCAAGCCTCGCGATTTTGGGCACCGCGGTTGCGGGCGCCGCACTCGTCGCTGGTGCACCCGCGACAGCGGAGGCCTCGTGCACGGACCGTGACCCAAGCGACCCGAGCGGACGTGGACGCGGCACGGGCGTCACCGACCGCGACCCCAACGACAGCCCTGGTTGCGGCCGAGGCCAGCGTGTCAGCGGCTACACGGATCGCGATCCAAGCGATCCCCGCGGCAATGGTCGTGGTCCCCGCAACTGCAGTGACTCCGATCCGAACGATCCTGTGGGCGCCGGACGACGCTGCTGAGCAGATACAGCTCCCAAAGAAGCGAGCATCGAGTCCAACTCGGTGCTCGTTTTTCGTTGTGCGATGCAAGTGAGCAATATATTGTATCAATAGTATATAGATATGGCATTTGGTGATCGGGGGCGATGGCGAGAGAACGCCCACCGAGGTCATGTACGAACTCCCGCGCGCGCGACTCTCATGTAAAGTCGCCGCATGTCGCATCGCTACATCGCACCCTTCTCCAAGCGTGGCAGCTCACCCATCGACGCGGCACTTGCCGAGCGCTTGCTGCAGGTCGCACTGAGCCGCGGGGGTGACTACGCCGACCTCTTCTTCGAGTACGAAGTGAGCGGTAGCTACGGCTACGAAGAAGGCATGCTGAAGTCCGCGGGGCGCGGCGTCTCGCTTGGCCTGGGCGTGCGTGTCCGTAAGGGTGAGGCGACGGGCTACGCGTATTGCGAAGACATGGCCTACGAGGCGATGGAGCACGCGGCCAAGATCGCAGCGCAGATCGCGAATGAAGGCGGAAGCAAAGCGCCTGTCGCGTTGCAGCCCATCTCCACGCCCGCGCGCTACGTGGTGCCCGAGCTCTCGCTGGACGTCGACGGCGCCACCAAGCGCGACCTTCTTCGTCGCGCCGATGTTGCGGCCCGTGCGATCGACCCGCGCGTTGTGCGCGTGGAGGCCTCCCTCGCAGAGCAGATTCGCGAGATCTTGATCGCGACGAGCGATGGAAAGATCGTGAGCGATTTCCAGCCGATGATTCGCTTCGGGCTGCGCGTGCTGACCGAAGAGAACGGCAAGCGTCGCTCGGGAAGCTCAGGCGGCGGTGGTCGCGTGGGCCTCTCCTACTTCGAGGGCAAGAGCCCCGAGTGGCATGCGCAAGAGGCGGTGCGTCAGGCCTTGATCATGCTCGATGCGCGTGAGGCTCCGGCGGGTGAGATGGAGGTCGTGCTCGCACCGGGTGACTCCGGCATCTTGCTTCACGAGGCGGTTGGCCATGGCCTCGAGGCCGACTTCAATCGCAAGAAGACATCGAACTACACGGACCAGATTGGTCAGCGCGTGGCGAGCGATCTCTGCACCGTTGTCGACGACGCGACCCTCTTGAATTCACGCGGCTCGATCGACGTCGATGACGAGGGCAACGTGCCCACGAAGTCCGTGCTCATCGAGAACGGCATCCTCCGCGGCTACATGCAAGACAGGCAGAGCAGCGAGCACTTTCACGTGCCCTTCAGCGGCAATGGAAGGCGCGAGAGCTTCAAGTCGCATCCGCTTCCGCGCATGACCAACACGCTTCTCTTGGGTGGCCAGTCGGACCCGGAAGAGATCGTGCGCGGCGTGAAGAAGGGCATCTTCGCGAAGAAGTTCGGCGGTGGCCAAGTCGACATCAGCAACGGCGATTTCGTCTTCTCGCTGACGGAGAGTTACCTCATCGAAGACGGCAAGATCACAGCGCCCCTCAAGGATGTAAACCTCATCGGCAATGGCCCCGAGGTCATGCGCAAAGTGACGATGCTGGGCAACGACATGGAGCTCTCCGACGGCATCTGGACGTGCGGCAAAGACGGTCAGTCCGTGCCCGTCGGCGTCGCATGCCCGACGATCAAGATAAGCTCGATCACCGTTGGCGGAACGCAGCGCTGAGCTACGCAGCGAGGCGCTGAAGTGCGCTGAACTCGGGGTCGGAGATCGTGACGGCGAGCGGCAACTTTCGATCGACCTCGGGCGCCTGTTGAGGGGCCACACGACTGCCGCGGTAGAGAACGAATCCGAGGGTCGTGCCGCGTGATGCAAGACGAAGCGCGGCCCTGCGGATGTACTGCTTGCGCACGTAGTCCGTATGCGTCGCGTGATGCATCGTGAGCGAGCCATCGACGGACTGCGCGACCGCTTCGCCAACCGCGCTGCGCAAGAGCACGCCCTGGCCTGTGGCCTCAAGGACGTATGCAAGCTTCTGCTGCGACCGGAAGAAGCTGCTGAGGATCAAGAGCGCGACCATCGCCGCGACGAGCGCGCCGCAGGCACCCAAGGCGATCACGCCATCGGACACGTGCATCATGACGAGTGCTGCGATGAACGCGATGACGCCGACGAGCACGAAAAAGATGGAGGCGATGAGAGCGAGGGGAACCCAACTTGGGGTCGAGTGAAGTTCAATCCGCATGGAAGTTCAGCCAAGGGCCGCGATCCGGCCGAGTTGTTCGGCCGAGAGATACGGCGTGCCCTTCGCGACACTTCCCACTGCACTTCGCACCTGATCGGCCGATCGCGCGCCCACAAACATCGCGCCCACTTGCTCATTCGAAAGCACGAAGCGAAGCGCGAGCGAGGTCATGTCAGGCACATCGCCCTCGACCAAGCTGCGGAAGGACTCGACCTCGTCGATGCGTCGCTTCCATGCATCGCGATACCAACGACGATGACGGTGATCGTTTTCGGGAAACACCGTCTCGGCGTTGAAGCGACCCGTGAGCACACCGTAGAGCAAAGGCGAGCGCGTGAAGACACCCGTGCCGTGATCGGCGATGAGCGTGCTCAATGCGGCGAGGTCACTGCGGTAGAGCAGGTTGTGCGTGAGGCAGAGCACCTCAGCACCGTGCTCGATCGCAAGGCGCGCATCATCAAGGCTGCCCACGGCCATGCCCCACGCCTTCACCACACCTGTGGTCTTGAGGTGCGAGGTGCCTTTCCAGAAGAAGTCGGAGACGATGACTTTCGCGGGCGGGTTGTGGAGCAAGAGCACGTCGATCTGCTCACGCCCAAGGCGTGTGAGTGACGACTCCACGCTGCGTATGAGTGAACCCCCGTCGAACTGCCCTTGAAGGCGCCCCTCCGACATCACCTGACCCGCCCGCAGAACAAGCACGGCCTTGTGGAGATCCTCGCCCAACGCGAGCCCAAGGCGCTTCTCCGCGATGCCATCGCCCCATGAGGGCGAGACATCAAACGTTGTGATGCCCGCATCCCAAGCCGCGCGCACCGTGTCTTCAAATTGCGCCGTGTTCACGGGCCCGTAGGCGTTCGCACCGATGCCCCAAGTGCCCAGCGCGACCTCCGAGACTTGCACGCCAGTGTTGCCCAGCGTGCGCGTTGCGACCGTCGTCTTTGGGGTCTCGTTCGGAGTGCTCATCGGCGCACTCTCGCGTGGCTTCCGATCGCCGACAAGCTTCGAATCATGCCGGCGATCGGCGCGGAGGCTCACTCAAGAGGGAAGGGCCTTCATCTGTGAGAAGCGTGTCGCGATGGCCTTGCCATCATCGACGTTCTTGGGGATCTCAAACATGCCGCCCGTGACGCTCAATGCGAGGTCGACCTTGCCTGCACCGGCATCGCCCGAGACGCGCATCTTCTTCTTCGCGAACATGCCGCTGAGCTTCACCTCGGAGACCGACTGCCAGGGCATCGAGTCCACACTCTCCATGCGGTCGCCGGTGAGGAAGCCCTTCTTGTGCTTCACGAGCACAAGGCGCGCATTCGTCGCGAGCACCAGGTACTGACTGCTGAACATCGGGATGCCCATCGACCACCAGGGCACATGGCTCGCGCTGACGCGGTGAAGCACTTGCTCGCCTGGCTGAAGCAGACCCTTGGCGACCGTGTTGACGTAGAGATCCGAGAAGAAGAGCGACATGGGGGGCATCCTTGGTTCGTCGGCGGCGTTCATCGCTGCCACAAATGAGTTGTGATGGAGGCCCCTCCTCAACGGTCATCAAACGACCTCAAACGGACATCACATAAACCTTCCGTGCGCATTGAGTATTGTTGAAATAGTATAGAAATTTGGCGAATTAGGCAGCGTGCGATTGCGGCGTAGAGTCAACGCATGCAGCGACGACAACTCCTCGAAGGGCTCCTTGCAGGCCTCGTGCTCTTGGCGCCTACCTCCGTCGAAGCGCGCTGCGCGCCTCCGCAGCTGCCGAACGAAGTGCGCGCGAGTCGCTACGTCTTCGAGGGCGTGATCGAATCGGTCACGGCCACTGAGGCCACGCTACGCGTCGTCGCCGCATGGAAGGGGACGCCTCCCGCACAGCTGCGCGTTGCGGTGAACCCGCGTGTCTCGTTGGCGCGTGCGACGCCTGGACAGACCTTCCTCGTGCTCGCCCAGGGAGACAGCGATGCCACGCTGACGGTCGCGCGGTGCGGAGCTACGGGCACGATGAGCGCAGCGCTTGCGACGAGGCTTGGTGCCCTCCATCTGCAAAGGCGCGTCGCTCCGAGTCGATGAGCATATTGCAATAGTGCGTGAACCATATTGAGATATGGAACGCGCCTATCTGCCAGGCTTGCCCTCGTCGCGAATGCCGCAAGCCTCGTACTTCACGACGCCCAGCTCGCTGTTGCAGTTCCAGCATTGCGCGTAGGCATCAAAGGCCGCTTGGAGCGGCATGAATTCACCGCCCGCAGAGGCGATCACATCGAAGTTGCTCTCGCACTCGGGGCACGTCGGCATGCCCTTGGGTGCGCGGTAGACGAATGAGAAGTTGCGGGCTTCTTTGGTGCACGAGACGAGGCGAAAGAGCTCGCATGGGTCTTCTGCACCCTCTTCGACAAAGAGGCTCTCATCGCGCTCGGGCGCGCTGCTCGGCTTGAGTGCCTTGCCCGTGGCTTTGCAGAAAGGGCAACACGGGCTGCCCTTGCGAAGTTGATCGAGCGCAAACGTCTGGTCTTGCTTGGAGAGTTTCGTCGTCACGACAGCAAGGCTGCCAGAAACATCAGAAACGAACACGACCTTGTGCAATCTCCGCCGCGTCGCCCTGCAAACCGAGGATCAGTCCCACGAGCATTCCCGCGCCCAGGAAGACACAACCGGTAATCAAGAGCGGCATGTTGATCGACGACCGCGCGATTCCGAACCGGTCGTACGCCGTTGACGTCACAAAGAGCGATGCGACGACCGCCGCGAGGCCTCCCGCACTGCCCAAGGAAAACGTCACCCAACCAGCGATGCGCAGCCCCTCCCGGTCGTCGTAGTGAAGCGTCAGCGTGGTCGTGCCACGAATGTCGATGGGCGCACCTGTACGCACTGCGCGCCCCGTGCCCCGCGCTACGCCAAGCTGGTAAGTGCCGCGCTCCATCTCGATGTCACACGGTGCGTTGCAGATCACAGCGAAGTCATCCACCAACGAGTGCGTTGGTTGGTTTCGATACCAGCCCGTGACCATCGTCGAGCCTTGAACACGCTGGAGCGAGAGCCCGCGTTGCTCACTGCGAACATGCAGCGAAGCTTGCGGCGACGAAGGGATGTGCACTTCCACTCTGGGGGCAGGTGTCGCAGCAGGTCGCGGCTCGTAGGGCCCTACCGAAGCGATGACGGACATCGGGTAGCGGCGTACCTCGCCCGTCGGCAACATGATCACCAGCTCGGTCGCACTCTGTTCAACCACCGTTCCGCGAAGAAACGTGCCGTTGTGAAGGCGAACCACATCGGTCGGTGCGGCCTGAACGCGTGCTGTCTCCTGGACTGCTCGCGGCGGCTCAACTGGCGCTTCGACCGCTTCTGTAGGCACGCTGGGCACCGCATCTTGGGCCCAAACGGCCTGGGGCAGGAAGAGCGCGACACAGACGGCCAGAGGAATCCACGATTTTCCCGCGAGGGAGACCAGCAAACAATTCCCCAAGAACGATACTTTCCCGCGAGGAAAAACAGCCAACGTCTTCATCGCGCGATGGAGCCACAACCCTCTTGAGAAGCAAATCGGTTTTTGCGACCCACGAAAAAGGGCACCGGATTGCTCCAGTGCCCTTCGTCGTTTCGACGCTCCGCTCAACGCGGATCCGTCGTTTTGATCAGTGCTGATGCTCGTGGTGGTCGTGACCGCCGCCGCCATCCTTCTTCGCAGGCGCCTCGGCGATCATCGCCTCGGTGGTGAGAAGGAGGCTGGCGACCGAGGCCGCGTTCGTGAGGGCCGTGCGGACAACCTTCGTCGGGTCGACGACGCCGGCCGCGAGGAGGTCTTCGTACGTGTCGGTTGCGGCGTTGAAGCCGAACGCGCCCTTGCCGTTGCGGACCTTGTCGACAACGACCGAGCCCTCGTGGCCGGCGTTGTACGAGATCTGGCGAAGGGGCTCTTCGATCGCGCGACGCACGATCTTGATGCCGACCTTCTCCTCAGCCGTTCCGTCGAGGCCGTCGAGGACATGCTGCACGCGGATGAGCGCGACGCCGCCGCCGGGGACGATGCCTTCTTCCGAGGCTGCACGCGTCGAGTGAAGGGCGTCGTCGACGCGATCCTTCTTCTCCTTCATCTCGATCTCGGTCGCAGCGCCAACCTTGATCACAGCCACGCCACCGGCGAGCTTCGCAAGGCGCTCTTGGAGCTTCTCGCGGTCGTAGTCGCTCGTCGTATCCGCAGCCTGGCGGCGGATGAGCTCCGTGCGGCCCGTGATCTCCTTCTTGTCGCCACGGCCGTTCACGATCGTCGTGAAATCCTTCGTGATCTTGACCTTCTCAGCGCGGCCGAGATCGGAGAGCGAGACGTTCTCGAGCTTGATGCCGAGGTCTTCCGTCACAACCTGGCCGGCCGTGAGGATCGCCATGTCCTTCATCATCTCCTTGCGGCGATCGCCGAAGCCGGGCGCCTTCACAGCCGCGCACTTGAACGTGCCGCGGAGCTGGTTGACGACGAGCGTTGCGAGGGCCTCGCCATCGACGTCTTCGGCGACGATGAGGAGCGGCTTGCCTGCGCGTGAGACCGCCTCAAGGAGCGGAAGCATGTCGCGCATGTTCGAGATCTTCTTCTCGGAGAAGAGGATGTAGGGGTCGTCGAGGTTGACCTCCATCTTGTCCGAGTCGGTCACGAAGTAGGGCGAGAGGTAGCCACGGTCGAACTGCATGCCTTCGACAACCTCAAGCACGGTCTCAAGGCCCTTGGCCTCTTCGACGGTGATGACGCCTTCCTTGCCAACCTTCTCCATCGCCTGCGCAAGCATCTCGCCGATCGACGTGTCGCCGTTCGCGCTGATCGTGCCGACCTGGGCGATCTCCTTGTGATCCTTCACTTCGCGCGAGAGCTTCTTGAGCTCGCCCACGAGTGCTTCGACTGCGCGATCGATGCCGCGCTTGAGGCTCATCGGATCGTGCCCTGCGGACACCATCTTCGAGCCCTCGCGGAAGATCGCCTGCGCGAGGACGGTGGCCGTCGTCGTGCCGTCGCCTGCGATGTCGGCCGTCTTGCTTGCGACCTCACGCACCATCTGTGCGCCCATGTTTTCGAACTTGTCCTTGAGCTCGATTTCCTTGGCGACCGTGACGCCGTCCTTGGTCACCTTTGGCGCGCCGTAGCTCTTCTCGATCACGACGTTGCGACCCTTGGGGCCGAGCGTGACTTTGACTGCGTTGGCAAGGGCATCGACGCCTGCAAGGACACGGGCCTGGGCGTTTTGATCGTAGATAATCGTCTTGGCGGTCATGGGATTCTCCTGAATTCGATTGCTGAATATTGAGTGGCGAGGCGCAGATCAGAGGACGGCGAGGACGTCGTCTTCGCGCATGATCAGGTGCTCTTCGCCGTCGATCTTCACCTCGGTGCCCGAGTACTTGCCGAAGAGGATGCGGTCGCCGGCCTTCACCTCAAGGGCGCGAACCTCGCCCTTGTCGTTGGTGCGGCCATTGCCGACAGCGATGACCATCGCTTCGATCGGCTTTTCCTTGGCGCTGTCGGGGATGATGATCCCGCCCTTGGTCTTCTGTTCGGCATCGAGGCGCTTGACGAGGATGCGATCGTGGAGGGGACGAATCTTCATGGTGACTTCCTTTTCCTGGCAGTTGCTGGTTTCCCTTGCGGGCACCACTTGCAAAACGTTGTTGTCGATGGCGCGAAGGGTTGCCGACTCGCCGACCGACGTGGGCCGCTGCCTAGTCATCGGTTTGGAGGGCGTCAAGAGAGGCCTCAGCGATGAGCTGATTGTTTTGCGGACGCGGGGTAACTTTGGCGCGTTGCCACGCTCAAAAAACTCACGCGCGGCCGTGGAACGCACACTGAACCCGCGATGACGCTTGTTCCTCGGCAGAAGACTTGGCTCGCCACGCTTGTGGCACTTCTTGCGTTGGGCTTCGCCGCGCAGGTGCAGGCCCAGGCTGCGAATACGATCGTGCTCGCGCAGGATGAGGATTTGGATGCACGTCTGCTCTCGCGTCTTCGCGCCGAGTTGGGGCTGCGCTCGCTCTCGCTCGTGACCGCGCCGGGCTTGACGGGGGCATCGCTTGAGGCGCGTCAGGAGGCCGCGCAACTGCGTGCGGCGTCGGCTGAAGCTCACGCGACGCTGTGGATTGAAGCGCGCCAAGTGCACGCACTTGCAGCGGATGGGACGCATCGCTATGCGGTCTTGCCGCGCCCTCTTGCGCGCGTCTCTCCACGCGTGTTTGCAGTCATCGCGATGAGCGCGCTCGATGAGCTGAACATCGTGGTCCCCGTTCAGCCGTTGCCCGTTGAGCCCACCCCCAACGAGGAAGCCGTCGCGTCGCCGACTGAGTCGCCGACGACCGAAGCACCGCCGCCGAGTGAAGCGCCGCCGAGTGAAGCGCCGCCGAGTGAAGTACCAATTGAAGCGCCTCCGATTGAAGCGCCTCCGATTGAAGCGCCGCCGACGCAAGAGGTGGGCACACTCGATCTCTCGAGTCCGATCGACGATGCGACGTTGGCGAGTGATGTCCGCGATGGCGAGGTGCACGGCTACTTTGCGCTCGACGGAATGGTCGGCGCCGTATGGAATTTCAGCGCGCGAAGCAACATCGCGCACATCGTTCAGCGCCTCACCGGTGGCCTGCAGTGGGAGCTTTTGCGTGCTGAGTTCAGCGGCTCGTTCGGTCTCGAGCAGGGCATTGATGGCAGCTACGAGCAGAGCCTCATGGGCGACTTCGTGTTCTTCGTAGGCGCGGGCATTCCACTGGGCGAAGTGTCTCTCGACGTCGGAGCCCTTGGCGGTCTTGCGCTTCATGGGTTGGTCGAAGCGAGCACGCCTCGGAGCGGAGACATCCTGACAAGTGGCCGCCTGGGCGGCGCGTTTGGGATCTCGACACCGGATGCGAACAGCGCCCTTGTCTTTCGCGCCCGCATCGAGCTTGGTCTCTTCGCACGCCTCGACCCAGGCCTTGGGACGCTCTTTACGAACGTCTTCCTCGGGATCGGATTTCGCTGATCGCTACGCGCGACGCGAGGCCTTCGGGTTCGCTTCTTCTGCCTCAGCCTCAAGTGCTGCGTCTTGGGCTTCGTCTGGCGCGGCGACACGCACTTGCATCGGTGTCTGTGTCTGGATTGCGCGTGTGAAGGCGTCGGGATCGGACGAGGAAATGAACACCTTCTTGCCGTTGCGCAGCGTGAGCGAGATGCCGGTCGAGGAGAGCGTTTGTGTGAATGCCATGTCGCCCGTGAGCGAGTGCTTCACACCGTCGCGACCGAGCGGAAAGTCTCGCAGCCGGTAGGTCGCGCGCTCGACTTGGACGACGTCGCTGAGCGCAAACGTACGCTTGCGGATGCCGACGTAGATGTCGATCGCGTGATCCGAAACCACGACGCGCTGGCCCATGAGTGCGAGGTTCGCGAGGCCCGCAACCGCACCCATTCCAAGCCCAGCCGCAACGCCCACCGCCCAGTGAAATCCGCCCGAATATGCGCCGAACGTGCCGAGTGAGGTGGCCAGGAGCACAGGGCTTCCGAGCAGGAGTCCACGCATCAAGGAGGGGATGGAGACCTTCTCTTGGTAGCGAACATGGCCCGCCTCGGTCGCGATCGTCTTCTCGAATTCATCCATGTCGATTCTCCGAAGTTCGCAGCACAAAGAACTCACGAGCCTGCCTCAGCGTCGCACTGATCTGGCGTGGCCTCGCGTGAGCGCCGCATCGAAAGGATCAACGTGTCTTCAACGCATCGCCCACTCTCACTCGCTGCGCTCTGGGTCGTCACCCTTGCAGGCTGCCCCAATCCAACTACGGACATGAATGACGCTGCATCGAGGCCGGACGCGTTCGCGTCAAACGATGCCTTCTCGTCAGGGGATGCGTTCACCGCAAGCGACGCGTTCCGCGCTGGCGATGCGGGTCAGGATGCGTTTGTCCCGCGTGATGCGTTCGTCGAGCCAGGAGCGGTTGCGAGATGCCAGGCGAGCGTGGATGCGATGATCGCGCGCTGCGAAGGGAGCACCGATCGGGTGTGTTTGTGGCGCGGCTACCGCGAGCTCTGCACGCGCGGCAACACGTCGCTGCTCAACGCTGCATTGGCCTGTTTCGCCAGCGGCACATTCTGTCGGTCGTTCAGCGATCCAAATGAAGCGCGAAGCTGCCTCGATGCGCTTGGGACGAGCATCCCGGTGGACAACGTGAACTACATCAACGGTGTGATCACGCGCTGTGGCGGCACGCCGGCAGCACCCACAGGCGCCACGGAGATCTTTCCTTATGTGAACCCCAATACGCTCACCGACTGCACCGGCTCAGCCTGCACGCTCGATGCGATTGTCACCGCGTGCTCCGCGAGCCTCCCAAGTTTCACCTGCGGTGGATGAGCCCAAAAGAAAAGCAACGCTGGGCCTTGGGGTGCGCACTGAGCCTGTATGCTCACCGTGGTGCGTTCTCCTGGCGACTCTGCATGGCTTGAGCCGAAGTGCGCGTCGTTCGATACGCGGCGAAGGCTCGATGAAGAGACGCTTGAGTTGCTGCGCGAGGGCGACCGCACGATGGTCGAGAGCGCATTGCGCGCGCTCTTTCCCGAGGTGCGAAGCCGCCTCTTTCGCCTGCTCGGCCCGCGCGCGGATCTCGATGATGCGGTGCAAGAGACGCTGATCGAAGTGACCCGTGCGCTTCCCAAGTTTGAAGGCCGCGCATCGCTTGCGACATTGGCCAACCGCATCGCTGTGCGCGTGGCATTTCGATATTACGGCAAAGTGAGCAGTGATGAACTCGACGAGAGCCATGCGAGCGCTGGCGATGACCCTGAGGAGCGCGTCTCGCAGCGTCAGACACTCGACAAGCTCTACCGCTGTCTCGACAAGCTCTCGCTTAAGCGTCGCGTCGCATTTGTGCTCTGTGCAATCGACGGGCTGACACCGGCCGAGGCCGCCGAGATCGAGGAAGTGCCTTCACTGATCATCCGCGCGCGATTGATGCAGGCACGCAATGAAATCGCGCGATTGATGCGCGGCGACCCTTACGCCGAGGAGCTGCTTCGCGGTCGCGACGGCATGACAGAACGAGGCGACGAATGACCCAAAAGACGAAAGATGAGCGCGTGCTGAGCGAGCTCATTCGTGCAGCGAAAGATGCGGAGCCAGGCCTGCCGACGGCCGCGCAACGCGATGCGCAAATCTTCCAAGCGATGCTCGAAGGAGAGCGCCGCATTCAGCGCGACGTGAGCCGAGCGCGCGTCCCCTCGCGTCCAACCTGGCACCTTGTCTTTGGTGCATTTGCACTCGCGGCCGCCGCCCTCCTCGCATTCAAGTTCGCATGGCCAGAGACGCATGTCGCAGCGCCTCAGCACACCGAAATCGTGAGCTTGGCCACGGGCGATCGCGTGACGCGCACGGCCGGTTCCGAGGTCGTGTTCGCACGCGTGACGGACGAGTCGCGTGTCATCTCCGTGCACGCGGGTGAGGCACTCTTCGATGTCGTGCCCCTCAGCGCGGAGGGCTCGTTTGTCGTCGAGACGGACGAACTCGAAGTGAGCGTGCGCGGCACGGTGTTTACTGTCTCGCGCGAGGGCAACGCGTCGCTCGTGCATGTCTTTGAAGGCCGCGTGGAAGTGCGCGAGGGCGCGACGCAAACGATGGTCGCTGCAGGCCAGCGCTATGCCTCGGGGCGCGGTCTTGTTGCGGCAGCCTCGCCTGTTGCGTTGCAGCGTGAAGGAGAGGCAGCGCGCCTTGCACGCGAGCGGATGCCGCATGCTGTACGCGTCGAACCTGCGACTGAGCCTGCGACGGTGACTGAGCCTGCGAGGGTGACCGAGCCTGCGACGGTGACTGAGCCCGCGACGCAGCGGCCCTTGCGTGTCGACCTGGATGCACTCGTCGCCGCGCGAGATTTTGAAGGCGCGCTTGCCTCTGCGCAGAGCGTGCTTCGGACGCATCCAAGTGATGTCGATGCGCGTCTTGTGGAGGCCCAGGCGCTTCAAGGTTTGCGGCGCTTTGATGCGGCTGCGACGGCGTACGATTCGCTTGCGCGCACAGGCGTTTCGTCCGTGCGTCCCGAGGCTGCGTTCCGTGCGGCGACGCTCCGCTACCAGGAGCTTCACGATGCGCGTGGAAGCTTGGCCTCGCTGGATGCAGTGAACCTTGCGGAGAGCCCCTACGCCGAGCGTGCGCTTGGTTTGCGCGCGCGTGCTCAGGATGCCTCCGGGGATGCTGCGGGCGCGCGTGAGACGGCAGCGCGCTACCTCGTGCTCTTCCCCGAGGGCGGCATGCAGCAAGCGATGCAGGCACTCCTTCAGTGAGCGCGCTTGGGTGAGGTCGCGTTGGGTCTGCTCACCTCGCTGCCCAACGATTCGCTCGACGGTGCGTGCGATGTGCTAGCTCACGCCCCGTGGGCCGTACGAACCTCCCCTCCAACTCACCATCGGCCTCGATTGTCCGCACAGAAGACGACGCGCTGAGCCTCCTCTACCAGGCGCTCGACGGACTGCGTCGTTCGGAGGATCCGATGGCGCCGCATCACGCACCCGCGTGGGCCACGGTGCGCGCCTGGATACGCGGTCGAGGTCGCGGCCCGGACGCGGAAGACATCGAGCAAGAGACGCTCTTTGCTGTGATGCGGAACGTCCAGCGCATGACCGCGGAAGTGCCGCTCGCGGCGGCGAAGTGGATCTCGACGATCCTTCGGCACAAGCACATCGATCAGATTCGTACGCGCAATGTCGATGCGCTGGACCACGGCCTGGTCCACTCGGCTGCCCACGACCCGCTGGAGAGCGTGCAGGCGGACAACGAAGAGCGCGCGACGCCCGAGATGCTCGAGGACCGCTACGGCCGCATCGAAGAGGCAATTCTTCATTTTGTCGAGGAGAGCGAGAGCCGTCCCAACTTGCGCCTGACCCAGCGCGCACAAGGTCGTGCCGCTTTCTATCGCTTGGTGCGCGAGCTCGACTCGGACGATGTCGAGGCGGCGATCGGTTTCCCTGAGCCGATCGGCAAAGATCGTCTCTACAAGTGGATCGAGCGCGGTCGCGAAGTTGTCACGCAGGCGATGGATGCCTGGGTGGTTCGCGCGCCAAATGACGAGGAAATCGCGGCGATTCGCGATGTCGTCGTCGAGACCATGCGCGCACGCCGCGCCGATGCAGGCCAGCCGCGACCCGAGCGTCGTAAGCGCTGAACACGTCAGTCTTCTTTCTCTCTCCCGACCGAGGACCATGCCGCGCAAAGAACCACCTTCGAATCCACCGGATGCACCGGCGAAGGCGAAGAAGAGCCCGAAGCCCAAGCAGCCTGCTGCGGACAAACCTCCTGCGGACAAAGCCGTCTCGATCAAGGCCGTCTCGACCAAAGCCGTCGCGACCAAAGCCGCTCTGGAGGGAACCAAGTCTGCGCCGCGGCTTGCTGACACGGCACCCTTGCCGCTGCCGCGGCGTTGGGAGAGGGCTGTCGATGCGCTTTCACCGAAAGCCGCCACCGATGCACTCTTGGAGACACTCGCGCTGACGGTCGCGCTCGACGCGCAGGGCGGTCTCGCCAGGGCTTCGCTGCGACACAAAGACTCGTTGCGGCGTGTCGGCTCGGCGGCGCTTTTGCGGATGGGCCCGAGCTTGGAGGAAGAGTTCGCGGGTGTTTCGTTCGCACGCGAAGGTCTTCGGAGGCTGACGCAACGTCCCGAGCCTGTGCGCCCTCCCCGCAGTGCCAAAGCCGATGCCATCCAGATCACCGACGCGGAGTTGCGCATCTTCCGCAGTGGTGCGGCAGACGGATTCCACCTCGCGGAGATTGCCCTGCGCGTCGAGCGTTCTCCAGAGGCGCGCCGCACCCTGGCGATGCTTGAGGCACTCGAAACGCCCGTTGCTGTGCCCTCGCTCAGCAGTGGGTTGCGTCTTGCGGCGGAGTCGAGCGCATCGCCGATTCGCGACCCGGGCGAGGGGCGAAGGGTTGCCGAACTCACGCTGGGTCAACACGCCGTCGAGCTCTATCGCTTCGCCGATGGTGTCCTCGCGGCGTACTCCGACCCAACGGTGACCGTGCGACTGGGCGGCGTTGGGATCACACGCAGGCAGGGCCGCATGGGTTACGCCGAGGCGCTGATCGGCCCCGAGGGTGATCGCGTGGAGCTCGAGGTCGAAGGCGAGCGCGTCACGTTGGAACTCGGGATTCCAAGCACGTCGCAGTTTCCGCCGAAGGCTTGAGTCGAGGACTGGGGGCGTGCTGCCCTCTGCGCAGGGGCCGTGCAGTGCGCTGCACATGCACACACGCGGATAGAGAAATCGCTTGAAAACGCAGGCGATTCGCCTGGTCTGCCCTGTGCTCTAACCCCGAGCGGAGGTTCGTGATGACACGCTCGATTGCACTCGGTTTGGTGGCTTGTTTCGCTTCGGCTTGCTCGACTTACACACCGCCCACGCCTTTCCAACCACGTGCGTTGCCTGTGCGGACAAGCCCGGTACTGGAGGTCTCGAGCGAGGCCAACTGGGTGTCGTCTTTGGCGGTGCGCGACGCGCGTCGCGATGGCGTCTACACGCGCGCTGCAGGCGGCATGATTCAGGTCATTCGCCGCGAGGCAGGCACCGAGCGCGTGCTCTTTCAGACGGCGGGCTACGAGGGCTGGGCGGAGTTTGGTGCCCTCGCATCACGCTCCGATTCGCAGGTCGTGCTCGCGGTGGATGACGAGAATCGCGACCGCCTCGTGGCCTTCGATGGAAGTGTGCAGACCGATCTTTCTGCACGTGTGGAGGCGGCAGCGATCGTTCGTCGTGCGGACCCTTCCTTGAATATCGAGGCCGTCGACATCGACGCCGACGGCACCATTGCGCTGGCTCTGCTTGTGGGCGGCCAAGCGGGTGAGGCGCCGTTTCATCAGCTCTGCTTTCTCCGCAACACCGGTGACGTCTGCGAGGGCTTCGATGCGCTCGGCGAGCTCAGCATGCCGGATGCGCTCGTGTTCGAGTCCGGCACCGTCACGCTGCTCATGGACAACGTGCTTCACGCCCGTGACACCTCGGGCGCATGGACGCGCCTCGCCAGCTCTGCCTGGGACCTGCGCGGCACCGAGGATGGTCACGTCGTCTACTTCACAACGGCGGAATGGCCCTCCGATCAGGGCACTTTCCACATCGTAGGCGATGCCACCCCGCATCCCGTTCTCTCGCCCTCGTGGCTCTACGGGCACACGCGCCACGGCCTCTGGAATGTGCGTCGCGATTGGGAGACCACGCGCAACTGCGGGGTGACTTGGAGCACCTGCAACGAGTCGACGATCTGGGAGCAGCTTGTGCTCATCCACATCGCACTCGATGGCACCGAGACGGAGGTCGGCCACTTCGACAACGCGACCGGTTCGACGGGCGGGTTCTCCGCGGTCGGCTTGAGCGATGGAAGCGTGCGCATCGAGACGGGCGTGGCGAGCTTCACGGTGGCGCCGCCCCGCTGAGCCCGCCGCATCCTCGCGCGTTGGAGTAGAACGGCTCCATGCTCAAAGCCTCCTATCCCTACTACCTCGCGAATGCGCCCGAGGCGCCCAACACCTCGCTGGAGGTCACGGACAAATACACGGGTGAGGTCGCGACGCGTGTTGCGCTGGCTGATCGCGGGGCAATTGAGCGAGCGATCGATGCGGCAGACAAGGCGCAGAAGGCAATGCGCAAGATGCCCTCGTATGAGCGCAAGGCTGTCCTCGATCATTGCGTGAAGCGTTTCAAGGAGCGTCAGGATGAGTTTGCTGAGGCGCTGACGATCGAAGCGGGCAAGCCCATTCGTGATGCACGCGGAGAGGTGACGCGGCTCATCGATACCTTTACCGTCGCAGCAGAAGAAGCGGTGCGCATCGGTGGTGAGGTGCTCAACCTCGAGATCTCAGCGCGTGCGCGTGGCTACCGCGGCATGACGCAGCACGTGCCTGTTGGGCCCTGTTCGCTCATCGCGCCCTTCAACTTTCCGCTCAACTTGGCCGCGCACAAAATCGCGCCTGCGATCGCCGCGGGATGCACCTGGGTGATGAAGCCCGCGAGCCGCACACCGATCGGCGCGTTGCTCATCGGCGAGGTGCTGAGCGAGACGAACCTGCCCAAGGGCGCGTTCTCGATCTTGCCCGTGCATCGCGATGGCGCCGACCTCTTCTGCACCGATGAGCGCTTCAAGCTGCTCTCGTTCACGGGCTCGCCGCAGGTCGGTTGGGATCTCAAGGCGCGCGCGGGGAAGAAGAAGGTCGTGCTTGAGCTCGGCGGCAATGCGGCCTGCATCGTCGATGAGGGCACAGACCTCGACGTCGCGGTTCCGCGCATCGTCTTTGGTGCGTTCTACCAATCGGGGCAGAGCTGCATCAGCGTGCAGCGCATCCTTGTGCACGCCTCGCTCTACGAGGCCTTCCGTGAGCGCTTTGTCGCGGCGACCAAGGCGCTTGTGATGGGCAACCCGCGCGATGAATCGACGTTCATTGGGCCGATGATTGCGGAGAGTGAAGCGAAGCGTCTGGAGGGCTGGATGCGTGAGGCCGAGGTCCAGGGCGCGCGTCTCTTGTGTGGCGGCAAGCGCCAAGGCGTGATGCTCGAGGCGAGCATTCTGGAGAACGTCCCACGCGCGACCTCGCTCTATGCCGAGGAGGCCTTTGGCCCCGTCGCGACGCTCTCCTCGTTCACCGACTTCGACGAGGCTTTGCGCGAGGTGAACGACTCGAAGTACGGCCTTCAAGCAGGCGTGTATACGCAGAGCATCGACCGTGCGATGCGCGCCTGGGATGAGCTCGAGGTGGGCGGCGTGCTCATCAATGACGTCCCGAGCTTCCGCGTCGACAACATGCCCTATGGCGGCGTGAAAGACTCAGGCCTTGGGCGCGAGGGCATTCGCAGTGCGATCGAAGACATGAGCGAGACGCGTCTTCTGGTGATGAAGACGTCCCCACGCGATGCGATATGATTGCGAACGTGTGAAAGCAATATCTCAATATGGTTGAATGGGCGCGGGGTCTCAAGGTTGAAGAAGCGCTTCCATCTGCGCAGCACCCGGCCCGCTTGGAAAGCTGACGAGGTAGTCGCGCGCATCGGCACGTGCCTCGTCGATGTGACCCAGACGACTGCGAAGGAGGGCGCGTGTGGCCAGCGCCTGTTCCTCGAGCGGCGCGCCTCTATCTGCGGCATGCGAGGACGCGAGCACGGCGAGTGCACGCTCGTCTTCATGGAGGCGCTCGAGGCGCCGCGCAGCAAGCAAACCAGCGACGGCTGCACGGCTTGGGCTGAGCGACTCACTCGCACGGATGTACGCAAGCGCGGCCTCGCGGTCGTGCCCGAGTGCGCGCGCCGCGTCTCCTTCGACCATCGCCCACGCGCCCACCTCATCCCTTGGCGGTGTGGCATCGCGCAGCGCTTCCAGCACGACATCGAACTCGCCTGCATCGCGCCATGCCTCCAGCTGCGCGAGTGTGACGGTCGTGCGTCGATGCGAGGGCATCGTGGACGAAGTCGAGGACGGAATCGCGCGCTCCTCCCGCATGCGCGCAGCCTCCTCACCGAGCTGGGCAAGAAGGGGTGAGAGCGCGCTCGAGGTGGGCGCATACGACTCGCCGCGCGTCAGCATCTGCGCGCCGAAATCACCGCGCACCTCCACGCGCCCCTCGAAGACATCCACGCGCGTGCGCCCTTCCTGTACGCGCATCGCGAAGACCGTCCCGTGCACGATTGCGGTGAGGTCAGGCGCATGCACCTCAAACGAACCTTGGCCCAGGGGCGCCACATCAAAGAGGGCCGCGCCCGCATCGAGGCGCAGCGACACATCTGCAAGCGAGCCCTCCTGAAGCGAGAGCCGTGTTCCCGACGTCGTCTCTACACGATGTGCACCGAGCGCCATCGTCGATGTGCGTTCTTCGGGCTCGGATGCGATCGGCGGTGTGACCTGTGGGGCCACCGGCGAGGAAACGAGGGGCGCGTGCTCTGGCGCGGATCGCATCGCAAAGGGCAGGCTCACGGCCAGCGCGAGCAGTGAGAGGCAGAGCGCCGACGTGGCCATCATCCAGCGACGCCTCCGTGCATGACGAATGCGCGCACGTCCGACCACGAGCGCATCGCGAAGGAGCGCTGCATCGTCTGTGGCCCTTGGCGTCTGCTTTGAGGCACGCTCGACCAAGCGCGCGAGTGGGTCGCTCGGGACCAAACGCAGGTCACTCATGGTGCATCTCCGAGGTAGGGGGCGAGCAGTGGGTCTTGTTGGACGAGCGCTTCGAGGTCGCTGCGCGCGTGCTTGAGTCGCGCACGAAGGGTGTCGACGGATACCTCTTCAATGCGTGCCGCTTCTTCGTGGGCAAGGCGCTCAATCGCACACAAAACAAAGGCGTTTCGGCGTTTGGGCGAGAGCGTCCCGAGTGCATCGTAGAAGTGTCGGAGCGCCTCTTGATCGAGGAGCGCGCGCTCGGGGTTGGCGCGTGCATCCTCGGCATCGACCAACACCAGCTCATTGCGTCGCTCGTGGTTGCGTCGCCTGGCGAGCTCGCGTGCGGTCGTGCGCAGGACGATGCGATGCGCATACGTGCGCAAGCTTGAGTCCCCGCGAAAGGCATCGAGTGCGACGACGAGCTCAACCATCGCCTCCTGCACCAAATCATCGAGGTCGTGACGCGGCCCGGCGTAGCGGACGATCCACTTTCGTGCGTCGGCCAAGAGGTCGCGCAGCACGCTCTCTTCGGGCGGAGGCACGCTTGCACGCTTGCCCCCAAGAGCAGCCGCAACATTGCGAAAGGGCCACATCCGCGACCCCTACTCGAAACGGTGGACGTAGCTCAGCGAGCCCATGCCATCGAAGAAGGCGCCGCGTTCTCCGAATCCGTACATATTGATATCATAGTCCAATTGGAAGCCCATATGCGGGCCGACCTCCAGGGTCACGTAGGCCCCCACGCCAAGTCCGAAGGACCAGGTATTGAAGTCCCTGCCGTAAAAGTTGAGACCGCCCTCGACGTGCACGCCCCAGCGAATCCCGAGCGTTGGCGTGAGTTGCTCGTGCAAGGTCAGCATCAAGGAGGGCACACCGATGAGCCCGCCGCCGCCGACACCTTCAATCGATGAGGCACCGGCGTGCCCGCGCAAGCGAATGCCTATCGCGGCCCACTCGGTGAGCTGCCCGTAGAGCGCGAGCGTGAGCGGAACGCCGGTGAATTGTGCCTCCCTGCCCGGTGCGTGGTGATGCCCGTAGCCGAAGCCGACCTGAAGCGTGAAGGGCCCGGGCGCGTCGCTCTCGCTCGGTGTTGGCTCGGGCGTTGGCCCGGGCGTCGGCTCAAGCGGAGCTGGCGGGACAACAGGCTCGCTTGCTTGGACCCGCTGCACGGTCACTTCGGGCCCAGGTGACGCCAGAGGCCCCGCTTCTGGGCTCGGCTCACCCGACGCGACGAGGTTCGCGGCCACCGCGGCCATCACGCGCGGCTCCACGACATCCCATGCGCTCGGCAACATCGCCTCGCGCGGATGAATCGAGGTGATCCGCATCACGCGCACCTCGGCCGGCGCGATCTCTCCTTGTGGAAAGGTCACCCACACGACCTGCGCTGCGCCTTGGGCCTCGGCCGCAACACGCACGGATGTCGTTGTGCAGCCTTCACTGGGGCACGCGCCTTCGATCACGCGCGCCTGGCCAGCGAGCTCGACACGAAGCGCCGCGAGCATCGCCTCGTGCCGCGCCTCGGGGAGCACCACAAGGACGCTCGGAAGCTCTGTGCTTTGGGCATGGCCTTTCGCGGACGCCATCAGCGCGCATGACGCGACCAGCGGAGCCAGTGAAGTACGAAGGAGCGGGAGCACGGTTCACCTCAAAAGGAGCAGAGAAAGGTTGTGCTCTCTTGGTGTGGGTGACCGGAGAAAGTGGGACATCGCCCTCGCACTTTTTGAGCTTCAGCGTGAGCCCGCATCGAATCGATGAATGAGAAAACCCTATCGCGAGTGTATCGGGATA
>JBILQT010000405.1:0-5513 GCA_044373065.1 Sandaracinaceae bacterium
TCTCGCAACGCGCGTTCGGCGCGCAGCTCAGGTTGGCGCTGGCGGTCGCGCGGACAAGGCAGTCCGAGCCGTCAGCGCAGATGACGTTGCAGGTGCTCTGACACGTGAGGTCACAGTTCGCGCTTGCGTTGCACTGCATGTTGCAATCCGCGCCGCAGGTTCGGTTGCACGCGAACCCATTTGCGCAGATGCAGTTGGTCGCATCGGTGCAAAGGCAGCCCACACCAGGGCATGACGAGGTCGGTGGTCCATTGGTGCAGCCGACGAGGCTCATCAGGCCGAGGCCAGATGCGAGGGCGGTGGCGCGAAGTGAATGCGTGAAGTTCATGACAAGAGCGTACGGCATGTGTGGCGGTGCAGGCGCAAAACGCGGGGCACACCGCTGCGTGTCGATTCTTTTCGAGGCGCGATTTACATACGATCGCGCGATGCGTTCACAGCTCGCATGGCTGGCACTTTCCCTTGCGCTGACGGCTTGCGGTCGCGTTCGCTTTCAGCCGAGCGATGTAGGGATGGATTCAGGGATCGATGCCGCGATGAGCGATGCTGCGATGAGCGACGCGGCAATGAACGATGCCGCGATGAGCGATGCCGCGATGAGCGATGCCGCGATGAGCTATGCCGCGATGAGCGATGCCCTCGTCGTTGACGTTGGATTCGATGCGCCTCTGGATGTTGGGTCCGATGCGCCACGCGACGTTGGATTCGATGCGCCGATGTCGGATGCAGGAGCGTGTGCTGCGATCCTCGAAAACGAAGCCGCATTTACCGATGCGGAGGTGCTCGCATGCGCGAGTCGCGGAGGCATCGGCACATGCACCATCTTCGACAACAGAGGCCTTGCGGTGTGCGGGACGTGCGCTTGCGAGTGGTACCAACAGAGCATGCGCACGGCGTGTGGTGCGTGCCCGAGTCGGTGGACCGCAACAGGGTGCACGGATTTTGGCGCGCCACCCTGGGCTCCCGAGTGTGCTGACAGCGCGCTCGGTCAGGACCTTGCGATCTGCATGATTCGCGTCCTTCTTCGTGCGGGTGAGTGCACGCCCTGCACGTGTCCGTAACGCGCGCGAAAGCATGGCGAGTCGTGCGAAGCTGCGCGGCATGACGAGCCCCGTAACATTCGAAGTTCGAGATCAAGTCGCTGTCATTCGCATGGATGACGGCAAGGCCAATGCGCTCTCCCCCGCGATGCTCGAGGCGCTCAGTGCAGCGCTCACGCGTGCCAGCGAAGAGGCGAAAGTCGTCGTGCTCTTGGGTCGCCCAGGGCGCTTCTCTGCGGGCTTTGATCTGAAAGTGATGATGAGCTCGCCCGAGGCCGCGTCGGCCCTGGTGCGCATCGGTGCAGACCTCTACCTGCGCCTCTTGTTGCATCCGCAGCCCGTCGTGATGGGCGTGACGGGACATGCCCTCGCCGGCGGTGTGCTTCTCGCGGCATGCGGCGATGTGCGCATCGGCGTGGAGGGCGACTTCAAGCTTGGCCTCACGGAGATTGGCCTCGGCATGCCCGTGCCGATCTTCGCGCATGAGCTCGCGCGCTCGTGGATTGAACCGAAGCGCCTCCTTGAGGCCACGCTGCTCGGCAACACCTACGCGCCCGAAGCTGCGCGCGAAATTGGCTGGCTCGATCGTGTCGTAGAGCCTGCGGATCACGAGGTCGCAGTGATCGCGGAGGCCAATCGCTTGGCTGCGATTGCAGGCGGTCACTACGCGCTGACGAAGAAGACGCTGCGCATCGAGATGGTGAACCTCATGCGTCGCACGCTTGAAGAGAACCTCGCGGAGTTCGCCGCAGGGGTCAAGAAGGCGGGCTGAGCGATGGCGCGCACGAAGAAGACAGAGGAAGCCACTTCGGCAAAAGGTGACCAAGTAGTCACATTGCAGCGTCCGCCTGCCGAGGTGATGTACGCGGACGAATTGGCGAAGCTGCAAGCCAACGACGAGGGGCCGAAGCCTCCTGGTTGGGCGCTCTCTCTTCGTGCCGCGCGCACGTTCATCCTTGGCGATACGCAGCTCGGCATTCGCCGCAAGCTGGTGTGTCCCGCATCGCTCATCGACCGCTGCATGGTCACGCTCGCAACGAGCCGCGGCCTCATGCTGGTGGGCGAGCCGGGCACAGCGAAGTCGCTCTTGAGTGAGCTGCTCGCAGCGGCCGTCTCCGGCACCTCGACGTTGACGATCCAAGGCGGCGCATCAACGACCGAAGATCAGATCAAGTACAGCTGGAACTACGCGCTCCTCGTCAACGAGGGCCCGAGCCTGCGCGCGCTGGTTCCTGCCCCGATCTACCAAGGCATGAAGCTTGGGCAGGTCGTGCGCTTCGAGGAGATCACCCGCTGTCCGCTTGAGGTGCAGGACGCGATCCTCTCGATCCTCTCGGACCGTGTGCTCGCCGTGCCTGAGCTCGAAGGCGAGCACGGGATGCTCTACGCGCGCGATGGTTTCAACGTCATCGGCACGGCCAACACGCGCGATCGCGGCGTCAATGAAATGTCCGCGGCATTGAAGCGTCGCTTCAACTTCGAGACGGTCTTTCCGATCCTCGACCTCAAGGCGGAGATCGCGCTCGTGCAGGAGGAAGCCAAGCGCTTGCTCGCACGCTCAGGCGTTCCGCTTACGCCCTCGCAAGGGCTCATCGAAGTGCTCGTCACGACCTTCCGTGAGCTGCGCTCGGGTGAGGTCGAAGACGGCAACGCGATCGAGAAACTCTCAAGCGTGATGTCGACGGCCGAGGCCGTGAGCGTGGCGCATGCGGTCGGTGTGCGCGGCTGGTTCTTGCGCGGTGATGCGGGCACAGCCTCCGATGTCGTCGAGTGCCTCACCGGCACCGCTGCGAAGGACAACGCGGAGGACTTGAAGAAGATCCGTCGCTACCTCGAGCAGCGCGTCAGCAAGCGCAGCGGCGAACATTGGCGGGCGCTCTATGAGGCGCGCCACCTCCTGCCCGGCTGATGCCGCACTTGTCTTTTGACTTGATCGCGGCTTACGTCCTCGGTCGCTCCTTGCCACGGCGCGGACACCACGCGCAGTACGAAGTACGAGCATGGGGAGCACCTGGTGGCTCTGCCACGCCTCAGTCGCTCCCTGCGGGCGCGCTCGCGCTGAAGTCAAAATCCTGCGTGCTCGAAGAGCCATATGTCAGATGAGCGACAACACTTGGATGGGCGCAAGCAAGGCCTTCATGTGGTCGGCGTGCGTCATCACTCCCCGGCGTGCGCTGCGCTTGTGCGTCGTGTGATCGCGCGCGAACGCCCGAAATACGTGCTGATTGAGGGCCCCGCGGATTTCAACGCGCGCATCGAAGAGCTCTTCCTCGGGCATGACCTTCCCATCGCGATCTTCACGCACTTTCAAGATCGTGCGCGACGGCATGTGAGCTGGACACCCTTCTGCGAATACTCGCCCGAGTGGGTCGCGCTGGAGACCGCGCGTACGGTGGGTGCAGCGCCGCGCTTCTGTGATCTGCCTGCATGGCACGAGGCCTTTTCAGAGCGGCAGAATCGCTATGGCGAGGGCGCGCTGCGGGATGCGCAAGAGAGGGCGCGCTCGGAGCGCATCCTGCGCGAGCTCATCGCGCGCACCTCGACCGATGATCTCGACTCGCTCTGGGATCACCTCTTTGAGCAACCCGAAGATGCGAGCGACCCGCTCGAAGAGCGTCTGCGTTTTTACTTCCGCGAGTTGCGTGGTGATGCCGGAGGTGGCGACCGCGATACGCCGCGTGAAGCGTTGATGGTCGAGTACACGGCGTGGGCACTTCAAGATGCGCAGCGCGAGGGAAAGAGCGTCGTCGTTGTGTGTGGTGGATGGCATGCGCCCGTCTTGGAGCGCGACGCGATTTCCCTTGTAGAACAAGGCGTTTCGCAGATCGAGCCGAGCATCACGAGGCCGCCCCCGAAGGATGAAGAAGACAACGACATTCGCGCGGGAAGCGACCTCGTTCCCTATGCCTACAAGCGCCTTGATGCGTTCACCGGATACGAATCCGGCATGCCCTCGCCCGCCTACCACGAGTGGGTGTGGACGATGGGACATGAGCGCGCGGCCGACCGCGTGATGGAAGTGGTGAGCACGCGCGTACGTCAGAAGAAGCAGCCGCTCAGTACAGCGGATTTGATCGCGGCCCGCTCGCTCACACGCGCGCTCTCGAACTTGCGTGGACACGCCGTGACGATGCGTGTCGATGTGCTTGATGGCCTTGCAGGCGCGCTCGTCAAAGACGCCCTCGATGTGCCTGCCCCCTGGGCGCACCGAGGCACCTTGCAGGCCCGCACCGAGCCCATCCTGCGTGAGGTGGCGCTGGCGCTCTCGGGCGACAAGGAGGGCAAGCTCGCAGCGGGCACACCGCGTCCTCCGCTCGCGGCGAATGTGCGCGATGAACTCGCGCGTGTGGGCATCACCTTGGTGAGGACGCCCGAGCGGCTCTCGACGTCGCTGAAGGATGCGAAGGGTCGCGAGAAGAGCCGAGTCCTTCATCGCCTGCTCGTGCTCGGCATCCCGGGATTTGTACGCGTTGCGGGCCCTGCCTGGGCGACCGACCCTGGGCTTGAGGAGGCGTGGTCTGTTCAACAGCAGCTGGATCAAGACGGTGCACTCATCGAGGCCTCGCAGTGGGGCGCAACGTTGGAAGGTGCCGCGCTCGCGAAGCTCGAGTCGCGTTTGCTTGACGCGCATGGACGTCTCGCGCCGCTCGCGGAGGTACTCGGTGCAGCAGCCTTCATCGGCATTCGAGGCCTTGAAGATCGCGTGATGCGCGAGGTGTCTGCAGCGATCGGAAATGAACCGTCGCTCACGGATCTGGGCGCTGCGACCACGCGCCTCTTTGATCTCTCGCTGCATGGCGAGCTCTTCGATGCGGCCCAAGCGGTGCAGCTTGATTGGGTACTCGGTGCGGCCTTTGAGCGCGGGCTTTGGTTGCTTGAAGGCACGATGGGTGGGGACGCGCCGCTCGATGAAGGGCACCTCAAGGCCGTGGTCGTGATGCGTGATTTGCTTCAACGCGGGCCAACGACCGTGAGCGTGAGTCGCTTTCACGCAGAGGGTGTCTTCGCGCGTCGTGCGGTGGACAAAGATGCGCCACCAGGCATTCGTGGTGCGTGCCTCGGCGCGCTCTGGAGCCTTGATCGCCTTGGCGATGTGGAGACTTCGAAACGTCATGCAGGCGAGGCCGTACGCGCATCGTCATTGCCTCTGGTGCTCGGTGATTTCCTCGCGGGGCTCTTCTCGACCGCGCGCGTGCAGGTGCTCGAAGCGACGGAGCTCGTGGAGGTGATCGACGAGGTCATCGTGCAGCTCGAAGAGCACGAGATGCTGGTGGCGTTGCCCGCGCTGCGTCTCGCCTTCTCGTATTTCCCGCCGAAGGAGCGCGAGCGCGTGGCCGACACGATCGTTGCGATTCACGGTGGAAACAAAGGCGATGCGCGGCGCATGGTGCAGACGCTGACCGTTGCGCCGGAGCAGATCGCACGCGGCATCGCGCTCAACGAAGCGGCACGCACGCGTAGCGCGACCTTTGG
>JBILQT010000406.1:0-5504 GCA_044373065.1 Sandaracinaceae bacterium
CGCGCGTGGGGCAGCCTGCGAGGGCCAAGAGGGAGGCGGCAAGGAGGGAGGCTTGGGTCGTTGTCGTGCGGGCCATGGCGGGAAAGGTATCCCGCAACGGCCTTCGAGATCGATGCCCTCAGCGAAAGGCGTCGAGGCCGAGCTCGGAAAGGCTCGGGCTGGCCAAGAAGAGCCCGCGAAGCTGCGCCCGCGATGCGCCGAGATGAATCGCCGTCGCCACAGGCGAGAGCGCCTCAACGGCACCGCGTCCGACCGCGATGCCTCCGAGCACGCGACCATCCGCTGCAAAGACGACCTTCAACATGCCGCGCGCGTGCTTGTCCGTGCCCGCGCCGTCGAGCATGCCGCGCAGCGCTGCATCGAAGCCCACCGCGCATACCTCGAAGCTCAGGCCACGCCTTGCGCCTTCTTCGGGCGTCATCCCAACGCGTGCCACCTCGGGGTCGGCGTAGACCGCCTCGATCCACGCTGCATGCACGGGCGCAGTCACCTCTTGGCCCGTTGCTGAGTGCGCAGCCGCATAGGCCTCTGCGCAAGCCTTGGTCACGGTGAAGGGCGCGCCTGCAGCATCACCTACCGCATAGATGTGCGGCACGTTGGTGCGGCCCAGCGCATCGACTGGAATCGAACCACGCGGATGCACCTCCACACCCGCGTGCTCAAGCCCCAGACGCCCCGTATCGGGCGTTCGACCAATCGCGACAAATGCGCGCTCCGCCTCGTACGTGCGGCCACCATCGAGACGCGCCTGCACACCGCCTCCTTGCTTCATCACCGAGAGCACACCCTTGCCGTGCACAAGCTTTGCGCCCCGCTCCATGAGCACATCGCCGAGTGAGCTCGCCAGCTCGCGATCAAAGCGCGGAAGGATGCCGAGGTCGTCCATCACCCAGCTCACTTCGACACCCAAGCTCGTGAACGCGTGAACCATCTCCGCACCGGTCACACCGCCACCGATCACGAGCATCGTCTTGGGCAGCGAGGTCATCGCGGAGAGATGACGCGGGGCGAGAATGTGCACGCCATCTGGGCCTTTCAAATCCGCGCCGAAGAAGCTCTCCGGGAAGTACGGCACCGAGCCGGTCGCGATGATCGCGTGCGCAAAGCGAAGCGTGAGCGGTTCTTTGCCGACGCGCGCAATGCTCAGCGCATACGCCGAGGTGAACTTGGCGACGCCTTCGATACGACGCACGCCCGCATCTTCGAGTCGCTCGCTCCAGCGCGCCGAGATACGCGAGGAGAACGACTGCACCTCGTGGTGAATCGCCGTCATCTCCGCCTCGTCGGCGAGGCCCTTCTGCAACTCACCACGCTGACGCCTTCGCTCCGCCGCGTGTAGAAAAATCTTCGAAGGAACCATGCTGCCAAACGCAGCGCGACCGCCCGGCTTCTCCTCCATCACGAGGGCAACACGCTTGCCCGTTCGTGCGGCTTCCACTGCCGCCGTGCAGCCCGCAGGGCCGCCTCCGATGATGACCACTTCGACTTCACTCATGACGGCTCCTTCGCAACATGCGTTCGGGGATGGACCAGAGCCTTCACAAGGCCGTCAGGGTCGTCGACATGCACCCAGTGGCCTGCAGGCAGCGTTACCACCTCAAGCTTCGAATCGCCTTGCAGCGCAAGGCAACGCGCTCTGTCTTCTTCGGCAAACACGGGCGACCTGTCGCCCACAATCACCTGCGTGTTCGTGTCTGTCCCAAGCGCGAGCACGGGCCACTGATCGACCGCGAAGTAGTCGTCGAGCAGCGCATCAATCTGCGCCAGGTCGAAGCCAATGCGGAAGCCCTCGGGCTCGCGTCTGAGGCTCATCGCGAGCCACATCGCCGTCGAGCGCTCCACGCCAAGACGCACCATCGCATCGATGAACGAATCCCGATTGGGATGCATCGCGGGGACGCTCTTGAGCGCCTCGATCACCGAGAGCGTGCTCTCCGACCCGCGCCCTCCACGACGCGCTCCGGGCATCGAATCGACGACCACCAAGCGCTCAAGCGCTGCGCGATGCTGGGCCGCATAAGCCATCGCAACCTTTCCGCCAAAGCTGTGCCCGAGCACACCGCGCACGGGGTAGGCCAGCTGCGCTGCGACCACCTCAAGATCATGGGCACATGCAGCGAGCGTCTGCGGGTCATCTCCGCGAGGTGATTTTCCGTGACCGCGCAAGTCCACGAGGACAGCCGACCACGCGGGGCACTGCGTCACGAATCGCTTGGCAATCGTGCGCAAATTCGTCCCGCTGCCGAGGATGCCGTGTAGGAAAAGGAAGGTCTTGGAAGGCGTCTCAGTCGATGCCTCTACGCGCTCAACATGCAGCATGGCGGCTACGTAGCACCCGCTCAGAAGACGCACGCGCTGAAGTGATATGGTCCGCGCCGCATGACCTATACCGTCCTTGCTCGGAAGTATCGCCCGCAGACCTTCGCTGACCTCTCCGGCCAAGAGCACGTGACGCGCACCTTGGGCAACGCCATCGCCTCAGGCCGCGTTGCGCATGCATTCCTCTTCACCGGCGTTCGCGGCGTCGGCAAAACAACGACGGCGCGCATCCTCGCCAAGGCGCTTAACTGCATCACGGGCCCAACCGCATCGCCCTGTGGCGTGTGCGACGCGTGCAAAGAGATCACCGTCGGCGTCGACCTCGACGTGCTTGAGATCGACGGCGCCTCGAACAACAGCGTTGATGATGTGCGACGTCTGCAAGAGACGATTCCGTTTCGGCCTGCCCGTGACCGCTTCAAAATCGTGATCGTCGACGAGGTGCACATGCTCTCGACGGGCGCGTTCAACGCCTTCCTCAAGACGCTGGAAGAGCCACCTCCGCACGTGAAATTCATCTTCGCGACGACCGAGTCGCACAAGGTGCCCGTCACGATTCGCTCACGCTGCCAGCGCTACGATTTTCGCCTCATCCCGCAAGCGGTGGTGGCCACGCGTGTGCGCCAGATCCTCGGCGCCGAGGGGATCGAATCGGATGACGATGCCGTTGGAATTGTGGCGCGTGAAGCCGCCGGCTCGATGCGCGATGCACTGACCTTGCTCGATCAAATCGTCGCGTTCTCGGGCAGCAAGCTCGTCGGTGAGGAAGTCGCGCGTGTGCTCGGCATCGCCGACCGCGAGCTCCTTCACGGCACGGCGTCGGCGATCCTCGATGGCGAGGGTGCAAACGTGCTGCGCAATGTCGATGCGCTCGCCCAGCGCGGCCTCGACCTGCTGCATTTCTCGAAGGCGCTCGTGGAGTTTCTGCGCGACCTCGTCGTGCTCCAGGTGAGCGGCGCAGAGACGGAGCTTGTATCGCTCGTCGAAGAGGAACGTCGCCGTGCGCTCGACCTCTCCAAGCGCGTCGAGTCACTTGAGGTGCAGCGCGCATTTCACGGCGCATCGATGCTCGTGGAGGATGTCGCGAAGTCTCCACTGCCGCGCATGACGCTTGAGATGGGCCTTGTGCGTCTTGCGTCGCGTCCTCCGCTGCGCCCACTCGCCGAGCTCGTGCAGCGTCTCGATTCGCTTGAGATGGGACGCTCACCGGCGGGCGTGCGCACACAGCGCTCGGGCCGCGAGGCATCGTCCTCACCGGCGCGTCCGCGCGCGACTGCGGGCAGTGACGCAGACCCTGAACCACCAGGTGCGTTCAGCGACGTAAGTCCGATTCAGAGTCCGAGCCCGGCTCCAGCTCCGGCTCCGGCTCCAAGCCCGGCTCCGGCTCCAAGTCCGGCTCCGGCTCCAAGTCCGGCTCCGATTGCGCATGCTTTTGGCGGTGATCCGCGCTTTGCGAAGCTTGCGGCGTCCGTCCCTGCGTTGCCTGACGAGGATGATCCGAACGAGCCCTTCGGCGAGCCGATGGCGGGCGACGACTATCCCTTTGATGACGATGCTCCGTTCTCGGAGAGCTCGGCAGGGTTCTTCGAAGCGCCCTCGTTCGAAGCGCCAGAGGCCGGACCCTCGCAACCTCCGATGCAGCGCGCGCCGCAGCACACGCCCGCGCCGAGCATGCGACAAGCTGCGCCCTCGCAGCGACCTCCCGCACAAGACGCGCGGACGAAAGAAGCCGAGAAGCCGCGCTCGATTCCGCCTGCGCCGATCGTCTATGAGCCCTCGCTCGATCCTGACGGGATGGCGCGTTGGGAGGTGCTCGTCGGCGTGCTCGCCGATACGAAACCCGCCCTTGGTGCGCTGCTGAAGCATGCCGTTCCGACGCGTGTGGACAGCGAGCGCATCGAGCTCCTCTTCGCACCCTCGTCGTTCTACGCCAAGCAGGCGAACTCGAATGAGGCCAAGAGCGGGCTCATTGCGGCGGCGGAGAAGATCCTCGGCGGCGCGCCCGAGGTGGAGGTGAAGCAGGGGCCCGTAGGCAATGCCCCGACGCTCGCGCAGCTGGAGGAGGAGCGTCATCGCGCACGGCTTGAGGCCACACGCAAACGCGCGCTCTTCCACCCTGTCGTTCAAGAAGCGCTGCGTCTCTTTCAGACCGCCGCAGGCCAGGTGGATGTCCGCGTCGACGTGGACGAGGCGCGCGGCTGAAGGCGTCCTGCATGCGATCCGCGACACCCACCGCGGGCTCCGGTACGATGACGCCATGCGTCGCCTGACTTTCGCCGTCTCCGCTCTTGGTCTTGGCCTCTCCCTGCTCAACGGCTGCACCGACCGAACCTCGCTTCGACTGGTGATTCGCTCGAACCTCGCCGTCCCGAGTGAGATGGACGGCGTGATCATCCAGATGCGCTCTTCGACCGGCGCCACCGCGCCCGTGCGCATCCTTGAGCTGACGAGCAACTCGTTCCCGCAGACGCTTGTCGTGCGGCCCGAGGCGAGCGGCATGTCAGGCACTGTGACGTTCACGGTGCAGGGGATGAACGACGGCTCGATCGTCCTTCAGCGCGTCGTGCGCTCACCCTTCCGCACGGGCCAGGTCACCGACGTCGAAGTCGAGCTCAACAGCGACTGCCTCAACGTGATGTGCGGCGATGGCGTCGATTGCGTGCGCGGCATGTGTGAGACCTCCGCGATGGTCGACGCAGGCATGCCGGACGCGTTCGTGCGGCCCGATGCGTTCACCGCGCTGCCCGACACGAACCCGCCCGACGCCTTCATGCCGATGGTCATGGCCGATGCAGGCACCGACGCCGCCCTCGACGCCTTCACCCCCTTCGACGCCACACGCGACGCGTTCTCGCCAGATGCTTTCTCACCCGACGCATTCCTGATCCCCGACGCCTTCGCACCCGACGCGTACCGCATCCCAGACGCCTACACGGCCCCCGATTCAGGCATCGGCTGTGTCGGCGCATCGTGTGTTGGCACGATCGTCATCAGCGAGTTCACCCACACAGGCCCCAACGGCGGCCTCGATGAGATCGTCGAGATCTACAACGCCTCTGAGCGCACGGCCGACATCGGAAGCATGCAGATCTTCCAGACCTCGTCGAGCGGCGGGACACGCAGCGGACGCGCCACCGTTCCCGCTGGGACGCGCCTCTTGCCTCATGCCTACTTCCTCTTCGTCG
>JBILQT010000102.1:0-23516 GCA_044373065.1 Sandaracinaceae bacterium
CCGAGATGCTTGCCGCGTATCACCGGCGCTGCGCGTACCTCGCCATGCACATCCACCACGCAACGGGCAGCCCGACGGTCGATCACGTGCAGCCGAAGTCGGTGGCCTGGGACCAAATCTACGAGTGGGACAACTACCGGCTCTGCGCTGCGATCATCAACTCGAAGAAGGGTGCGCTGCAGACGCTTGTCGATCCCTTCAAGGTGGGTGCGGGCTGGTTCTCGCTCAATGTTCGGACCTTTCATGTCGAGCGCGGCGCCACAGCGCCAGAGGTCGAGTGGGGGCGAATCAATGCAACGCTGCCCGTCCTGAACCACTCGCTCTGCGTCGATGAACGCGAGGAGTACGCGGGCTCTTACTGGGCGGGTGCCCACGCGGGCGGATTCGACCTCGCTCATCTGGAGGAGCGGGCGCCGTTCGTCGCCTCCGAGCTGCAGCGGCAAGGCTTCCAGCTTCAAGTACGACCACAACACTTCGTGCTGAATGCGCAGACGCATCGTCTTGAGCGAGCGCCGCACGCGCTCGTGAGTGAGCACGCGCGCATCGACATCATGCTCGCCGCGCTCAATCGACGCCTTGCCCTGACCGAGCGTGCCGAGCGGGTCGCCCTCTACGTGCGCGGGCCCAAGGCGAACGGCTATGCGCTCGCCGACTTGGAAGCACGCGATGCATTCGCCGCGTCGGAGCTAAGGCGACAAGGGCTGCTCGTGCGCGGCGATACCTGACCTCGACGGCGATTCCCGTCACATCGCTCGGCGGCAAATCGAGGAGCAGTCATGGCCACGACCACGCTCGACGAGGACGCCACGCGCCTGGTGAACGACATCTGCGTCGACGCGGCGGAGCTCCTGCCAGGCGTCGTGCTCTCCCTCGTCGCGAGCCAAGACGATGCCCTCGGTGGCGCGCGCGCCCTCGCGCTTCAGTCCGCGCTTCTCGCCTGCGGCGTGCCGAGCGGTGAGGTTGGACCCGGGAAGCGTGTGCGGTGCGGAGAACCGCGTGGTGCTGCGGATGGTGGGCTGCGTCGAGTGAGGGTGGCCTTGGCTAACTCCGCATCCGCATCCGAGGACAGCTCGTCGGTCGTCTCGCGGTTCACGCCGGACATGAAGAAGATGTTGCTCGTCGACCCGTCGAGGCGGTGGTTGGACGGCGGGCCTCGGCCTGCTTGCGGGTCGAATGGAGCACCATCGTTTCTCAGCCGACGTGCGGCTCGAGCCCGAGGGGTTCCGTGCCGATCTGGATGAGGACCTTTCCGGCGCTCATCGCCGACGCATAGAGCGCGGGCGCCTCGGTCGCCCGCTCGAGCGGCAGGATGCGCGTCACGCGGCTCTCGGCGAACCCGCCCTGCAGTGCTTTCGTCACCTGCCCCGTGAGCCGGATCATCTGGAACAACGACCGGCCCTCGAGCCACCGGGACAGCCAGAAGCTCCTCACGGTGATCTGCTTGTACAGAACTGCGTCGGGGTTCAGCACCAGAGGTTGACCCGACAGGGCGCCGTAGAGGACCACCTCGCCGCCTGGTTCGAGGGCGTCGGCGAGGCGACGGGTGGTGTCGCCCGCGACGGGGTCGAAGGCCAGGCGGCAGCCGAGCTGCCGACACAGCTCGGCGAGCCGGGCGTCGAAGTCAGCGGCTTCGGTGGCCAGGACGTGCCGCGCTCCTTCGGCGCGGAGTTCCGCGGCCTGGGACTCTCGTCGCACGACGTTGATGATCTCGAGGCCCTCGGTCGCGGCGCGGGCGCGAATCATCCGCCCCAGGGCGCCTCCGGCCGCAACCGAGATGGCGCTCGTGTGCCGAGCGCGTCGCGCCTCCTGCACGAGCGCGATGGCGGTGAGCGGGTTGACGAAGCTCATCGCGCCAGCGCCGAGCGCCGCGTCGCGCGGGAGCGCCACGCACCGATTCGCCGGGACCGTCACCCACTCCGCCCACAGTCCGCTCTCATCGGCGGCCACGGCGACGGCCTTCCCCAGCACGAGCCGCCCAAGCAGGCCACCGCCCGACGCGACCACCCGCCCAGAGCCCTCTAGGCCGGGCACGAACGGGAAAGCCCAGCTTCGGCCGTACTCCCCGCTCAGCATCAGGAGATCAGACGGATTCAGGGGCGCGGCGGCCATCCTGACGAGGACCTCGCCGTGGCGAGGGCGCGGCACGGGTAGCTCGCGAAGCTCGAGCGGGGACCCCGCGGAGGGCGCGACGAGAGCACGCATGGTGGAGGGAATCGGCTGGGTGTGCGTCATGAGAGGATCCTTGGGGGGGAAGCGAGGTGGGGCCGATCAGAGGGCCCGGGCGAAGACGATGGTCTCGAGGTCGACCCACGCAGGCGTGTGCCGCCGGACCTCCCGGAAACCGAGGTGGCGGTAGAAGGAGACGTTGCGGGGCTGCTGCGTTCTCAGGAGGCACTGCGCGAAGCCGGCGGCGCGCATCTGCCCCAGCGCGAGATCGACGGCGGCGCGGCCCAAACCGCGGCCCTGCGCCCGAGGGTGGGCGGCGAGCATCCACAGGTACGCGAAGTCGCTGCCCGCCGCGTCCCCGGTGACACGATCGAGTTCGAGTTCGTACGTGTCGAGCCGCCGCATCGCGGGCAGGCCGAGCTGCAGGGGCAGCGCGAGCATTCCGGCCCGCCAGGCGGCGCCGATCGAGACGTGCATCGATGCGCGGGGCGTCCACACGGCGGCGCCCAGGCCGGCCTCGACCGTCGACACCCCGCCGACGCGGCCGGCGTGACGAAGGGAACCGGCGAAGAGACGTCGAAGGTCTCGCTCCCGGCGCTCGGCCCTCGGGAAGATGAAAGCGAACAGCGGGTCGTCGAGGAACGCGTGCACGAGGGTCTCCAGCGTCTGTTCGTCGGCGTTCGCGGGCGGGCCCGCGAGCACGCTGCGATCCGGCACGGCGGGGTGAAGAACGAGGGGGGTCGACAATGGTGTGTCTCCGGGGCGTGCGAGCTGCGGGCGCGGCCCATCCGCGTCGTCGGCTCGTATGGTATTCAAGGTACCGATCGCGCCCGCCCCTGGCTTGCCAGCGGGCTTGTCCTTTCGTGCCACCACCGCGCCGGAGTCCCCGCCGATGATGCTGAAGTCGCAGTTCCCTGCCGTTGCCGCCGGCGCGTTGCTGCGCGGGTTCGCGGCCCTCGACCTCGACGTCGACCGGATTCGCGCGGGGTGCGAGCTCGACGGCGACCTCGACGACCCGGCTCGCCTGCTGCCCGACCGCGTCTGGCACCAACTCTGGGACACGGCTCGTGAGCAGCGCGCCCGGCCCGAGCTGGCCTTCGAGGTGGGCTTGGCGATGCCGTTCGGGGCGTTCGGGATGTTCGACTTCCTCATCGGGAGCTCGGCAACGTGTGGCGCAGCGCTCACGTCGCTCGTGCGGCACTTCCGGCTCGTCGCCTTCGGCTTCGAGCTCTCCCTCGAGGGCAGCGCGCACAGCCCGCGCCTCGTCATCGTCGATCGCGGCGGAGCGACCTGGGACGACGACGAGCTGACCCTGGGGGTGACCATCGCGAGGCTGCGCGGGCTCACCACGCCGACGGTTCGTGCGACCGCGGTGTCGCTGCGCCGCAGGGCGGTCGCGGCCGCACCCTACGAGACGCTCGGAGGCGCCCGGACGACTGTGGGGGTCGAGCGCGCTTCGGTGACGTTCGGCGCACCCGGGCTCGACGCGAAGATGATGACGGCGGACCCTGCGCTGCAGCGGACGATGCTCTCGCTCGTGAGCCATCTGGGGCTAGGTGAGGGCGTCAGCGAGATTGAAGCCGCGGTGCGCAGCCGACTGCGGCTCACCCTGGCGGACGGGGTGGAGGACGCAGCCTCCGCCGCCGAGTCGCTCGGCCTGTCGGTACGAACCCTCCATCGCCGCGTCGCCGAGGCGGGCACCACCTTCGCGGATATCCTCGACGCTTTCCGGGCGGAAGAGGCCGAGCGACTGCTGCGCGCCGGCCTCGACGTCACCTCGGTCGGGGCCCGGCTCGGCTATCGCGAGACCTCCAGCTTCACCCGCGCGTTTCGGCGCTGGCGCGGCGTGGCGCCTTCGCGCTGGCTCGCGACCGACGGGTCGAGAGGGAACACACGCCCCCCAGTGCGAGAGGACAGGTGATTCAAACCGCGACGCTCCGCTGAGTGAGCACGCGCGCATCGACATCATGCTCGCCGCGCTCAATCGACGCCTTGCCCTGACCGAGCGTGCCGAGCGGGTCGCCCTCTACGTACGCGGGCCCAAGTTGAATGGCTATGCGCTCGCCGACTTGGAAGCACGCGATGCGTTCGCCGCGTCGGAGCTGAGGCGGCTTGTGCGTGGCGATAGCTGGGCTCGAAGCGATTCCCGTCGCATCGCTCGGCGCTAGATCGAGGAGCGGGCAGCGGATTGCCGGTTGGGCGCGCTCGCTGGGCGTCGGGATGCTTCGCGAAGCGTCTTTGGGCTGTGGGTACGCACGGGAGGGCAAAAGAAGTGCACCTGCGCGCCGCGCTCTGAGTGAGACTCCGCCCCGTGTGGGGCCCCTCGCCGGCCGCGTCGTTCGTGTTGCTCGAGGAGGTCGCGATGAGGAATCGCGAGGTGCTGGTCAGGCAGTTTCGGCTGGTGGTGCTTCTTCATCAGAAGCCACGCGGGCTCTCGGCGGTGGAGCTTGCGGCGCAGCTCGGTGCGAGCCGGGCGACGGTGCAGCGTGATGTCGAGCTGCTGAAGAAGCGGGTGGGCTTTCCGATCACGAGGAAGCGCTCGGGGCAGAACGTTCGCTATCAGCTCAAGACGCTTCCGCTCTCGGTGATGTCGGCGACGCCGCGCGAGGTGGCCGCGTTGATGTTCGCGCGCGAGGCGCTGACGCCGCTCGATGGCACCAAGCTGATGGAGTCACTCGACTCGGTGCTCGCGAGCCTCCCGCGTGAGCGCGCCAAGCCGGGGATTGAGACGGTGACGAGCGAGACGCGCACGGCCGATGTGGTGCGCACGATCGATGCGGCGTTGGAGAGCAAGACGCGCGTGCGCCTGACCTACCGCGTGGTCACGCGCGGCGGCGCCATCAGCGAGTACGAGGCCGAGCCCATCGCGCTGCGCTTCGTCGATGGCCTGCTCTACCTCTTCGCGTGGATCCCCGAGAAGAAGGCCGACCGCACCTTCAAAGTGGCGCGCATCGTCAGCGCCGAGCCGCTCACCACGCGCAGCAAACCGCCCGCATCGCTCAACTCAGAGCGCGCATTCAAGAAGGCGGTGAAGGCATGGAGCGGACAAGAAGCACTGCCAAGCCGATGACGCGACAGCGACTAAACTGCATTCGGCGGTCGTACCACGCGGTCTAGGGCGCCGATTCAGCCTGGCAAACGAACCGCAAAGCATCGCGCCGCCCGCGGCGGGTTCGACTGACGGCGCAGAAAACAAAGCCACGCGCCATGCGCGGAGCCGTTACCATCGCCGCCAGGGAACGCCTGGTGGCCCACATCACCCAGACCGCATCTGCGAACTTCGGCTTTCTCGACGCACATGACGAGGGGCTGACGCTGCTTGCTGCGCAGGCCGAGCGGCTCTTTGGCGTCGATGCGCCCGCGTGCATCGCGAAGCTGCGCACCTTCGCCGAGTACCTCGCGCGGGCCGCGGCGGCGCATACGGGGCTCTATCCCTCGAAGGAAGAGTCGCAGGACTCGCTCTTGCGCACGCTGCGGGATCGCAACGTGACCAATGGGCACGCGGCGGACCTCTTTCATCTGCTGCGCAAGGCTGGCAACCGCGCGCAGCATGAGAACCAAGGGTCTGCGGGCGAGGCGCTGAGTGCGCTTCGCGCGGCACGCGAGCTGGCGGTCTGGTTTCATCGCTCGTTCGGGAGGGACCCGAAGTTCAAGCCCGAGCCCTTCATCCCGCCGCAGCCGCCGATGGATGCGAGTGCGTCTTTGCGCAGGGAGCTGGAGGAGCTTCGCCGCGCGCTGGATGCATCGACGAGCAGTGCGGCCGAGGCGCAGGCGCGCGCCGAGGAAGCGCAACGCGTGGCCGATGAGGCAGCGCGCGCACGGCTGAGTGCGGAGGCGCGGGCCGAGCGTGAGGCAGCGGACCGTCTCGCGGCGGAGTCGATGATCGAAGAAGCGGCAGCGCGCGAGCTGGAGATGAACGCGCGCTTCGAAGCGCTTCAGGTGAAGTCCATCTCGGCACCTGCCGAGGTGCTGCGCGCTGTGATCGCGACCGCTTCGCAGGCGAGCGAGACGCTCGAGCTAAGCGAGGCTTCGACGCGGCTGCTCATCGATGAGCAACTGCGCAAGGCCGGGTGGGAGGCGAGCTCATCCTCGCTTCGTTATGCCGAAGGCGCGCGTCCGCAGAAGGGTCGCAACCTCGCGATTGCCGAGTGGCCTACGGCTGCGGGCTTTGCGGACTACATGCTCTTCGTCGGCCTCATGCCCATCGCCATCGTGGAGGCGAAGCGTGCGAGCAAAAATGTCCCTGCAGTGCTCGCGCAGGCCGAGCGCTACGCGCGTGCCCTCGATGACATCACGGGGCTCACGCTCGCGGGCTCGTATCCCGACCAAGGCCGTGAGCCCTTCGTGGTGCCCTTTGTGTTCGCGACGAATGGGCGCGGCTACCTGAAGCAAATCGCCGAGGCGAGCGGCATCTGGTTTCGTGATGCGCGCCTGCCGACGAACCTCGCGCGTCCTCTCAATGGTTGGCACTCGCCCGAGGGCCTCGTGGGCTTGCTCAAGCAAGACATCGCGGATGCCGATCAGAAGCTCGCACAGGAGTCGTCTGACTATCTCTTGCTGCGGCCCTACCAACTGCGCGCGATTCACGCGGTGGAGTCGGCCATTCAAGCGGGGCAGCGCAGCATCTTGCTCGCGATGGCGACGGGCACGGGCAAGACCAAGACGTGCATCGGGCTCTGCTATCGGCTGCTCAAGGCCAAGCGCTTCAAGCGCATTCTCTTTCTCGTCGATCGCAGCGCGCTGGAGAAGCAGACGGGCGATGCGTTCAAGGAGACGCGCGTCGAGCAGCTGCAGACGTTCGCGTCTGTCTATCGCATCGCGGAGCCCGAGGAGGTCATCCCCGAGGCCTCGACGAAGCTGCAGATCGACACGGTGCAGAGCTTCGTGCGGCGCGTGCTCTACGAGGACGGCGCGCTGCCCGTCGACGCCTACGACTGCATCCTCATCGATGAGTGCCATCGCGGCTACACGCTCGATCGTGAGATGGGCGAGGGCGAGCTGCTCTTCCGGGATGAGGCCGACTACATCTCCAAGTACCGGCGCGTCCTCGAGCACTTCGACGCGGTGAAGATTGGCCTCACGGCCACGCCCGCCGTGCACACGCGCGACATCTTCGGCGAGCCCGTCTTCACCTACCGCTACCCCGAGGCCGTCATCGATGGCTTCCTCGTCGACCACGAGCCGCCAACGCGCATCATCACGGCGCTCGCCGAAGACGGCATCACCTTCCAGGTCGGTGAGCAGGTCGAAGTCTGGCAACCGAGGACGGAGAACATCCAGCTCTCGCTCTTGCCCGATGAGGTGCACATCGAGATCGAGCAGTTCAATCGACGGGTGCTCACGGAGAACTTCAACCGCACCGTCTGTGCGGAGCTCGCGCGCCACATCGACCCTTCGCTGCCGGCGAAGACGCTCATCTTCTGCGCCACCGATGCACATGCGGACATGGTCGTGCGCCTTCTGAAGGAGGCGTTCGCCGCGCAGTACGGAAGCGTCGAGGACAGCGCGGTCCGCAAGATCACGGGCTCGATCGATCACCCGCTGCAGGCCATTCGCGAGTTCAAGAACGAGCCGCAGCCGAGCGTCGTTGTCACCGTGGACTTGCTCACCACCGGCATCGACGTGCCGAGCATCACGAACCTCGTCTTCTTGCGCCGCGTGAAGAGCCGCATCCTCTACGAGCAGATGATCGGCCGCGCGACGCGCCTCTGCCCGAACCTCTTTGGCCCCGGGCAAGACAAAGAAGTCTTCCGCATCTTCGACGCCGTCGACCTCTACGCGACGCTCTCGAAGTACTCGGACATGAAGCCCGTCGTGGCGAACGCGACCTTGCCCTTCAAGACGCTGATCGCCGACGTGCTCAAGCTGAAGGATGAGCCGCTGCAACAAGAGGCCATCGCGCAGCTCGTGGTGCGCCTCGACCGCAAGCGCAGGCATCTCGATGAGCGCGCGGTGGAGCTGATCGACGCCGAGACGAACATGGACGCGGACGGCGTGCTGCATCTGCTCCGCACGGGGAGCACAGCCGACACGTGCGCGTGGTTGAAGACGCACGAGCGCCTCGGCGACATCCTTGATGCCAAGAGCAGCTCCTCGCGCGGCGGCGTCTACATCTCGCATCACGACGACGAGGTGCGCCGCGTCGAGCAAGGCTACGGCCCCGGCAACAAGCGCCCGGAGGACTACCTCGACGCCTTCTCGCGCTTCGTGCACGAGGGCATCAACGACCTCCCCGCGCTCCTCGTCGTCACGCAGCGACCCAGAGACCTCACGCGCGCGCAGCTCAAGTCGCTACGCCTCGCCCTCGACGCCGCGGGCTACCCCGAAGCGCACCTGCGCTCGGCCTGGCGCGGCAAGACGAACCAAGACATCGCCGCATCGATCATCGGCCACATCCGCCAGGCCGCGCTCGGCGATGCACTCATCCCCTACGACGAGCGCGTACAGGCCGCGATGAAGCGCATCCTCGCCTCACGCGCATGGACGCCCCCGCAAGCGCAGTGGCTCAAGCGCATCGGTCAGCAGCTTCAGAAGGAGGTCGTCGTCGACCGAGAGGCGCTGGATGCAGAGGGCGGCCTCTTCGCGAGCAGCGGCGGGTTCGCGCGCATCAACAAGGTCTTCGACGGGAAGCTGGAGTCGATCCTCGGCGATGTCGCTGAGGAGGTTTGGAAGCAGGCGTAGGAAAGCGGGAGGATTGAATGGCGACTCTCTGGATCGTTCGTGCAGGCCGCGGCGGCGTCGATGCGCCGCGTTGGCTTGAAAGTGGTTCTGTGGAGGTCGCTTTCGGTTCTCCGACCATCGGAGCCCGCGCAATTGGATTGAAGCGCGACAAGCTCGTCGCGGAGATGCGCGCGGCGCTCCCCGATCGGAAAGAGGGCCAGGTCTTCAATCACGCGAGCCAGCTCTTTCGATTCAACGAGGAGGTGAAGCCCGAGGACGAGGTCGTCACCTACGATCCGGAGCCGCGGCGCTACTACTTGGGCAAGGTGCTCGGCCCGACGACCTTCGAGGGAGAGACGGATGTTGGGGAAGCTCGGTACCGAAAGCAGGTGCGTTGGCTTTCGCGAATCGACCGGGACGCACTCTCTGTGGAGACGAGGAACACGCTCGGGTCGACGCTCACTATCTTCAGGCCAAACGAAGAGGCCGCAGGCGAGCTGCGAAGGAGCGCTGTCGCCATCGAGAGCCCGGAACCTCGCGAACCAATGCCACCAAAGGCCGACAAGGAGCTGGAACGAAACGACGTCACGCGGTTGGGTGAGGACCTCGTTCAAAAGTCGAAGGAGTTCATCAAGGACCGCATCGCGAAGATCGACTGGGAAGAGATGCAAGACCTCGTGGCAGGGCTGCTGCGCGCGATGGGTTACAAGGCGACGGTCGTGCCTCCTGGGCCCGACGGAGGCCACGACATCTTCGCCTCGCCGGATGGTCTCGGGCTTCAGGAGCCGCGCATCTTTGTGGAGGTGAAGCACCGCCCCGGCACCTCCATCGGCGCACCTCTGATTCGCTCTTTTCTCGGTGGCCGAAGGCCCGGTGATCGATGTCTCTACGTAAGCACCGGAGGCTTCACAAAGGACGCACGAAGTGAAGCGCTCAGAGCCTCGGTGCCCATCCATCTCGTCGACCTCGCTCAGCTCGCGAGCTTGCTTGAGGAGTACTACGAGAAGCTTGAACCGCAGGACAAGCAGATCGTGCCGCTGCGGCGCCTCTATTGGCCCGACTGACTGGCCCAGCTTCTCTCGCCCGCGCGATACCGAACCAACCCTGGTGCTCGACAGCAACGAGGCAATCGATGGCTCCGAACAAATCCGAACAAGCGCGCGAGCGTCTTCGTGAACGAGCCGGGGCAGCGGGGCCGCCTGCGACAACAGTTCTCGCGGGCAGCATCCACTCCGACGCCGAGAGAACGCTCAAGCGCGAGCAGTTCCTTGCTTGGGCTTCGGAAGGTGGAGACCCCGGAGGGAACGCGCTCGCGGGCGGCCCGCCGGTCACACGAGAGGCGTTGCACACCGCGAAGCGGATTCTTGAGTCTGAGCGTTTGAGCGACACGCGGGCCTTCGCGCTCGCGGCGCACATCGATGCTCCACGCGTCGAGTACCGCATCTTCTCTGCAAGCCCCGACCCGATGGGCGAAGAGCGCTACCCGCTCGCTCTCGTTCATTGGGATGGCACGCAGCTGCGGTTCGCGACGCGTGAGCGAATCCCGACTGCGCTTGCACGCCAGCAGGTGTCGCTGGGCCGTGTGTTGCGCGCGCTGCGTCGTCAGGCCGATGCAGCTTCACCTGATCGCCACGTCGGCCTTCAAGCCGCCTTCGGTGTGCGCGGCGGCGACGCTGGAGTGACGGCATGGGGAGCGATACGCGTCGGAACGACACGCGACAGCGACGCGCACTTTCTTCAACTCGCGGAAGACCTTCGACTTGATGCGGGCGCCGCGACGCCAATGTTCGACCGTTATGACGTCTCGCTCGCTCTTGCGTCGCTTGGCGACGCAGTCGCGCCGACACTTGGCCAACGCATCCGCACGACAAACGTCGTGCGTGGCTTCGATGAGTTCACGTCTCCGCTCAGTTGGCTGGGTGACGCGTGGGTGCACACGCTGCCGCTCGTGCTTCACAGCTCGAATGTGCGCGAGGCCGTGCGGGAGGTTGCTGCGACGCTTGCGCTTGCCGTCCCGTCATCTGAGTCGCTCGTCGTTGTGTATCCCGAAGTGCGAGACCCGCGCGTGGAGGAAGAGTTTCTCCGCGGCATCGCATTGCTGGCTGATCACTCTTCCTCGACGAGACCGCGAGTCCGTAGCATCGCGCTTCCCTGGTCGGACGAGAGCCTCGACACCAACGCACTTCGCGACCTCATCACTGCGGACATTCAGAGCGCGGCCTAACCAACGCCACCTGTTACATTCGCCGACGTCATGGCGATTCAAACCCTTGAGCTGACGGACTTCACTGCGTTCAAGAAGGCGACGCTCTCGCTCTCCCCCGGCATCAACGTGTTCATCGGGGAGAATGCGACCGGCAAGACGCACGCAATGAAGGCGCTCTATGTGCTCGCGCGTGCGGCGTTGATTGACGAGTCCGCGTTTCCAGAGAAGCTCGCGCGCACCTTTCGGCCAGATGACCTAGCGCTCGGCCGCCTTGGTCATCGTAGACAGGGGCTGCGCACCGCGCGACTTGCGATCACGGATGACGGAGGCGTTTCCATCGGTGCCTCGATTGCGACCAATTCCTCGAAGTGCACCCTGACTGCCGCAGAGAAATGGAAGGGACCGTCGAAGGCTGTCTTCGTTCCTTCGCGCGAAGGACTCGCTTCGTTTGAAGGGTTCATCGCCGCGTACTCGAATCGCGAACTCGCTTTCGATGAGACCTACTTTGATCTTGCCGTCGCCCTCTCGCAGGCGGCCCTGCGCGGCGCGCTGCCGAAGGCGCTGCTGCAAATTGGTGCGGACTTTGAAGCGACACTTGGCGGCAAGGTTGTGATCAAAGGCGCTCGCTTCTACGTACAAGGCGAAGGCGGCTCGATGCTAGAAGCGCCGCTGCTCTCGGAGGGCATGCGCAAGCTCGCGACGGTGCTGCGCCTTCTTCAGAACGGCGAGCTACGCGAAGCGGGTTTGCTCTGCTGGGATGAGCCCGAGGCGAACCTCAACCCGAAGCTGACCGTGGTGGTCGCCGATGCGCTCGCGCGGCTCGCGCGCAACAAAGTGCAGGTCGTGCTCGCGACGCATGACTACCTGCTGACCGAGACGCTCGCGCTGCGTGCGCGTGAGGACAAGAAGCTTCCCGTTCGCTTCTTCTCATTCGTGCGCAACGGCGCGGCGGTGGACGTGACCGGTGCAGACGAGCTCGACGCGCTGAAGAGCAATCCGATTCGCGAGGAGTTCCTCGCGCACTACGACCGCGCGCGTGCGGCCGCGTAGCCGAGAGAACCTCCACCCCATTCACGCGAAGGTCATCGTGACCTCCTCCGCGCTCGAAGCCGTCACCAAGCATCCGCTTGCGTGGCTTCACACCTAGAGATCCATGAACACCACCACCGACATCGTCCAGAAGCTCTGGTCGCTTTGCCATGTCCTGCGCGACGACGGCATCACCTATCACCAGTACGTCACCGAGCTGACTTGGCTGCTCTTTCTCAAGATGATGAAGGAGACGGAGAAGGAGGGGCAGCTGGAGGAGGGGTATCGGTGGGGTGATCTCGAATCCAAGGATGGGATTGAGCTGCTGACGTTCTATCGCGGGCTCTTGCTGCGCTTGGGCACGACGGGGCCGCAGCGCGTGCAGGCCATCTTTGCGAATGCTTCCACGTCGATGAAAGAGCCGCGCAATCTGCGCAAGCTCGTGCAGGACATCGATGCGCTCGATTGGTACTCGGCCAAGACCGAGGGGCTCGGTGACCTTTACGAGGGGCTCCTGGAGAAGAACGCCAGCGAGAAGAAGTCAGGTGCTGGCCAGTACTTCACGCCGCGTCCGCTCATCGATGCGATGGTCGAGGTGATGCAGCCCAAGGCGGGCGAGGTGGTGCAAGACCCGGCTTCGGGCACGGCGGGGTTTCTCATCGCGGCGGATAGGTTCATCAAGAAGCAGACGGATGAGCTCTTCACGCTGAATGACAAAGACGCGCGCTTTCAGCGCTTCAGTGCCTTTCAAGGCATTGAGCTTGTGCCCGATACGCATCGCCTCGCGCTGATGAACTTGATGCTCCACGACATCGAGAGCGAGCTTGTGCTCGGCGATGCGCTTTCACCTATCGGCGCGCAGCTTCCGCAGGCCGATGTGATCCTGACGAACCCTCCCTTTGGCACGAAGAAGGGCGGCGGGCTGCCGACGCGCGACGACTTCACCTTCCCCACGAGCAACAAGCAGCTCGCCTTTCTCCAGCACATCTACCGCGGCCTCAAGCCCGGCGGTCGCGCGGCCGTCGTGCTTCCCGACAACGTGCTCTTCGAGGAGAACGTGGGCACGCGCATCCGCGAAGACCTGATGAGCAAGTGCGACCTCCACACCATCCTTCGCCTGCCCACCGGCATCTTCTACGCGCAGGGCGTGAAGACGAACGTGCTCTTCTTCACGCGCGCCGCGAACCCCAAGGCGACGGGGCAAACCAAGCATGTGTGGGTCTACGACCTGCGCGCGAATATGCCGAGCTTCGGCAAGCGCACCCCGCTCACGCAGGCGCATTTCGCGCCCTTCGTCGAGGCCTTCGGCAAAGACCCGAATGGCCGGAGCAAGCGCAAGGATGAGGGCGAGGAGGGGCGCTTCCGCAAGTTCACGCGCGAGGAGATTGCGAAGCGCGGCGACAACCTCGACATCGCCTGGCTCAAGGACGAGAACGCGACCTCGCAGGGCGACCTCGGCGACCCGGAGGAGATTGCCGCGCAGATCCTGACGAAGCTGCAGACGGCGATGGGGGAGATTGAGGCGTTGCAGAAGGTGCTGCGTGGGGCGGAACAGTGAGCGAGGAGCTACCGAAGGGTTGGAAGGTCGTACAGATGAGTGCGCTGGGGACTGTCCACTGCGGACAATCACCGCCTACCGGGACTGTGAATCGCGACGGTATCGGTTCGCCCTACGTCACCGGCCCCGAGCAATGGGATGGGAAGTCTGTCCATCTGAATAAGTGGACGACCGATCCAAAGCGCTTCGCCCCGGCGCGCTCGATCTTCGTGACGGTAAAGGGCGCCGGAGTCGGAACGCTTTTCCCGGGCGTTGCCGCCGCAATCGGCCGCGATGTGTACGCTTTCGAGCCCGCTGATGACGTCGACGATGGGTTCGTGATGTATGCGTTGAAGAACTCAATCGACGAACTCAAGTCGCATGCAGTCGGAGACATCCCCGGGCTCTCTCGCAGCGACATACTGGACCACGCAGTTTCGCTCCCGCCTCTCGACGAACAACGTCGCATCGTTGCCAAGCTTGACGCGCTCCGCGCCCGCAGCCGTCGCGCGAAGGAAGCGCTCGATGAAGTGCCTGCGCTGCTCGACCGTCTTCGTCAGTCCATCCTCGCCTCGGCCTTTCGCGGAGACCTGACGGCCGATTGGCGTGCAGCGAATCCCGATGTCGAGCCTGCGAGCGCGCTGCTCGCGCGCATCCGCGTGGAGCGAAGGAAGCGCTGGGAAGAAGCCGAGCTGGCGAAGCTGACGGCGAAGGGGAAGGCGCCGAAAGACGCGAAGTGGAAGTCGAAGTACGTGGAGCCCGAGCCGGTGGATGAGAGCGAACTGCCGGAGCTGCCGGAGGGGTGGTGCTGGGCGAGTCTTCGCGAGATTGCCGACATCAAAGGCGGGGTGACCAAAGGGCAAAAACGGGGAGCAACTTCAGTTCGACGTGTGCCGTATTTGCGAGTCGCAAACGTTCAGCGCGGCTATCTCGATCTCCGGGATGTTGCGGAGATTGAAACCAGCGATGCCGAGCTTCACGACCTCGCGCTCAAGGACGGCGACATCCTGTTCAACGAAGGCGGGGACCGCGACAAGCTTGGGCGCGGTTGGGTCTGGGAAGGCCAACTTCCACTTTGTGTTCATCAGAATCACGTCTTCCGGGGTCGCGTCGGAGAGTGGGTCGAGCCGAAGCTGATCTCGCACTACGCAAACTCGTTTGGTCAGGCCTACTTCCTTCGCGAGGCTTCCCAGACGACGAACCTCGCATCCATCAACATCACGAAGCTTGGTGGTCTCCCTCTGCCACTCATGCCGCAGGGCGAGCAGCAAGTCGCGCTCGCAAGAATAGAAGTCGCGCTGGCCTCGATAGGAGCGTTCTCTGAGTCGGTGCAAGCGGCATCCGACGCTCGGGTCCAACTCGACTCCGCCATCCTCGCAGCCGCCTTCCGCGGCGAGCTCACGTAAGCACCTCCGCAAGGATTCACCCGTGCTCAAGCCCAAGCCCTCCACCCTCCAAGTCCCAACCTCCCTCTTCGGCGCAGACGGCCCGGCGGGCGACGAGCGGATCAAGCGTCAGGCCGCGCGGCTCACGGCTGCGCTCGCAGCGAGCCCGGCGGAGGCTTGGCCCTCGTTGCTTGCCGCGGTGGAGACGAGGGAGCTTGCGTCGCCCATCCCGGAGATCCTTCGCGGGCCGCCAGCGAGTGCGTGCTTCGTCTTGGATTTGGCTTCGGTCTTCGTGTCGCTCGTACGCATGCCCAAGCCGGAGGGTCACGACGACGATGCGGACGACGCCGAGGCCAACAACAACGAACGCCGACGGCAGCGCGACGAGAAGACTCGGCTCTTCAAGACGATGCCCTGGGGTCGGCTCGGGCTCATCTGGCGCATGCGCAATTGGACGCACGAGCCGCGATGGTTTCTCGCCGAGCTGAACGATGCATGCCGCTGCACCGACTTCGACGCGATGCTCTTTCGAGACGACCGCGGCACCACGCGCACCTACTTCGAGCGCACCGCCGTCCTCTGCAGCGAGGAGGCGCAAGTCTGGTTGGGCCGCGAGGCAAAGGACACGCAGGACATCGCGAAGCTAACGAGTCTCGTGCTCAACGCATCAAGCGCAGACATCGCCGAAGCCCTCGTCGCGCAGCTCCGCGTGAGCGCCGAGAGCGTGCGGCTTGGCCAAGGGAACGAGGCGATATCGGCCTCGCAGATTCGCGCGCATGTGATGACGCTGGAGGCGGGTGCGCTCGATGCGGTGCGGCTTGCGGGATGGGGGGAGCTGAGGCGCGTGCTGCACGCGATCAGGAAAGGGGCGACTTCCTGATTTCTCGGTCGCCTGCGTTCGCTACGCTCGCTCCGTGTTGATGGCCTTGGTTGCTGCTGGATAGGTGAGGAACGTCATGCACTGGAAGAAGGAGCTCGCAGTCGCTCAGTTGGTGAAGCTGGAGCTTCACGCCGCAGATGCGGAGGAACTCTGGCCCTTCTTCCCGCCGAACTCTCCAGCCTCGGAGGAGCAGATTCAGGCGGTGGAGAAACGCCTTGGTGTCGAGGTGGATTCGAGCCTCGCCGATTTTCTGCGCACAGCGAATGGATGGCCCGCCTTCTACCAATGCGTCGACTTGTTCAGCTGCGAGGACTTCGGCGCGGGTCCTCGATGGGCGCGCGCGAGCGAGCTGCTTGAGACCGTCGACCATCGTTCGCACGGCGAGGGCGCTTATCCCGTCGCTGTCTCCGCAGACGGCATCGACCTGTTCGTGCTGATCCCCTACGTCGGGAAGGTTGTTTGGTTCGCCGGGGGCGTCATCGACGAGTTCCCGAGCTTCGAGGAGTTCTTCCTCGCGATGGTGGACTACAACCGAGCGCGGGCGCTTGAGCTCCGCGACGGCGTGCGTCGGTGATGCGACGAGTCTGAGACCGCGACCGAGTCTGCGACGGCGACCGAGACTGCGACGGCGACCGAGACTGCGACGGCGACCGAGACTGCGACCGCGACCGCGACTGCGACCGAGTCAGTGTTGAACGCGCCACCATCCGCGCCCCACGCATCAGGCACGCTCTAGGTTCTTCAACACACTTACGATCGGGGTCGCGATGTTCACTCGTAGTTCTGTGATCGGGCGCGTCACCTCGCTCTTTCAGGTGCGCGTACGCATCCATTCAACGGTCGTTCAGTCGGGTGGCTCGGGAAGAAACCGCTGCCGCGTCGATTGCCCACATACGTAGCAACGACGCCTGTAAGTCGGCGTCTTCAGGCGGGCGGGCCTCAACCACGGCATTGGGTCCAAGCACGGACGCAACCGGATGTGACTGCGGCTTCGCCGGACGGAAGATGTCAGTCGCACGTCCTTGCTGAGGCGTTCGCGCCGAGATGGAACCACGGAGACGAACAGCTTGGACTACACGGTGCAATCGATGAGCTTGGGAATGTGCGTCGCGTCTGTGAGTCTGCGCGAGAGTGACCACGAGTCAGTTGACACCACGCTGGTTTGGACCGCATCCACGTTCGACATGCCGACCTACATCCATCCGAACCAAGCCTGCGAAGACGGCGCCTCCGCCACGGGTGATTGGGGAAGGAGCGTCAACGGTGAGTGACCAAGGCCTGCCGCAGTCGGAGATCATCCTCTATCAAACGGAGGACGGTCGAACGCGCATTCAATGTCGCCTCGAGGACGAGACGCTCTGGTTGACCCAGGCGCAGATGGCGGCGCTCTTTGATGTGACCGTGCCAACGGTGAACGAACATCTGAAGGCGATTTTTGCCGAGGATGAACTCCACCGGGAGGCAACTATTCGGAGTTTCCGAATAGTTCGATTGGAGGGCACTCGGGAGGTGGCGCGCGACATCGAGCACTACCGCCTCGAAGCGATTCTGGCGGTGGGCTTTCGGGTGCGAAGCCTTCGCGGCACGCAGTTCCGTCAGTGGGCGATCGGCCGCTTGAATGAGTTCCTGGTGAAGGGGTTCGCCATGGACGACGAGCGCCTCAAGAACCCGCCGGGCAAGGGGCAGACGGACTACTTCGACGAGCTGCTGGAGCGCATCCGCGACATCCGTTCGTCGGAGCGGAGGTTCTACCAAAAGGTGCTCGACATCTACGCGACCAGCGTCGACTACGCGCCCGATGCGGAGGCCTCGCAGCGCTTCTTCGCCACGGTGCAGAACAAGATGCACTGGGCCACGCACGGGCACACGGCGGCAGAGTTGGTGGCGAAGCGGGCGGACGCGACGCTGCCCTTCATGGGCCTTCAGTCCACGCGGCCGGGCGGTGTGGTTCGCAAGGACGATGTCTCCATCGCGAAGAACTATCTGACCGCGGATGAGCTCCAGGTGCTCAACCGTCTCGTCAACGTCTACATCGAGTACGCGGAGCTTCAGGCGCTCAGTCGCAACCCGATGACGATGCAGAAGTGGGTGGAGAAGCTCGATGAGTTCCTCAAGATCTCAGACCGCGAGTTGCTCGATCACGCAGGCACCGTTTCCGCGGAGGAGGCCAAGGCGAAAGCGAACGAGCAGTACGCCCGCTACCGCGCGTTCCTCGAATCACAGCCACAGCCGGTCGATGCTGCATTTGAACGCGCGGCGCGAGAGCTGAAGAAGCTCCCGAAGCCAAAGCCCGTGAAGACGCGGAAGCCCAAGTGATGGAGGATGCCCATAACTGAGCAACGCTCGAGCGCGAGACGCAGAACCACGTCGTTCGCCTCTTTACCTCGCTCGGCTATCGCCACCTCGGCGACTGGAGCAAGCGCGACTGGAGTCCCCCCGCTTCGGTGGACAGTTCCTCAGGCGCTCACAGCCCCTCATGCTCTTGTTTCCAGTGCTGTTGTTGCCTCGTCGCCTCCCGCAACGAGCACCGCCACAAGGATTCACGCGTGCTCAAGCCCAAACCCTCCACCCTCCAAGTCCCAACCTCCCTCTTCGGCGCAGACGGCATGGCGGGGTTCCGGCGCATCGAACGTCAGGCCGCGCGGCTCACGGCTGCGCTCGCGGAGAGCCCGTCGGAGGCTTGGTCCTCGTTGCTCTCTGCGGTGGAGACGAGGGAGCTTGCGTCTCCGATCCCGGAGATCCTTCGCGGGCCGCCCGCGAGCGCGTGCTTCATGCTGAATTTGGTCTCGGAGTTCGTGACGTATGTGCGTGTCCCCAAGCTGGTCGCACACGATGACGATGCAAACGACAACAACGAACGTCGGCGGCAGCGCGACGAGAAGGCTCGCCTCTTCAAGACGATGCCTTGGGGTCGGCTTGGGCTCATCGGGAACATGCGCGATTGGACGCACGAGCCGCGATGGTTTCTCGCCGAGCTGAACGATGCGTGCCTTTGCGACGACTTCGACGGGATGCGCTTTCTCGACGACCACGGCACCACGCGCACCTACCTCGAGCGCACCCTCGTGATCTGCAGCGAGGAGGCGCAAGTCTGGTTGGGCCGCGAGGCACAGAGCACGCAGGACGTCGCGACGCTGACGAACCTCGTGCTCAACGCATCAAGCGCAGACATTGCCGAAGCCCTCGTCGCGCAGCTCCGCGTCAGCGCCGAGAGCGTGCGGCTTGGCCAAGGGAACGAGGCGATATCGGCTTCGCAGATTCGCGCGCATGTGATGACGCTGGAGGCGGGGGCGCTCGATGCGGTGCGGCTTGCGGGATGGCACGAGTTGATGCGCGTGCTGGATGCGATCAGGAACGCCGTGACTCCGCGCTGATGCGCGACGAGTCATCCGCGGTCGCGCAAAGACGAAGCGTCACTCAAGCGGCCCAGTGATGAACTGCGACAGACCGTGCAGGCGAACCTCGGGCGCCTCGGCCTCGCGCCACAAGACTCTCACTGGCCCCTCCGGCGGGTAGTCGACAAATTCGTAGCCGGATGCGGAAACGTTCTGGCGTTCAAAGAGCACATGGCCGTTGGGCAGCGCGATGGTGCTTGCGCCGGGGAGCTCTGGCGGGGGCAGGCGTCGAACCACATCCCAGGCACCCGTGTCGCCATCGACTCGGACGACCACAAGCTCTGGGGGAACAATGTCTCTCCTGACCATGACCCAGGCGCGCTCGCCTTGGACGCTTGAGCTGCCGTAGACCGCCTCGAAGGTGCCCGACCAATCGGTGAACGAGAGCCGCGAGAGCTCCGTGCCATCCACATCGAGGAGCAAGAGCACGGCATCGCGCAAGGCGGGCCGGACAACGATCGAGCGGCCACTGGGAAGCACCGCTTCGAGCCACCGGACCGATGCGAGCAGTGGCGTCCCGTCGCGGAAGAGCGTGTCTCCGCAGATGGAGTAGAGGCGGTTCGTTTGGTCGAAATCGTAAGAGGCGTTGAAGCAGAGCGGTGTCGCTGGTTCGCCGGGGCTTGCTTCGTGGAGGCCGCTATTCGATGAGAAGAAGAGGGCGTTGTCGGATCGGCGGAACCGGGCTCGCTGGAGATACGAGTCGTAGATGCGGCGGTAGCTGTCGCTCACCGAGGGCCAGAAACGCTGAACTGCGCCGCCGCCGGCGAGGCCCTCGGTTAACGTGCCAACAAACCAGACCCCACCCGCAAATGGCTCGGTGAAGCGGACGGAGTCATCCGGGCAGATGTGCCCCTCGTCGGCGAGTCCATCGCAGTCGTTGTCGCGGCCGTCGCAGACTTCTTGTCGAGGTTCGAAACACAATGGGCTGTCCGTTCGTGCCGCATCGCGAGGCACACGTGCATCGCTGGCGGCATCGAAACTCGCGTCTTCGATGCCCGCGTCCAGCGAAGGCTCATCACAAACGCACTCCGCATAGCGACCTTCGGCTTGGCAGGTTTGTGCGCCTGTTCGACCCGATGTACACGCGCAGACGACGGCCATTCCGGGCACGCAGCGAGCCTCTCTCTGCTCAACGCAAGCCAACGGCGTGAGCGCAAGGAGCAGCGTGAGCGCCCGGGCTTTCATGCTGCGTGTCGTCATTCGAGTGGCCCTCCCGCGAACTGAAGGAGTCCGTGTAGCCTCACGTCGAACGCGTCGATCTCTCGCCAGATGGTTCTCGGTGGACCATCGGGAGGAAAGTCGACGAACTCGTACTCGGCTCCGTAGCGAGTCTTTGCGTCCTGCCGGGCCATCAAGACGTGTCCATCGGGAAGGGCGATCCGGGCGAAGTTTGTGTAGGCCATCATCGGCAGCCGCCGAACGACATTCCACGCCCGTGTGTTGCCATCCACACGCAGCACCACGAACTCCGTCGAGGCGTCAGGCAGCGTGCGGAGGGCCATGACCCAAGCACGCTCGCCTTGGACAGTGGCGTTGCGCATCAGCGGTTCAAAGGTGCCCGACCAATCCGGCAGCGAGAGTTCGCTGAGTTCGGTGCCGTTCACGTCGATGAGCGTGAACCTGAACGCCCCGGGGTCGCCTCGAACAGCGACGGTGCGGCCACTTGGAAGCACCGCTTCGACCCAGGCGACGTCGGAGATGAGCGGCGTTCCGTCTCGCGTCAGGGTGTAGCCGCACACGTAGTAAAGGCGATCCATCGCGTCGAACCCGAAGGAGCGCGTCGCATCGCATGGAGGCGTGGGGACGCTGGGTTCGTCCATGCCTGCCCGGTGGAGGCCAGACGTGAGGGTCGCGTAGTGGAGGGCACCATCGGACGCCCGGAACGCAAATGTATCGACGTACGGGCTCGGCAAAGGACGGTAGCCGCCCAGCGACGGCCAGAACCGTTGGACGACGATGCAGGCTCCGCAGCCCTCGCTTGTCGTTCCAAGGAACCAAATACCTCCTGCGAAGGGCTCGACGAACGCGACCGTATCGTCGGGGCAGGCGTGACCATTGTCGATCACGCCATCGCAGTCGTTGTCATGGCCGTCGCACGACTCGCCCTCGGGGGCGATGCAACGCGGACTGTCCAAGCGGGCGTCTCCCAGCGTGACTGCGTCGATGGAGTCAACAGCGTCTGGAAGACCTGCGTCGAGGGTTGGCGCCTCACAGCTGCAGGCCGCGTACTGACCGTCAGGTTGGCAGCGCTGCGAGCCGATACTGCCCGTGGTGCAGCCGCATGCCGCCTCGGTACCGGGCACGCAGCGGGGAATGGTGGAGTGCTGTGCGGGGCATCCGAGTTGTCCGAGGGCGAAGAGCAGCGCGAGCGCACCGCCGCGGGATGGCATGTTCATAGAAGCGGCCCTGTCATGAGTTGGTAGAAGCCGTGCACTCGAACCGGATGCTCGGTCTCTCGATAGACGATGCGCTCCGAGCCATCGAGCGGATGCTCCACGATGAGGTCCTCGGCGGTTGCGCTTTGGCGCATGGAGAACACACGGCCGTCCGGGAGTGCGAGGTAGTTGAGGCTCTCGGTCATCAGATAGAACCTGCGAACGAGTGACCACCGCGCTGTCTCTCCATCGGCGCGCATCACGACAAGCTCCCTGCTGCCATCTGGCATCGCGCGACGAAAGAGCATCCATGCGGCCTCGCCTTGCACGCTCGCACTCGCGTTGACCAGCGCGACCGTTCCGGCCCACGCACCAAAGTCAGGTCTGCTCAGGATTGCCCCATCCACATCGAGCAAGACGACCCCAGAACCCTGCGAGACGACCGTACGTCCGCTTGGCAACACCGCCTCCAGAAAGACCACGTCGGTGGCGAGCAGCTGCCCCTCGCGCCGGAGCGTGCCGTCGCACTGGTAGTAGAAGCGGTTCTCCGCATCGAAGCCGATGTGACCGGAGGCTATCAAGCACGGCGGCGTAGGCACTGGCAGGTCGGGAGTGGAGGGCTGGTCGCGAAGGACCAAACCAAATCCGGTCACGTAGTGAACCGCGCCATTGTCTGCGAGGTGAAACCAGTTCGCGTAGCAGTCGAACCCGAAGAGATATCCCTCTGGGAGGGTCGGCGAGAACTGCTGCAGCGCGTGGCCTTCGCAGCCGCCCTCGCCAAGCGTGCCGAAGAACCAAACACCTCGTTCGTAGGGCTCGGTGTTGCTCAAGGAGGAGTCAGCGCAGACGAGGGATTCGTCGACAATGCCGTCGCAGTCATCATCGAGCCGGTCGCAGCGCGCCTCCGATGCAGCGGAGGGAAGGCACGCAGCTGCGTCGAGCGTCAACCCGCCATCCGGGCCTCGTCCCGTGCATTCACAGGCGCTGAACGCGCCCGTCGCATCGCAACGCTGCGCGCCAGCAGCGCCATCCGCGCAGGTGCACGCGATGCTGATGCCCGGCACGCAGGGAACAGAGCGAGTCGGGCATCCGAAGAGCGCGACAGTCAAACAAACCACCATCCAACGCATCGCCGCAGGCTACTGGTCGCGGCCCCTCGGGTGCAACGTCGAACGTGGGCACATGCAGACAAGACTCACGCGAGCACGTCGCAACGATCGGGATCGTGATCGGGCGCGTCACCTCGCTCTCTAAGGCAGTTCGCTTCTCACTTGATCGCCTCTTGTTTGATCCCCGGGTTGCCGCCGATGCCCGAGGCATGATCCTCTCATGAGATGGGAATATCCCTCGATCTCCGCCAGCGAATTGTTGATGCGCATCGGCGCGGACTCGGTAGCCGCGATCATCTCGCGGCCGTGTTCGGCGTTGGGACAGCGTCGGTCGCGCGGTTCGTTCGCAAGGCACGAGAGGGTGCTGATCTTGCGCCCTTGGTTGGCCGCGGCGGCAAGCGCTACATCATCGATGGTGAAGTGCTGCGAGGTATCGTCGACGCCCACTCGGACTTCACGTTGGCGCAGCTTGCCGCCGCATACGCGGAGCGAATGCAAAGCCCCACTCCGCACATCTCGACGGTGGATCGCGCTCTCACGCGGCTCGGATACACGCTGAAAAAAAAAGACGCTTCGGTACGACGAGCGCGATAGCGAACGAGTGCAGGCGCTACGTGTGGCGTTCGCGGAGCAGGTTGCTGAGATTCCAGTCGAGAGCCTTGTTTTTGTGGACGAATCGGGATGCAACACCGCGATGACGCGACGCTGTGCGCGCGCACCGAGTAGCAAGCGCGCGCACGGAACTCAGCCAGCGAACTGGGGCGAGAACATCAC
>JBILQT010000407.1:0-5502 GCA_044373065.1 Sandaracinaceae bacterium
TCTCGAAGCCACGTTCTATCGGGCTCCTGCAGCGCCGAAGAAGACGCGCGCGGCCAAGCCCACGAAGGTCTCCTCGCGCCCACCGAAGCCCGATCACTACGATGTGATCTGCATCTCGATGTACACCGAAGACCTCGCCTCGCTCGATGCGAAAGTCGAAGCGCTGAAGCAGCGCGGGCATCGCCGCATGACGCGCAGTGCGTTGATTCGCTACGCGCTTGAGCGTCTCGCGGTGGAAGACGTTCCGCGGCCCGCGTTCTGATCCTGGCGTCATATTGAAATCGTAGAAAAGAAAAAGCCTGAGGGAGACCTCAGGCTTTTTGCGTGTTCGCGATGCGCGCCCGCGAAGACGGTTGCGTCAGGACTGCGAGTCGAGCCTCGAAGGCGCGTGGTCCTTCGGGTTGCCCATCTCGCCTCGGAACATCGCGTGGATGTTGGGCGCCGCGACGGCGACCCAGGCGGCCGCTTCGTCGAAGTCGAGCACGAGCGCGTCGCTGATGGTCGAGCCCGTCTCCAGCATCTTCTTGCAGGCGCCGTGCATGCGAACGTAGTGCACGAGCTTGGGCTCGAACTCTGCGAAGGTCAGCTTGCGCACCATGTGGCGTCCGAACTTCACAAAGGAGCCATCCGGGCGCTCGCCGAACTTCTCCGTGAAGCGTTCGAGGTACATGCGAAAGCCGCTGTCAAAGTCGATGTCGTTGTCTTCTGCCACGTCCGCACCTTAGCAAAGGTTTGCCCCAGCGCCCCGCCACGCCGCCAAAAGGGGCCTCACTCCCGCGCGTAGCGAAGTAGCCCCAGAGGCGCCACTTCGACCACGGTGATCGATGCACAGGAGAGCTCGATGACGTCGTTCTCCCAATCGTTGACCAGGAAGCGGATCGACTCCCACTGCCTGTCCGAGATGTCTTCGATCTCAAAGCCCATCACCTGCGCCGCGGCACCGCCCCAATCGAGCTTGAACCCAACGACGCCCTCGAAGTCGAGCACGACCCGGAAGCAAGGCTGCATCTCGTCGGGCCAGGAGGAGCAACTCTCACGGCGCTGCCAGACCGACTCGAGGCGCACATGGCGGTCCCGAGCCGTGAGCGCGGTGAGAAATGCCAGGTCGCCCGGATTCCATCGACCGAGGTGCTGCTCGACGAGGCTCTGCTGTTGGATGGGCATCACGCCTTTTATCGCCTGGTCGCCTGGTGGTGAGGCTGACTCCGGACTCGATTTTGAAATCGACGCGGTTGTTACGCTGACTCCGGACTCGATTTTAAAATCGAGTTGGTTGTTACGCTGACTCCCGGATCGATTTTAAAATCGCCTTGGTTGTGACGCTGACTCCCTGATCGATTTCAAAATCGCCTTGGTTGTTACGCTGACTCCCGCACCGTTTTCAAAATCGCTTGGTTGTTACGCTGACTCCCGGATCGATTTCAAAATCGAGTTGGTTGTTACGCTGACTCCCTGATCGTTTTTAAATTCGCCTTGGTTGTTACGCTGACAACCAGGGTCGAATTTAAAATCGGTCGGGCTGTTGCGGTAACGGGCAGGGTCGATTTTAAAATCGGTCGGGCTGTTGCGGTAACGGGCAGGGTCGATTTTAAAATCGGTCGGGCTGTTGCGGTAACAGGCAGGGTCGATTTTAAAATCGAGTGGGTTGTTGCGCTGACTCTTGGATCGATTTTGAAATCGGTTTCAGGGTTCGCGCTTGATGCCGAGCGAGCGCATCTTCTTGTGCAGGTTCGTGCGCTCCACGCCGAGCACGACGGATGCCCGCGAGATGTTCCAGTCGAAATGATTGAGGGTTGCGACGATGAACTCGCGTTCAGCGCGCTCTCGATACTCGCGGAGGGATTCGCGCGGCGTGCCGCCTTGGAGCTGAAGGCCGGGGAGGGCGACCATGGCTTCTGCCGGGAGGTCACGGCGCGGGGCCTCGGGGAGGTCGTCGAGGGTGATCTCGTCATCGCTCAGGATGGCCATGCGCTCCACGACGTTGCGCAGCTCACGCACGTTGCCGGGCCAGGGCCTTTCGACGAGTGACTCGAGCACATCGGGATGGAGGGGCTTGAGGCGGATGCCGTTCTCTCCACAGAACTCGGCGAGAAAGGCGCGCGTGAGTGCGGGGATATCCTCGCTGCGCTCGCGCAACGCGGGGCTTCGCAGGGGGATGACGTTGAGTCGGAAGTAGAGGTCCTCGCGAAACTCACCTGCGGCCACTGCGGCCTCCAGATCGCGATTGGTGGCTGCGACGACACGCACATCGACTGCGATGGTCGACTCACTTCCCACGCGCGTGATCTCGCCGTTCTGGAGCGCCCGCAGGACCTTCGCCTGCGCGGGCAAGGTCATGTCGCCAATCTCATCCATGAAGAGCGTCCCGGTATGCGCGGTCTCGAAGAGGCCTTTCTTCCGGCCCACCGCACCGGTGAACGCGCCGCGCTCGTGACCAAAGAGCTCGCTCTCGATCAGCTCCGCGGGAATCGCCGCGCAATTGACCTTCACAAAGGGCTTCCCCTCGCGCGGAGAGAGACGGTGAATCGCACGCGCGATGAGCTCTTTTCCGGTGCCGCTCTCGCCCGTGATCAGCACGCGACCTTTCGTCGGCGCGACCTTCTCGATCTCGGCATAGAGGCGCTGCATGACGGCGCTCTCGCCGACCATCTCGTAGCGCTGGCGCACATCGCGGCGCAGGGCACGCAGCTCCTTCTCAAGGTTCCCCGTGCGCAGCGCGTTGCGGATGCTGACGAGCAAGCGATCTCGGTCGAGGGGCTTCTCAAGAAAGTCGGTCGCGCCCTGAAGCACGGCTTGCACGGCTTCGGTAATCGTCGCGTGACCGGAGATCATGATCGCGGGCGTCAGGTTCTTCTGCGCACGCAGACGCTTCAGGGCCTCGACGCCATTCATGCCCGGCAGGCGCACATCCAGAATGATCGCGTCGATGTCTTCTGTGCCCGCAAGCGTCAGCGCTTCTTCCGCGCTGCCCGCCTCCAGCACCTCAATGTCCTCGCCCTCGAGCACCATCCGAATCGTGCGTCGGATGTTCTTCTCGTCATCAACCACAAGGACTGTGCTCGTCATGCGAGCACTATACGCGAGGCCTTACGCGGGCTTGGTCTCGACAAAGCGCGCATGAAGCGCGCGCACAAGCGCATCGAGTTGCGACTCCTCGACGAGCAGCGAGACGCGCAGCGCATTGGCACTGAGGGAGAGCGTGCTGAGCTGAAGCGCCTGCGCGACCGCGATCACCTCGCCAGCCTGCGAGGCATCGACACCGACGACGGAGGCGGAGGCGAGGTTCTCTTCCAGCGTCAGATCCTCGCGCAGGAGGGACGCACGTATCGCCGCCCAATCCGGTGTGAGCCCCGTGGCCAACGTCATCGATCCACGCGTGCCGTTCAGCTCGACATCGCGCATCGGGACGGATGCTGCGCCGAGTGTTCTTGTCGCGAACGCAAAGGCCTCGGGCGTCGATGTGTGAAGACGACAGACGCCCTTTTGTCCCACCACGCTGCGCTCACTCGCCGCTGCGGAGACCACGATCGACTCGCGCCCGGGCTCAAAGGTGGAGCGCGCATGAATCGCGATGCCCTGCTTCTTCGCGAACTCCACCGCCGCTGCGTTGAGCACCTTCGCGCCCACATCCGCCATCTCCTGCATCGTGTCGTAGCTCAGCGTGGCGATATGCTGCGCCTCCGGAACGACACGTGGGTCGGCGCTGTAGACGCCATCGACGTCGCTGTAGATCTCAGCGCGCGTCGCGTTGAGTGCCGCCGCGAGTGCAATCGCTGTGGTGTCGCTTCCGCCGCGTCCGAGGGTCGTGATCTCGCGTCGATACGACATGCCCTGGTAGCCCGCGACGATGACGATCTTTCCGCGCGCAAGCTCGTCCTCGATGCGATGCGGCTTCACCTCGATGATGCGTGCGTCGAAGTGTCGATCGTTGGTGATGATGCCGCTCTGCGAGCCCGTGAACGAGATGGCCTCAAAGCCTCGCTTCTGAATCGCCATCGCAAGCAAGGCCATCGAGACGCGCTCCCCTGTCGTGAGCAACATGTCGAGCTCGCGACGTGGCGGGTTCGGGTCGATTTGCTTGGCGAGCGCGAGCAGCTGATCGGTGCTCTTGCCCATCGCAGAGACGACGACGACCACGTCATCGCCAGCACGCTTGGCGTTCGCAACTTTCTCCGCGACACGCTCCAGCTTCTCGACGTCGGCGACTGAGCTGCCACCATATTTTTGAACGATGATGCCCATGCGTTTCGCGTAACACGCAGCCTCAACCGCGTCGCATTTTTGACGAGGCGATTCGTGCCCCGCACGAAGTTCTCGCCCCGCTGCGCTGTGACGTAGGCTGCCTTGTGCCCACGGAACTGTCTGCTGGTTTCCCCTTCGCGAAATCGACCTTCGACTCACCCACGCATGGGGAAGTGCTCGCGACCACACGCGAGGAGCCGTCGGCTGCGGAGCGACGCTTTGATGAAGCGCTGACAGCACAGCGTGCGTTCATCGCGAGAGACGCTGTGCGTGCCGAGATCCGCATCGAGGCGGGCACCGTCCTTGCCGCGTTTCAGGAGGCGACAGACGACGTTGGCGTGCGAGAAGCACTCGCGCTCGCAGGCCTCTTGGGTCGTCGTGCGGCAGAGCTCGGATGCTCAGGCTCGGAGCTGGATGCCGTGGCGGAAGCGCTGCTCACGGCCATCGCACCCAGCGAGGTAAGCGGCCTTCGCGGCATCATGATCGAGGGCTACGCGCGGAGCCTCATCGACCGCGAAGTTGCCCGTTCCTTGGCGGCCCGCGTCGCAACAACGCGTCCCTTTGTCGTGGAGCCACGCGTGCTTGCCCTCGTCCTTCAAGGCGAGCCCCAGCCGGAATGGATCGCCGCCTGCGCACTGCATATCGGCCCGATGTTGATGCGTCACGATGTGCGCGCGCTCGTCGTGATTGGACGCTTCGGAGACGCGCCAACGCCAGCCGCAGTCGCGGAACTCGCAGCCATCGCGGACCTCGGAGGCGTCGTCGGAGCACGCGTGCTCTTCGATGTCGAAGCCCCATGGGCCGAGGCGCTGACGGAGCGTGCGGCAGGCCGCGCCATCGTCACAACCACGAGCACGCTGACTGCGTTCGAACTGGCGCTGGGCGAGAGCGCGCCGGTGCGGGCGAGGGTGTCGAAGCTGCTCCGCTATCTGGGCGCGTAAGGCTTCGCGCATCAAAAACTTCCGAGTGCGCGACCGAGCAGCACTTCAGCCTTCGCTGGGATGAGCTGAACCGCCTCGTCGAAGGACGCCGCTTCGACCGCGTGGGCGGCTCCGTAGGCTCCGGCACCGGCGCGTGGACGTACGCCGCACGCATGCGCTACCGCTACGACGGAGCCAATCAGCGCACCGTCAAAGAGAGCTTCGAAGCGTCCGGCATCAACACCGCATCGCGCGTGGCGCTGAGCATCTACCCGGGCGACTTCGAGCGCCGAGGCCTGCTGCGCAACACGACAACATACGACGCCGTTACCACCGGAGT
>JBILQT010000408.1:0-5499 GCA_044373065.1 Sandaracinaceae bacterium
TCGTCGACCAGCAGCTCGATCTCGGTGCGCATCGCCGGGGCGAGTGTCTGCGTGAAGAGCGGGTGCAACATCGCATCGCGCTCGCTCACATCGTTCAAGCGCGCGAGGTCGAAGTACTGGGCAAAGAAGGCACGCACGGCGCGACGTGCGCGTGGGTCTTCCAGCATGCGCATCGCCTCGGCATGGATGCCGTCCTCGGTGGCCAAGCGACCGGCAAGCGCGGCATCGAGCAGCGCATCGTCGGGGCCTGTATTCCAGAGCAGAAAGGAGATGCGGCTTGCGAGCTCAAGGTCGGAGTAGCGACGCCAACCTGCACGGGATGCATCGGGCTCACCGAGCTCGACGCGGTAGAGAAACGAGGCCGACTGCAGCATGCCTGCGAGTGCGAGGCGCAACCCTTGGAGCGCATTTCCCTCGGCATGCTCGGTCGCGATGCCACGCCAACGCGTGACCTCCTCGGTCGTGAGCGGGCGTCGATAGAGCCTGCGCCCCAGCGTCGTGATGGCGCTCGCTACACACGCATCACCCGGCGTCATCGGCTCGCAGCCGATCAGCGCGCGACGCCTCGTTGCGTCGAGGATCACAGCCTCCGCAATCGCATGTGCAGAGGCCTCGTAGCGCTCCGTGCCGACCTCCGAGAGCGTCGTGCTGGCCGCACCCACGTTGTAGAAAAGGTAGGGATTGGTATCGGGCTCAAGGGTCAGTCGCGGCAGCGCGCCCTCACCGTTGCCGAGCGCATCCTCCACACTCGCGCGGTACTGCGCCTCGGTCAGTCGCGGCAACACCGCGGGGCCCGGCGTGTAGCTCTGCTGGCTCGGCGCAGGCGGCGCATCAAGGCCGCCTTGGCAACCCAGCGCGGCGCTCGCCGCCGCGAAGAGCAAGGCACCGGAGAGAGACGAACGAGTGCGTAAGCGCATCCCGGCATCGTCTCACGAATCACCCAGGAACCACTACGCCCAACCCTCAAGACGCGCGCGCCACGTGCTCGGGATGCTCGCTTCGCCTGTGCGCAGGATGACCATCCCACCGACGATCGCGCATGTCGTGTCGCGGTCTCCAAGCGCGCTCACCGTCGCCCACATCGCCTCCTCGAAGCTGCTGCTGAAGCGCGATGCGACCCAGAGGCAGAAGGGCACGGTGTCCTCGCAGATCACACCGATGCCGTTGCCGAGGATGGCGCCTGCACTGCGTGCATCCTCGATGTGCGTGAGCGTGTGCGCCTTCTCGATGCCCTGCCGCACTGAGGAGAGTGGCGTGCGCGCGAGCACTGCATCGAGGAAGGCCTCGCCTGTGAGTGTCGTGCTCGACATCAACCCCGCGCCCACCGCGATCGCAATCGCACCCGCACGCGCCTCAGGATGACCGTGTGTTGGCTCTGCAGAGTGGGCCGCTTCGGTCGCGCAACGGCCGAGGTCGTCGTGAAAATACGCTCCAATCGGAGTGACGCGCATCGCCGAGCCATTGCCCTTGGAACCCTCGCCACCAAACACTGTGGTCGACGCTGTTTTCCAAGGCACGCCCGCGCCGATGGCACGCAGGATGTTGTGCGCATTCGGCCCGTATCCGCGATGCCAATCGGCCAAGTAGCGCGCTCCAAAACGATGCGCGAGCGAGTCCCTCTCGATGCCGTGATGCGCCTCAAGCTCATCCACAATCGAGAGCGCCATCGCCGTGTCGTCCGTCCACGTCCAGAGCTCTTTCGTTGGCATCACGCGCGTCGCGATGAGCGACTCCACCACCGCCGCTTCACCAAAGAAGCGCTGGCCAAACGCATCGCCCATGGCGGTGCCGAGCAGGGAGAGCTGGGCGCGCTGCATGCGCGTGGTGTGATCGAGCGTGGAGGGCATGGGGGGAGGGTAGTGCGCCTTCTACGTCGCCTTCCTCATCGCCTTCAGCTCCGCCATCGCCGCCTTCACCTTCGCCTGTGCGGCCTTCACGGCGGCCTCGGCCTCGGCCTTCTTCTGCTTCTCTTCGGCCTTCTTCGCGGCCTTGAGCGCCTTCTCCTCGGCACTCACCTTGGTGGCGCGCTTGCGGAAGAATCGTGACGCGTAGTTGCGTGGCAGCGTGCCCGACTTCGCAGCGAGCGCGCCGAGGTCTGCCGCAAGGCCATCGCGCTTCTTTGCGATGTCGAGCACGAACGCAGCGAGTGCGCCCTTGGTGCGGAAGTGCTCATTGGCGAGCGCTGCATCCTCGCGTGCCTTCACGGCCGCCTCAGCCTCGGCAATGAGCTTGTCGAGATGCTTCTTGTGCGCCGTGAGCTGCGCCTCTTTCGACTTGCCCAAGAGCTGCGACCAGCGCTTCACCGCAGCGAGCTCGTCACCGAGCACCGGCGCTGCGATCTCATAGGGCGCGACCTTGAAGAAGAGGCTCCACGTCGCGCTCTTCTCGCCGCCTGCAAGCCCGCGCATCGTGTTCGCGAAGAGCGGGATGAAGTCATCGAGGTTGTCATCCGCCGCAGCGATCAGCGCCTCGGCCTCGGCCTGCGCGTCCCAGAGACTCAGCTGCGTCGCATAGACGCTCGTCCACTCTTTGAGGAGCAACGCAATCGCCTTCTCAAGTGGCTTGGCCGTCGCGTCCGCACGAAGACGGCTTGAAGTGAAGATCAGATCCTCTCGGATCGTGGTGAGCGCAGTGTTGGCAGGGATGGCAGGTGCTGGCATCGCGTCAGCGTAAAGGCTCAAAACACCCTGAATCAACAGGGAACGCGGCTTCGCAAAGACGAAGTGAGATGGAGAGTGGCTTCGATGCGTGTTTGCAATCGCGAAGGAAGTACCCGAGTGCCTGGTGCTTGGGTTTGCAGTTGCAAAATCACAAACCGAGTCACTCGGTGAAGGGTTTTGCAATTGCGAAGGGTGGGGCGGAGTGAGCGGGCGAAAGGTCTGCACTTGCGAAGACGTGGGGAGAGTTACTGCGACTGAGAGCTACGCTTGCGCACTGCTGCAGCAATCAGAGGGGCTCTCTCCGCGAGCCCATCGAGCGTGAGCTTTCCCTCCTCGTAGAGGCGGTACCACGCATGCCGTTGGCGAATCACGCGCTCGTCATCACGCAGATGAAGACGGATGAGCATCGTCGTCACGCGTCCCTTCCATTCAGGGGGGACTTGGTCGGTCGCAACGAGCTGGAGGGATGGAAGCAGCAGCTCGAACCATTCGTCGCGTACTTCAAACGGGTCCACGACCTCTTCTGACTGAAGGTTCTGTTTGCTGGAGTTGATCCATCCCGATGCGAAGCGGTAGTTCGACCATTCATAGGCCTTGCTGCGGTCTTCATCGCAGCTGACGAAATGGTCGACGGTTCCCACCGGCTCGTACATCGCGCTGTACGCGCAGAGTTCGCTGAAGCCGTCAGAGAGCTGAGGCTTGAACTTGGACCATTTGTCCGGCGGTCGGCCCTCAGGGTGTGACGCGAGCCAAGCATCACCGCTTGTTTTCGTGTCGATGAACGCCTCCGGTTCGGGGACCTTTACGAAGCGAATCACGCAGTCTTCTCCGTGCTTGGAGCACCCACGATCCAGCGCGGCCAGAACGGGTCGTTCCCCGCCAATACCCGCACAAGCTCAGCGTGAATTGCAGCCTGCGAATCGAGACCTGGCCTAAGTTTCGCGAGGTCGTTTCGCATCCATGCCTCTGCCGCCTCGATTGCGCGCTCAGCTTCGAGCGAACGCGCTTGGAGCAATCCAAAGCTGCCCGACACGAGCCAGTTGATCACGTCACCCTGCTTGGCCCAGGGCTGCTCGTGGAGGGCCACCTGGCCGTCCGCGGCCTGCGCGAAAGTAAAAAGCTTGTCGAGGCTCGTGTCGAAGAAGGGCTCAACGGAAGCCAGTACAAGAGGCGAGTGCGTTGCTGCGACGAGCTGGACGGAAGCGGAGTCGTCGCCTGTGAGCGTCTGCATCACGTTGAGCAGCGCGGGCACGATGGCTCGCTGCCAACGCGGGTGCAGGTGTGCCTCGATCTCATCGAAGAGCAGCACCACACGTGAGGAGGGCTCGAGCCCCAACTGCTCGGCGGAGATCACGTGCTCTCGCCATGCCCACGACAGCATGTAGGCGAGCGCCGTGATGCGTCGCACCGCAAGCGAAGCATGGAGGATGAGAACGTCTCGCCCGAACACACGCACGGTGGGGATATCTCGGGCATCGTTGATCGACAGTCGGGCAAACCTCTTCTCTCCGGGTTGCAGGGGCGCCTGACCAAGTGAGGGGCCGAGCAGCGCGAGAACTGCAGCCATCCTCGTGGCATCTGAGCCGCCCTCGCGAATCCAGCTCGCCCAGTCGATAAGGAGCCCGTTGCACACGCGGGTAAACCTTCCCGCGATGGGAACGTCGAGCCCCTCCCACACCTGGCTGGGGGTAAAGACATATGCAGGCACACGCTCTGGGACCTCAAGTTCGTCTGCGTTGGCCTCGCTCGAACGCTTCCAGTAGTTGCGATGAGGGTCCCAGACGGCAAACCCACCATCCGCAAGTGCGTAGATCACAAGCCCCGGATTCCACGGGCGGCCCTGCTTACCTTTCCACAACTGCTCGGTCTGAGCGTAGGAGCTTTCGTAGGGCGGAAGGCTCCCGGTCTTGCCCTTCACCTGAAGCGTGATGCTTGCAGGTTTTGTCGGGTCAGTCGGCCGAGCCGCGTAGCCGGAACTCAGCCCATCGTTCACATCCCGTGGCCACTTCCGCGTGAGCGCCCACCAGGCCACATCGAGCAAGAAGCTCTTCCCAAGTCCGTTGTCACCCGTGACGAGGTTCAGCCTGGAGGCCATGTGGGCCTCCATCTGCGAGGCGGGGCCAACGTTGTTCAGTTTGAGATATTCGAGCATCGGCTCGGAGTATGCCGAATGGGTTCGCGCACGGAAGAGTGGTTTCGAGGAAGCGAGAACGCTGATGGTTGAAGGCTCGCCAGCCCAACCCCGTCGGGTAGTCTCCCTCGATGCCACCCAACCGCGTCGACGAACAGATTGAAAGCTTCGTCGGAAGCGCGGACCCACGACCGCCTCGAGGAGTGATCACGATGCCCGAGTTCGCCTATCAAGAGATGCTTCCGCTGACGAAGGACACGACGAACTATCGCTTGCTGACGAAGGAGTTCGTCTCGACGGGTGAGGCCTTCGGGCTGGATTCGCATGTTTCCCTTGCGGGAAAGTCGTTCCTGCACGTGGCGCCCGAGGCGCTCACGCTGCTGACGCGCACGGCGATGCACGACATCGCGCACTACTTGAGGCCGGGGCATCTCGCGCAGCTGCGGAAGATTCTCGATGACAAAGACGCCTCGCCGAACGACAAGTTCGTTGCGCTCGACCTGCTGAAGAACGCGAACATCGCGGCAGGCGGCGTGCTCCCGATGTGCCAGGACACGGGCACGGCCATCGTGATGGGCAAGAAGGGGCAGCTCGTGCTCACCCAGGGGAGCGATGAGGAGGCCATCTCGCGCGGCGTGTTTGAGACCTACCAGACCTCGAACCTGCGCTACTCGCAGCTCGCGCCGCTCGACATGTGGCAGGAGAAAA
>JBILQT010000103.1:0-23471 GCA_044373065.1 Sandaracinaceae bacterium
CGCGCAAGCCCGCGCCGCAGCACCACGAAGAGCCGACGCTTCCCGCGGTCGCCGTCGCCTCGTTCAAGCCTCCCGCGCTCCCTCAGCCAGACGACGATGAGATGATGACGTTCGGTGCGACCGAGGTGACGAGTCAGCGCATCGAGCTTGGGGCGCCGGACGTGGATGCGTCGGTGGAGCGCGTCGTGGTGCGGAACATCGTGCGGATCAGCTGAGCGGGTTGTGCTCGGAGGCGCACGCCGCTCCAGGCAGTCCGCATCGCCTTGAGCCTCCAGACACAAGCCTCTTTGGGCTTCCCACATCGCGTCGTGTCTCCGATCGCAAGGCACTTTGTGCTGTCCGGAGCGTCTTGATCCTCAAGACACAAGGCACTTGGGAAAAGCCGAGAGGCTTGTGCTCCGTCGCACTGGGCACTTCGGGATGCCTTGAGAGGCTTGTGTCTCAAGGCGCAGGGCGCTTCGGGTGTGGCGCAGGGCGTTGTGTCTGGAGGCGCAGGGCGTTTGGGGCTCGCTTGTTCAGTAGGCGCTCGGGGAGGCAGCATTTTCCGGAAGTTGACTGACCTCGCTCGTCGCGTTCTGGGTACTTCCGTACGTCAGCCGTGACGGCGCAAAGGCTGACGTGTGGTGTTGCTCTGCGACTCCCACATCGCGTCGATAGGTTGGCCGCAAAAGAGAAAGACCGCGGGCCAGAGGGGCGTCGCGGTCTTGTTGCATCGCTTGGAGCGCGCGGTGTCAGGGCGTCGCTTCCTCTTCATCGGCCTCGACGCTCCGACGCGTGCTGATCGCATCGAAGTAGAGATCCTGCGCCTCCTTGTCCTTCGGAAGACGCTGCCGAATCGCGCCCGCATTCGCGTCGTAGGCGCGCACGAAGTCGTCGCGGCTGGAGAGCTCGGTGGCGATGGCGGCGCCGAGCACTTCATTCGCCGTCTTGCGTGCGTTGAGGGCCGCATCGAGCGCGTGGGTCGCGGCGGTGAGACGCGCCTCGTTCGTCGCGCGAAGGGGCTCGGCGGGTGTCGAGGTGTGCAAGCGGTTGAGCACACGCCGCGCGGCTTCGAGCTGCTTGTGCGTGCGCGGACGCGTCTCTGCGTTGAGCCCATTCGGGAAGAGCAACCCCTGCACCGCGCCGCCCTTCTTGCCATCGACCGACACACACGCGCCCGAGAGCGCGCGCAGCTCACGCTCGACGTTGCGCTCTGCAAAGCGAAGCGCGACACGCACGGGGATGAGCGCTCGCTCGGCCGCATCACGCGCGTTGGCGTCCGCGCGAAGCCCATCATTGACGGGGAGAAACGCGGCGTGAAGGTCGCTGTGCTCGGGCATCTGCAAGAGCGCCGCGAGGTGGTAGTCGCCCAGCAAGAGCAGGCGCGCGGCGGACATGGTCGAAGAAGGTGTTTCCATCGGGGAGCCTTTCCTGGTGGGACGAAAAACGCGCCCAGAGTTTATCTGAGCGCGTTCTTCTGTGGGGTGTGAACGCCTACAGGCTCCCGATGACCTGCTCGCACAGCGACACGGTGCTCGGGTCGGCGATGTGCTGGACGGCGCCCCCTGTGTTCTCGGCGCAACCGCCGGTGAGTCGGCCTGTCGCTGTCACCGTTCTTGCATCGCCGGTCTCGGTTTCGATCATATGGAGCGTGGCGAAGAAGAGCCCGTTGGGGTCTGCGTGCATTTCCATGTGATCGAGGCGCGCATTCATCCGCTGGCCGCTCAGGGCAGGGGCACTCAGCGGGTCATCCGGACGAAGGACAAAATCCCACCCGGTTGAGGCGAGCGTCGTTGCGATCTCCTCCGGGAGTTGAAATTGACCCGCGAGCGAAAGGAGACCACCTGGACCGGACCCGCTACGACCGATGAAGGTGAGCACGATGCTCGGTGCATCGCCCACCGTAACGCTCACGATGGCGCCGCCCACGTAGTCACGTGGGTCGCCTTCGATGGTGATCACAGTGTCTCCACGCTGAAGCGCCGAACGTGCGGACTGCGCTTCGAGATCGGAGAGGCTGGTTGGGCCGAGGTCGTTGGTGCTTGCACAGCCACCCGTGATCGGCCCGCCCAGAAGCGCTGCGGACAAAAGCAAAGCATTTCGCATGGCTAGTTCCTTTGATACCACTGTCGGGTATCGGTGACGTTGTTGTTCTCGTTGGTTTCCGCGATCACGTTGGTGTCATCCACGCGCACCAGGGCGCGGTAGGGGACGCCCGTCATCGGAAGCGCAGTCTGAGGGTTGAAGGTGAAGGTGAAGGAGCGCCCATGGAACTCACCCCGAAGGTTTCCGTTTCCCGGAAGTGTTGTTGCGAACACACGCACATCACCTGCGTCGATGTAGGCATCGCGGGAGAAATACACGGCCGTGACGGGCAGCGTCGAGTGCGCGCATCCGTTCTGGCTGCCTTGCGGCGGCGCGGGTACGCGCTCGCGTGAGCTGTGTGTGCATTTGCTCTACGGTGAGCGGTTCCCCAACGACCAGTGGCTGGGCCGAGCACATGAAGCCCGCGGTCGAGACTGCGAAGAGCGGAATGCCGCTGGCGCAGTTCACCCTCCCAGAATCGAGAATCGGAAACACCGAGTTGTCGCGGTGGGTGAACGGCGACTCACGATGTGGCCCTCCCGACATCAAGACCACGTACCTCTCCCCCTCCACCAGGGGTATCGAACCGGCTCGAATCGGGAAGTCGAGCTTGACCCGTCCGGCCTCCCATCTCGAAGCCCATGTCTCGACGATCTCCGCTCCGACGCGCCATTGCGGAACTGTCGGATCGTCGGTCGTCTCCATCGAGACGACCTCAATGACCCCGATGAAGTCAGCCTCCAGTACATGCGAATCCATCGGCATCAGCATCTCTGCGTCGCGATGAGCCGCTGCCGTGGACGCCGTGACGGTTGCGACAACCGCGATGCTGATGCCGAGCGCCATCTCTCTAGATCGCGTTCAGCTTGGATTGAGACTGCTCAGATTTTGGTTTCAGCCTGAGCGCGCCCGGAAGGAGTGACTGAGGCGTAGCGGAGCTACGTCGCAAGGAACGACTGAGGACGTAAGCCAGGATCAAACCAAAAGATGAGCGGTCTAACGAGCCATTCGGCTGTCTGTCGTCTGTTTCCCATCCAGAACTCCTGCCGTCTCCTGCGCAATACAACTTGCGCATCGAGAGACAGCCGGAGGATGACAGCCCCGACCGGCGCCGTCGACACACAAGTTCCGCAATGCCGCAAGTGTCCGGGGGTACGAGGCTCCAGTGATGCGCCGAACGCGTGGTGCTCTAAGGCACACGCCGCTTCTGGCAGTGCGCATCGTCTTGCTCCTTGAGACGCCGCGCACTTTGGAAACCCCAACCGCGTGGTGCTCCGTCGCACCGGTCACTTGGGATGTCCAAAGCGCCTTGCTCCTCAAGACACAGCACACTTCGGAAATCCAAAACGCGCCGTGCTCCGTCGCACAAGGCATTGGGTCCACTCACGAATGCCTTGTGTCGCAAGGCGCAGCGAATTTCGGTGGCCCGAAGGGCGGTGTCTGAAGGTGCAGCGTAGTTCTTGCGCGCGTGTTCAGTGGTGCGTTCGACAAACAGAAAGACCGCGGGCCAGAGGGGCGTCGCGGTCTTGCTGCATCGCTTGGTGCGCGCGGTGTCAGGGCGTCGCTTCCTCTTCATCGGCCTCGATGCTCCGACGCGTGCTGATCGCGTCGAAGTAGAGATCCTGCGCCTCCTTGTCCTTCGGAAGACGCTGACGAATCGCGCCCGCGTTGGCGTCGTAGGCACGCACAAAATCGTCGCGGCTGGAGAGCTCTGCGGCGATGGCCGCGCCGAGCGTTTCATTCGCCGCCTTGCGTGCAGCGAGCGCCGCATCGAGCGCGTTGGTGGCCGCCGTAAGACGTGCCTCGTTCGTCGCGCGCAGCGGCTCAGCGGGCGTTGAAGTGTGCAGACGGTTGAGCACACGACGCGCCGCCTCGACCTGCTTGGCCGTGCGCGGACGCGTCTCCGCGTTGAGGCCGTTCGGGAAGAGAAGGCCTTGAACCGCGCCACCCTGCTTGCCATCGACCGACACACACGCGGCCGAGAGCGCACGCAGCTCACGCTCGACATCACGCTCCGCAAAGCGAATCGCGACACGCACAGGGATCAGCGCCCGCTCGCTCAACGCCCGCGTGGCCGCGTCTGCACGAAGACCATCGTTGACCGGGAGAAACGCAGCGTGGAGGTCGCTGTACTCGGGCGTCTGCGAGAGCGCCGCGAGGTGATAGTCGCCCAGCAGAAGCAGGCGATCGGCGGCCATGGTGGAGGAGGGTGTTTCCATCGTCGGGGACCTTTCTGGTGCGAACTGGGTTGCGTGTGGCGAAAAGAAAAACGCGCCCAGATTGTACCTGGGCGCGCGTGTCTTTGATGCAGCTATGGAGACCTACGGACTTGGGCAGTACGCGCTCTGCTCTTCCTCGGTGGTGCAGTAGCGGACATTGGCCGGCACATCGACAGACTCTGGGTAGATCGCTTGGTCGTACATGCGCCCGGTCTCTTCGTCGATGATGCAGCGAATGTCCTCCGTGTGGCCCGCGGTGGACTCACGCACGCACCAGGTGACCAGACCCGTGCCGCCCGCACCGCAGGGTGGGTGGTACGCGATGGGGACGCCGCAGCCCGGAGAGCACGAGTCGTTCTGAGAGACGAACTCGCCGCTACATGGAGAGCCGCCGCAGCCGCTGAGAGCAGCGACGACGAGACAGACAAGCATGAGGGCCCGAGGGGTCATTGAGGTCACCTTTCTGGAGCAGGGCTATTCGGGGAGCGGTGAGTTGGTGTGCGCCCAGTTCATGCCGGAGTTCAGATAGAGCGGCAGGCCTGGAGCGTAGCCGAGGTACCAACGGGTGTTGGCCGAGAGCATGTTGCCATCGGGGGTGAACACGCTCGCTGCCATGACTGCGCCATCCAATGCGAACGCCTCGAGGACCACGCCGCGTGCGTCGAGCACCTCCACGGAGTCTCCCGACATCGAGAAGCGCAGATAGCCCTCCGCTGTGAACAGCACCTGCACGCCTCCGGGCGAAAGCATGCTCGCCGTCCCGTCGGGGTGGACGGCAAGGAGGCGGTCTCGAGAGCCCTCCCTGAGGCCACAGTCTGGCGCTCCGCTCACTCCGTCTTCCGCGTAGCGCGGATGCAGCACAGGGCCGGGGCTCATCGTGTCGACGTTCCACCAGCTCCAGTCGATCTCACCCATCTGAAAGAACATGCCGCACGTTGGGTCATACGTGTGCGGGCGAGCCCCTGCGCCGGTGCTCACGCTCCGCAGCACTTCGCCCGTGGGCGAGATGACGTGCAGCTGACCATTGCGGTGGAGCAGCAGCTCGCCATTCTCGCGATAGAAGATGTGCGTGTACGGGTTCTCGCCTGCACGCAGCGGGTTGCGTGGGCCGATGTTGAGCATGAACTGGCCCATGTTGTCGCCAGGGCACTGCACCGCGAGGATCTGGTTCTCTAGGCCGACCGTGAAGGCGAGCTGCCCGGTGACCGGGTTCCACGCAGGCATGCTGTGCTCGAGCATCGTGCCGAGCGCCGGGAGTGGACGTGATCTCTCCGCCGCGAAGAGCGTGTCCAGCTCGGGGAAGATCCAACGCTGTGTCGCGCCCGGGACTTCGAGGTGCAGGAGGCTCCATAGGTCGCGCGAGACGACCGTGCTTCGTCCGAGCGTCATGCGTGGCAGGCGATAGCGGAACTGCGTGTCGAAGCCTTCCACCGGCGGAGGTGAGCCCAGCCCCCGGAAGCGGCGTGTGCCGAGTCGGTCTGCGGTCGCGTACTCGCGCACGAGCTCCTCGTAGAGGTCAGACGTCCAGAGTGAGGTGCCATCGGCCAAGAGCGTGGGCGTCACAACGGGTGTGAACGCGTCGCCGCCAGGGCCCCAGCGCCTTTGGCCTCGCGCGATCGGAGGCTCACTCGGCGGATCCCACACGGGCGTCATGATCACGGGGCACGTGCCCGCACCCTCCGCGCGCCAGATCAGCGTGGGCTCGAAGGGTGGCGGCGTGTAGGCGTCGATGGCGGCATCGAGGCCGGGGGCATCGAAGGTTGCGTCGGGCGGTGCGAGCGCGCCTTCACATGCGCAGCCGAGGCCCACGACGGCAAAGAGTGTGAAGGCTGGGCGCATCGCGAAGCGCCTCCTCACCCCGCGAAAAACGTATCCGCGTACCAGCTCAGGATCCTGTTCCCGAAGAACAGGAACTCGATTGCCGCGAGCGCCAAGAAGGGCCCAAACGGGATGTGGGGCGCGGAGGGTTCGTCGAGCTCGGCGTTGTAGCGGAGCACCACCTTCAGCTCCTCGCCCTCGCGTGTCGCAATCGCAATCGCGCGTCCGGGCAAGTCCACCTCGACCTCGGCGCGCGCCTCGTCGGTGCCTGTTGCTGTCGCGCGCTCGTCGTCTTCGGGCTCGGCTTTGGGCCCTTCCTTCGCGGCCTCGCGCGCGCTCAATGCGAGCTTGATGAAGTAGCCGATCGCGCCCTGTGCACTCGCTGCAGCGATGACGAAGAGCACGCCCTGCCAGCCGAGGAAGAGGCCGATGAACATGAGGAACTTCGCGTCGCCCTCGCCCATCCCGCGCTGGCCTGTCATGCGCTCCCAGGACCACACGGGCACGAGCTGGATGAAGAGGTAGGCGGCGCCGCCGCCGATGCAGAGGGACATCACGTCGATGTCTTCGCGGAAGGGCATCGTGGCGAGCGCGAAGGCGGTGCCGCCGATGGAGACCTCGTCCGGGATCTGCAGGTGCTCGAAGTCGACGAAGGTCGCGATGATGAGGCCGCCGGCGAAGGTGAAGTAGACGAGCGCCTCGATCGCGGCATCGAACATCGGGCGCGTGTTGTCCGAGCCCAGGATGAAGCGCTCGGCGATGGCGACCGCGATGCACGCGGTGAGGAACTCGACGAAGACGTAGCGGGGCGTGAGCTTGGCGCCGCAGCAGGCCGCGCGTCCGCGCTGCATCAGGTAGGCAATGATCGGCAGGTTGCGCCAACCCGGAACGGGCGCGCCGCAGCTTGGGCAGTGGCTTGGCGGCGTGACGACCGACATCTCGCGTGGCCAGCGATAGATGCAGACGTTGAAGAAGCTGCCCCAGAGCGCGCCCCAGATGAATGCGAGCACGCGGATGGATTCAGCGGGGAGGTCTTCAACGAGCACGCGGCACCAACGGGCGGAGGGGTGAGGCAGAAAGATACAGAGTTGCGGGCAACGACATCGGTATGCCCATCGTACGGAATCTGGCTAGCAACGCGCGAGGGATTGGGGGATCTTCCTCGCGATCATGAACAACCAAGACGACGAGACGACATCGACTGAGAGTGCACCGCTGGTCCGTGAGACGCCGCGTGCGCTTGCGCGACAAGGCAGCGGTGGTGCGGCGGTCTACGCGGCGGCTGCGGGCGTGGTCTCGGCGGTGCCGGTGCCCTTCCTCGACGGCATCCTCGGTGGCATCGCGCGCGGCTCGGCGATGCGTCGTGTGGCCTCGCGTCGCGGGGTTCGTCTCTCGCGTGAGGCCCGCAAGGTGCTCGCCAACGTGAGCCTCGCGCGCTCGACGGGCAGTGGCCCCGCGCGTCTGCTTCGTGCGGCACTCTCGCGTGCGCTCGCTCCGATTCGCTTTGTCTCGCGTGCGGAAGAAGCGGGCGCGTCCTTCCTCGCCGCGCTCATCTTTGACTACTACCTGCAGACCTCCGATCGCCGTGAGGGCGCGCCTGTCGGTGAGGCCGAGGCGCTGCGCATTCGTGCGGCGATGGAGGCGGCCTTCACCAACGGTGGTCTTGAGGCATTGCGTGCGGTGCCCGTGGGCGCGCTCGAGGCGCTCATCCGTGCGGGCAAAGATGCAGCCCAGCCCGACCTCGAGGATCGCGGCATCGTCGAGCGCTTCATGGACAGCCTCCTCGATGGCGCAGCCGATGCGCCGAGCGATGTCTTCACGCGGATGTGCGAGCTCTTTGATGCGGCCCTTCTGCGAAGCGAGGGCGATCGATGAGCGAGGAGATTCGCGAACTGCCGACGCAGGAAGACGTCAGCGCGACCGCGCGTCGCATGCCCGATGGACGCCGCGTCGTCATCAAGGTGGGCAGCAAATCGCTCGTTGCCGCCAACGACAGGTTCTCCACGCTGGCGCGGCAGATCTCTGCGCTGCGTGAGGAGAAGCGCTCGGTCGTGGTCGTCTCGTCGGGCGCGATTGCGCTTGGGAGACAGCGCCTTGGATTCGCGAAGCGTCCGCAGGAGATGGGGCAGCTGCAGGCGTGTGCAGCTGTTGGTCAGGCGCTCTTGATGCGCGCCTGGGAGGAAGCCTTCTCGCCTTATGAGGTGCCCGTCGCGCAGCTGCTGCTCACGCACGCCGACCTGGCGGACAGAGAGCGCTACTTGAATGCGCGCGCGGCGATCGATGCGCTCTTTGAGCTCTCGGCTGTGCCGATCATCAACGAGAACGACACGGTCTCCGTCGATGAGATCAAGTTCGGCGACAACGACCAGCTCGCCGCGATGGTGGCCACGCTCGCGGGCGCAGACTTGCTCGTCCTGCTCACCGATGTGGATGGCTTGCTCGACCACGACAAGAAGCGTGTGCCTATTGTTGAAGACGTGAGCACGGCGCTCTCGTATGTGACGGGCTCCACGAGCGATGTCGGCACCGGCGGCATGGGCAGCAAGGTCGAAGCTGCAAGGCGCGCCACCAAGCGCGGCATCCCCTGCATCGTCGCCGACGCGCGCGACCCCGAGATCCTCACGCGCGTCATGCGCGGCGAAGACGTCGGCACGCTCTTCGTCCCGCAGGGCGCCAAGCTCGCCTCACGCAAGCATTGGATCGCCTACACGCTGCGCCCGCGCGGCACGCTCATCGTCGATGATGGCGCCAAAGCAGCCCTTCTCGGCGGCGGACGAAGCCTGCTCCCCGCAGGCGTCCTCGGCGTGCGCGGAGACTTCACCCCGGGCGATGCGATTGTGCTCGCGGATACGTCAGGCAAAGAGCTCGCACGCGGCCTTGCGCGCTACGCGACGCGTGATGTGGCGCGGCTCGCTGGCATTGCGACGAAGGAGATTGCGGGCGTGCTCGGGTACCACGGGGGCGATGAGATCGTGCATCGCGATGACCTTGTGATTACGTGAGCTTCCCGACCGCGACGGCGACTGACCGCGACGGAGTTCCCTGCTGCATCCGGTAGCATCGCGGCGATGACGACGAAGTCGATCCGGAGCGCGCCCACGAGGGCGAAGAAGCCGACCACTCCGCCTCGCGCACCCGTGCTGGTCTTTCACGAGGTGCCACTGCCGTCCGTGGATGCGATGCCCACGTTGTGGCGCGATCAGGTCGGACCACTGCTCGACCAGGCGCTGGAGGACGGCCCGGACGGGCTCTCGCTGCTCGTCCGCCTTGAGGTGCAGAGCGACAACGAGCCCATCTACGACCTCACGCTCTTCTGCGACGACGATGGGGCCGTCTATCGCCGGGGCACGCTTGAGCGCGTCGCGAGTTTCTCTCAGGGGACGGCGTCGGGCAGCGAGGACGATGCGCTGCTGAGCGGGCTGAATCACGCCTACGGCGCGTGGCGGAAGACGAGGCCAAAGCATGCGCCGCGCAGCGAGCCTGCTCGGGCGAGTTCGCCTGCTCGGGCGGTCCCGCGCTTCGCGACGATTTACGCGCCGGACCAGTACGAGCTGGGAAAGAAGCTGAGCCTGAAGGCGAGCTCGGGCCTGCTTCGTATCGTGAAGGCCCCTTCGTCTGCAGACCTCGCCGCGCTCGACGCCTTCTTGCCTGGGCGCGCTGCCAGCTTCGTCGTGGAGCTCGGACCAAGCGTGCCGCTCAGTGTGCTGGCGCACCTCGGCGGCGTGCCCTTCGTGGTGCTCGCCGCAGGCCGCAAGGACTGGACAGGCCTCTCGCATCTACCGGCTTCGGTGCGGCGGCTCTCGATCCGCAAGGCCAAGGAGCCCGTGCTCGCCGAGCTTCCGAGGGACAATCAGCTCGTCTCGATGGACCTCGACGCGCCCCGCGTGGCGGCGGGCTCTCCTGCGCTCACGCAGCTCGAGACCCTCGCGTGGACGGGCGCCGAAGACGCCTCGTGGGCATCCACGCATCCGAGGCTGCGCGAGCTCGCCCTGCGGAACGCCAAGCTCGACACGCTACCGCCCTCGCGCACGGTCGAGCGTCTCCTGCTCTTCAAGCCGAGCGGGCTGGTCTCGCTGAACGGCATCGAGGCGATGCCGAAGCTCTCGTATCTCCGGCTCGACCATCCGGTGGGGATGAAGCGCCTGGGTGATCTGTCTGCCTGCGCCGCCCTCGCGACCATCCATCTGACCGCCGCACACCGCATGGGGGATCTGTCGGGCCTCCACACGGCACCGCAGCTCACGCGTCTCGGTGTGGCCCAGAGTCAGCTCGACGGAAAGCCCTTCGAGGGCCTCGCGGGAAAGCTCGTGGGCGGCTCGTTCCAGCTCAAGAGCACGGGCCACGGCAAGGCACTCCTCGCCCATCTCGGTGTTCCGTCCTTCAAGACGATCGAGCTTGAGCTTCACCTCTTCGACGAGAGTTGAAGCCGTGCAGGCGACCACGGGGGCGATGAGATCGTGCATCGCGATGACCTTGTGATTACCTGAGCTGGCTACCAGTTCGTTCCGATCGCGACAGCGAGTGACCACGTGGACTCGTTGGCGACGAAGACCGGGCCGTAGGGCTCGACGAAGTTGAAGTTCAGCCGCAGCTCCACGAAGGCGGGCACAGGGGAGGGGCTTGGGGCGCGCGTCAGCCAGTAGCGGAGGAAGGGAGTCAGCGAGACATCCATGTGAGCGCTCTCTGTGATGCTGGTGGACGTGTACATGTCGTACTGACCAAACCTCGCGACACCTTGCAGGCGCGCACCGAGGTCGACTTCGTTCGAGAGGTGCCCCGTCAGCCACACCCCGGCCGCCGCCCAAGCAACAACGCCCCACGTGCGAAGGTACGAGGAAGCGAAGGGCGCCACGATCAGCGCGAGTTCGGCGCCCACATCCAGGTGCGTGAAGCGCCATTCACCGAGGCCGAGGAGCCCGATGGGGACCAACTCGCGCTCGGTGAGCCAGGCGTTCCAACCGCCCACCCCGCCCGCTGTGACGGACTGCACCCTGATCTCCCGAAGCGTGGCGAGCGGCGGTGCAACACCGAAGGAAGCGCGGAGTGTCCGAGCGGGCGAGCGCGATGCGACGCTCAGACCAAGCCAGGGCGAGCCAAGCCACAAACCGTCGAACTCGCCCGTGGACGAATAGAAGCTCTCGGCCGCAAGCGCCGCATCGAGGTCGAACTCAAGCGCCAGGTCAGGCGTGAGCCGTGTGATGTGCTGCGTGAGGCGAAACTGCAGCGTCACGAAGGGGATGTGCTGCGTGCGCTCGACGATCGGCGGCAGCCCGGGCCCCAGGTCCGTACGAACGCCAAAGCGAGTTCGCGCCCCCGAGGTGAGCTGCGCCTCCAGCGCACTTCGTCCACTACCAACTGCATCGCGTGTGAGCTGCGCGTGCGCCGTGCTCGTGAGCAGCAAAAGCGTGAGGATGAGTGTGAGGCGAGCCATCGTGTTTCCCATCAACGCGCAGTGTATCGGATGCAGCCCCGCAGCACGGTCGCTGGTTCGGCCGTGTCTGCTGGAAAACGGCAGTGCTGCTCAAAGCTGGCCCGGAAGCTCACGATGGTGTGGGGATCATACCGAGGCGGCACGGTCGTCATCTCGTGGATGATCACCGTGCCGTGGTCTGTGCCGGCGCAGCCCCTCACGTCGACGCGCGCATCGAAGCCTATGGAGCCGATCGAGTACGACTCAACCATCGGAAAGGTGCCAATTTCCATCGGCACGAGCGACTGAAACAGAAAGCCATCCCCGCCGGCTCCGAACTGAAGCTGGAGGCGAGTTGGTGCGCGATCGACGGCGTTCCACACCACGGCCTGTACACGGTTCACGCCTCGCCAGATGCCGTCTCGCGGGCTTGCGCTCACGGCGTACACGTTTGGCTCGGCTCCATCGCATCCGCGGGCGATGGCTTCGTCGGCGGCCGAAATGTTTGCGTCGGGCCACACGAACGCATCCGGCGGCGCGAAGGCGTCCGGCCCTCCGAACGCGTCGGGTGGGAGCACACGTGCATCCACCACGGCGGCATCACGACCGCCTGGGTACCAGGCGTCGATGAGGCGCGTGTTGCGGTCGTAGCAACCCGGGAGGAGCAGAAGGACGAGGAGGCGCTTCATTCGACGAGCTCGTCGAGATGGTGCCACCAATGTGAGCAGGAAGTGCCGCAGACGTCGCGCCGCCTTCGGCTGTCGGCGACAGCCAGCAGCGTGACGAGCAGGCGGAAAACGTTTCCTCGCTCGCCGTCACCCAGTCGAGTCGCCTTCCAGACAGCGTCTTTCACGGGGTGCGCAAGAAGCGTCCGCGTCGCCGTCGTCCGCCCGCCAACGCCGCTCTCTTCGACTGCGCGCTGCACCTCCTCGTGCCGCGCTCCAGCTTGAACCACGCAATGGGCGAGCTGCCCCAGTACCGCGACCTGCGTGCTTGCGTCGCAGCCTCGAAACCATCGCTCGCCTTCGTCCATCGGCAGCGTTCCCTGCGCGAGTCGATTGAGACGCGTCAGCACTGCGTCATTCATGTTCGCGCCCGGTTCGGCTGGCCAAGAGCGCCTCCATCTCGCCAGCCAGAGCACCCGCGAGCCGAGCGATCTCAGTCCACTCCGCACTACGCGTCTGAGCGCGTGTCGGCCCGTGGGTTGGGTCGTACGCAGACAGCCGAACGCGGAGGTCTCGCAGTGGCTCGTCCACCGAGCTGCCAAGCACCTCCCGCGCGCCAGGCCGACAGCGATGGTTGAGTCGTCGAACAAGCGGCAGACCAGCTCGTCGAAGCTCAACCAGACTTCGCCCGTCTCGAACCAGCTTCGTCGCAGCCGCTCGATGTCCGAAAGTTCTCGCAGACAGAGAATCACGCTCTTCAAGACCAAGAGCTCGGTCGGCTTGTCCGGCGCGCCGAGGAGAGGCTCTTCTGGGTGCATGGGCATGTGAAAGCATGCTCTGACACCAACGCGCTGGGTCAGGGAGGATCGGATGGGTGGTGAAGAAATCCCAGCGCGGGACAATCGCCTGAGCGAGCCCGTTCAAACTGTCGATGAATGTCAGCACTGTCCGGGCAGCGGTTGAACGGCCAAACGCGGTCCGTGGTGCGGAAACATGTGAACGTCTCCATGAAGGCCCTCCACGCCTTTCGTCGCGTCGCCTCGTCACCAACAGTAGGAGCAAGATCCCGGGCCAACTCGCAAGCCCTGCGATCCTGAAGTTGGCGTCGCTCTTCCGCCGTCATGCGTGTGGAGAACATGAGAAGCGCCAACGTCACTGCGACCGATGCGCCTGCGCCCACCGCGAGCGACCTACGCGTCAGTTGCTTGCAGGGAGATGAAGTGGTCATTCCACGCTCAAGAGCATGCTCTGACACCGACTTGCCGCAAACGCGCTCGAGAGCATCAGAGAGGGGAACATGCTGGACGCCGCACACGACGGCAAACAAGCCCTCCGGAGCTTCAACAGGGAGTTTTGTCACCGCAAACCTGTCTTCCGGAGCTCCAGAACACGGTTTTGTCGTCGCAAAACTGTCTTCCGGAGCTCCGGATCACGGTTTTGTCGTCGCAAACCTGTGCTGCGCAGCTCCAGATGACGGCTTTGTCGTCGCAAACCTTCGTTCAACAGCTCCGGTGAACGGTTTTGTCGTCGCACTTGATCGAAGCCGGGGACTTCGGCGAGGCTTTCCGCGGAGGAGGAACGATGAAACTTCCGTATGAGAATGCTGGGTATCAGGTGGTGGTGAAGTACGCGCGCTATGTCGCGCGTCGCTTGCGTGCGAGTGGGCGTTTGTTGCTCGCGGCCGAGCTGCAGGGCGAGGGGCTTGCGCTCCGGGCCAAGGGGCGTGCTTGGGAGGATACGGAGGACGCGCTCTCGGATGCGCTGGCCGACCGTGATGCCGCCGACGACACGCTGGATGGTGCCGCGCAGATGGCCCGCGCGTCGCTTGCAGGCCGCTCGGTGTCGGCTGCGAAAGAGGAGCCCTACACGCTCATCTACGGCGAGGGCATCGGCTACTACACGGCCGCCAACCTCGACCAAGAGGTGCCCCGCTACGGCGAGCTTGTGCAGCGCGCGGCAACGCATCTTCCTGAGAGCGATGGCGTGCGTGTGCAGCTGCAAACGAGCATTCCCGAGGGCCTTGCCGCGTTCACCGCGGGCGTCGCCTCGCTGGATGCCGCCGAGACGGCGCAGTCGCTTGCGCGCACCGAGCTGGAGCGTGCCGATCGCAACCTTCGTCGGCAGCTGACGAAGGTCTACGGCGTGCTCGTGGCGGAGATTGGGAAGGCGAGCGCGGACCGCTTCTTCCCCAAGGCGACGCGAAACAAAAGCGAGGCTGCGGAGGGCTGAGGAACGGCCGGACTCGGTCTCGGTTCGTCTCCGTTCCGAGTCCGAGTCCGTGCCCGACTCAACCGCCCGCGCTGCGCCCCTGAACCTCACGCGCCAGCGCCCCGAGCACCCCGGGATGCTCCGCCAGCCCCTCCAGCGTCGTGCGCGCGCGCTCGTTCACCTTCGCGAGCTTGTGCAGCGTCTCGACGACCGTCTTGGCCTCTGCACCGCGCGGCTTGTCGAGCATCTGAATCACCGTCTCGACATGCTCTTGCAGCTGAAGCTCGCCGATGACCGAGACGCAGTACGTCCGCGCTTCATTGCGCCACGCGTGAAGGATCGCGTGAAAGAGCGCAGGTCCTCGCGCATCACCGATGCGAATGAGCGCAGTCGCCGCCGCGGCCTTCACGAGCAAGGGGCGCAAGAAGGCCTCGGCTACTTGGGCCAGCGAATCACTCGCGTCTGTCGCCTTGAGGTCGCCCAGAAATGACATCGCCTCATAGGTGCGCGGCCCGTGGATCATCTTCGTCAGCTGCGGAATCGCGCGCTTGTCCTTGAGCTGCCCGAGCGCGAGCGCGGCCTCTTCGATCACCTCGGGCGGTTGATTCGTGAGCAAGCGTGCGATGCGAACACACGCGTCCTCACTTGGCCCAAGCTCGGCGAGCGACTCAATCGCACTGATGCGCACGAGCGGGTCGTCATCACCAAGCGCGACGGAGATCGAGGCGCGCGCTTGCTCGCCCGCGACTTTTCCATACGCCGCAATCCCCTGAAAGCGCACTTCCGGACGCGTATCCATGACGGCCACACGCAGCGCATCGCGCGCACGCTCGCCACCAATCTCACCCGCCGCCACGACTGCAGCCTCACGCACGGCGCTGTCTTCATCCGAGAAGCGCGCGAGCACGACCTCGAGCGATGAGGCGTCGCGCAGCACCGCAAGCGACTGCATCGCCGCGAGGCGCACCTTCGCTTCTTTGTCGGTGGCGAGCTTCAGCAAACCCTCGACGGCGCGCGCCTGGGCCGTCTCCGGTGGGTTCGCATCGCGCAGATCCCCAAGCCGCAGCGCCGCGTGCGCCCGCATGTCGGCGCTTGTCGCTTCGACATCTCGAAGCGCAGCTTCGAAGTTGGGCCGCAGCGGCTTGAGGAGGAGCGACAAGGTCAGCTCACCTTCACGCCAGGCGTGATGTCTTTGTCAGGCGAGAGCACGCTGAGGCCCTTCGCGTCTTTCACCGCAAGCACCATCCCGAAGGATGTCTTGCCCTGCGCCTTGAACACGCGTGGCGGAAGATTGAGCACGACGGTGATGCGGCGCCCAACAAGCGCTTCGGGTTCGTAGTACTCGGCGATGCCCGCCACGATGGTGCGCGGCTCGGGCTCGCCCACGTCCACCTTCAGCTCAAGAAGCTTGTCGGCCTTCGGCACGCGCTCCGCACTCAAGACGAGGCCCAGACGAAGGTCCACCTTCTTCAAGTCATCGATGGAGATGACTCCGGGTGCAGCTTCGACAGGAGCCTCAACCTTCGGTGCCGGCTCTTTCGCGGGCTTGGGCTCTTTGGCTTTCGGCGCCTCCTTCGGCTGAAGCGCTGCAGGCAACTTCGCGCCAAGGCGCAGGTAGAACGCGCGCTGCTGATCCTCATCCAAACGCGGGAAGAGCGGCGCGCCAGGCTTCGTCTCGGTGCCTCCGACAAGGCCACCCCAAGCCGACGGCCAACGGTCGAGCATCTCCGTCGGATAGAGCGCGCTCAGACCCAGCTGCGCACGAATGCCATCGCACTTCTCGGGCATCACGGGCCAGAGAAGAATCGAGAGCCAGCGCAGCGACTCCATCACCGTGTAGGCGACGACCTCGAGGCGCTCCATGCTCGCCGCATCGGTCGGTGCCTTCCGTGCAAGCGCCCACGGCTCCGTCTGATCGACGTATTTGTTCGTGAGCCCAACAAGCTCCCAAATCGCCTCAATCGCGCGATGCGGTTGGACGTTCGCGTAGTGATTGGCCGCGCTCTCCGAGGCGCGCTCGGCCGTCGCGATCAGGTTCTTCTCGAGGTCGCCAAAGCGCGAGGCATCGACGTTCGGAATGCGTCCGCCGAGCGTGTTCTTCACGATGCTCGACACCATGCGGTTCAGCAGGTTGCCAAGCCCGTTGCCAAGCTCACCGTGGTAGCGCGCGAGCAAGTTCTCGTGGCTGAAGTCGCTGTCTGCGCCGAGCGCAACATCGCGCATCAGGTAGTAGCGAAGCGGGTCTTTGCCGATGGCCTCCACGAGCGGGATTGGCGGCAAGAAGTTGCCCGCCGTCTTGCTCATGCGTGCGCCGTTGATGGTCATCCAACCGTGCGCGAACACCGTGGTGGGCAGGGGCAATCCAGCGCTCATCAGGAAGACGGGCCAGTACACGGCGTGAAAGCGCATGATCTCTTTGCCGATGAGATGCATCGCCTCGCCATGCGGCGGCCAGTGCTTGGCAAAGAGGTCGCCATCCGGCCCGCCCAGCGCGCTGATGTAGTTCGTGAGCGCGTCAAACCAGACGTACATCACGTGCTCGGGCGCATTCGGAACAGGGATGCCCCAGCGGAAGGTCGTGCGTGAGATGGAGAGGTCTTCGAGGCCCTGCTTCACGAAGCTCTTCACCTCGTTGAACTTGCCCTCCGGACGCACGAACTCGGGGTTCGCCTCGTAGTAGGCGAGCAGCTTCTCGGTGTAGGCCGAGAGACGGAAGAAGTAGCTCTCCTCCTTCACGCGCTCGACGGTGTTGCCCGTCTCGATCGACTTGCCGTCCTTGATGTCCTTCTCTGTGTAGAAGGCCTCATCGGCCGTCGAGTACCAGCCCTCGTAGTGCCCGAGATAGATGTCGCCCTTGGCCACCGAGCGATTCCAGAGCTCGCGCACGACATCCTCATGACGCTTCTCCGTGGTGCGGATGAAGTCATCCGGCTCGCAGCCCAGCGCGTCCCATGCCTCGGTGAACGAGGGGATGAGTCGATCGACGAAAGCCTGCGGCGAGAGGCCGTTCTCCTTCGCCTTGCGCTCAATCTTTTGCCCGTGCTCATCGGTGCCGGTGAGGAAGCGAACGGGCCTTCCGCGGAGGCGATGAAAGCGCGCGAGCAAGTCGGCGGCGACGGTCGTGTAGGCGTGGCCGATGTGGGGCTCGCCGTTGACGTAGTAGATGGGCGTCGTGATGTAGAAGGGCTGCATGGTCGTCATCACCGTTGCTTCGAGAGGCCAAAAGGGCGCGCATGCTATCCGCGTCGGAGCGACGGGGCACGACTCCAGGCGTTTCGGGCGTCACGAAAAGTGCTCTGACACCGGATTGCCCCTGACACCGGATTGCCCCTCGAAGCCACGGTGCGCGCATCGGCCTCTGCGAGTCTTGCGAACTCGCAAGGCGGCTTGCGACGTCGCAGGGCGAGACGGACGGGCGCGTTCGAGTTCTGTGCCGCCGCTGTCCTGAAGGCTTTTCAACGATTTTGAGGCCCGCTACGCTGACTCACGTCACGTGAAAGCCCAGGATCTACCACCGTCGGAGGACCGCAGCGTTCAGCGCCGTGTCTGGCCGCTCTTCGTGGGAGGGGTTGCGCTCGTGCTGGCGCTGCTCGGCACCATCGTCGTGACGCGCCTCAGGCGGGAGCCGTCGGTGCCTCCATCGCCGCATGTCGCGAGCGAGCTCGGCGCGGTCCCCATTCCCAACGAGCCGTGGGACACGATCGTGCGTGAGGAGGAGGACTGGCTCCGCTTGCCCGAGGACCAGCTCCTGGTCGAGGCGTTCCGGCCGAACCGCGCCGACGAGGACCTTCTCGTCGATCGTGCGACCCTCGTCGCCTCGCTGTCCGGGCCCCGAGCCAGAGGCCTGACGGGAGTTGCGCCGGCGTTCGACGGCACCGAGCTCGTGGACGGCTGCGTCCCGCCAGCCGACTGCCCCGAACTCGCGTTCGTTCGCGCCACGGAGCACGCCGAGGTCGTGGCGCTGTCGCGCCGGGCGGATGGCGATCGGGCCGGTGCCGTGCGCCTGCTCTCGGCCACGATCGAGGCGGCCATGGGACTCGCACGGAGCGGGCGCGGCGCGATGTCGCAGGTGGTCGGGACCGCGATGCTCGCCCGGGCCGTGACCGTCGCGTTCATCATCGACAACATCGACCGTGCCGAGGGTCAGCCGCTCGATGTCGGGCTGGCGACGACGCTGACCGAGGTGCACTCGCTCCAGGTGGACCTCGGCCGCGGCTGGATCGGAGAGTCGCTCCGGGTCGAGCCCGCGCTGCGCGGCATCTGGGACGGCGCCGAGATGCGCACGCGCTTCCTGTTCGATGAACGCGCCGCCGCGCAAGGGATCTACGACACCTACGACGGGTGCGTTGCGTTCGCTCGAGGCCAGGCTCCGGGCCCTCCGCCAATGGCCAACATTCCGGGCGTCGTCGACGAAGACTGGCGCATCGCGCCCCTCGACGCGCTGCGCATCATCGACAGGATCCCTCTCGAGTGCGGGCCCACGCTGGACGTGGCCCGGACGAACCTCCAGGTCGCGCAGCGGCGGGCCGCTCAGATCCTCAAGCGTTGACGATCCCGGCGCGGGCCGCGCTGCGGCAGGTGGCCACCGAGCTCGGCCTGCAGGCGGGCCCGATTCGCAGCGTTTCCGGATTCACGAAAAGTGCTCTGACACCGGCTTGCCCGCTGTTGGGAGGCGAGGCGCACGGACTCGATGACAACTTTCATGCCGCCGAATTCACGCGATCGACGCCGGATGTGGGCGCGATTCCCTGCGTTTCCGGATTCACGAAAAGTGCTCTGACACCGGCTTGCCGTCCTCAGATCCTCAAGCGTTGACGATCCCGGCGCGGGCCGCGCTGCGGCAGGTGGCCACCGAGCTCGGCCTGCTGGGCGAGTGGCGCGATCCGCCGCGTTTCCGGAGTCACGAAAAGTGCTCTGACACCGGCTTGCCCGCTGTTGGGAGGCGAGGCGCACGGACTCGATGACAACTTTCATGCCGCCGAATTCACGCGATCGACGCCGGATGTGGGCGCGATTCCCTGCGTTTCCGGAGTCGCAAAAAGTGCTCTGACACCGGTTTGCTGCTCTGACACCGGTTTGCCATGAGAAGGCACGCCCGAATCCGAAAAGTGGACACCGGGTTTGCGACACCTCGCCGGTGACTTTTGGGGTTTGCGCTCAGCCCATCGCGAGACGCGCTTCTTCGACGCTCACGCGGCCAGCCTTCACAAGCTCGCGCAGGTGCATCTCAAACGTCTGCATGCCGTAGGGATGTGAGCCGCGCTCCATCACGTCTTTGAGCGAGGGGTTGCCCTCGGGCTTGCGCAGCGTCTCTCGCGCCGTGCCTGTCACGACGAGCACTTCGACCGCGAGTGCGAGGCCGCCATCGACCGCTGGAATCAAGCGCTGCGCAATGATCGCCTTGAGGTTGTCGGCGAAGCGCTCACGCGTCTCTTGCGCATCTTTCTTCGCGAGCGAGAGCACGCGGCCGACGGTGCGCGCCACATCGGGCGTGTGCAGCGTCGAGAGCACGAGATGGCCTGTCTCGGCGGATTTGAGCGCGATGTCCATCGTCTCCTCGTCGCGGATCTCACCGACGAGAATCACGTCTGGGTCCTGGCGAAGTGCAGCGCGAAGGGCAGTGGCGAAGTCCGGTGTATCGATGCCGATCTCGCGCTGAGAGACAGCCGCGAGGTTGTCCTGATGGATGAACTCGACCGGGTCTTCAATCGTGACGATGTGCACGCGCCGCGTGAGGTTGATGTGCCCGATGATCGACGCGAGCGTGCTCGACTTGCCGTTGCCTGCAGCGCCGACGACGAGGACCATGCCGCGCTCGAGCTCAGCGAGTGAGTCGATCATCGCGGGGAGGCCGAGCTCATCAAAGGTCGGAACTGTCAGCGGAATGGAGCGAAGCGCGATCGCGATGGAGCCGCGCTGCCTGTACACATTCACGCGGTAGCGACCGACCGCCGAGACGCCATAGGACGTGTCGTACTCCTGCAGGTCGTCGATCGTGCCCTTGAAGCGCGAGCGCTTGAGGATGATCTCGGCGAGCTCGCGCGTGTGCTGTGGCGAGAGCTTGTCGCCCTGCAGGTAGTGCAGAACTCCGGAAACGCGAAAGGCCGGCGGTTGGCCGACCTTCAGCAAAATATCGCTCGCGTTGTACTGCTGGCTTTTGCGCAGAAGGGAATGCAGCGTCGATTCATCCATGCGCGGAGAATACGACGAACTCCCCTTCGCCGATCACGTCTGTTCGCGACGACGGATCACAATCGTGTTCATGTGCTCGGCGCCCTCGAAGCGCGAGCGGTAGGCGCTGGCCTCGCCCATTGTCTCGAAGGGGCCAATGCGCACGCGGTACATCGTGCCGCGGCCTTCGACCTGAGCGCGCATCACAAATGCACGGTGACCACGAGCGCGGAGGCCCGCTGCGAAAGCCTGTGCGCCATCGGCGCTGTCATACGAGATGACCTGAATCGTGTACTCGCCATCGTGGCCCTCATCGGCCGGCTCACCGATGCGCGCCGTGGGGATCGAATCCTGGACGAGCGCGTCACGCGCGGCCGTCTCGACCAGGTGCGGCGCCTCAGTGAGCGCGAGCGAGGCCGGGAGGAAATCCGAGGGCGAGGGTGCGTACTGACCTGCAGGCAACGCATCTGGATGCGCGGCCTCGGCAGCGGCGGCCGCAAGCGCAGCGGCAACCTCAGGCGGATCCTCCGTGAGCTGCTCCGGGAAGCCCAGAGCCACGCGATCGACCTCGGGCGCGGCAAGCACCGCGTCCGGCGCTGCGCTCGGCTGCGCCATGCCGCTGATCGCATCGAGGCGCGCCAGCGGGTCGAGATCCTCGGTGCTTGCACTCGCCTCGTTCGGCCCGAGCTGCGCGCAAAGAGCGACCACAAGGAGCACGGTGACGGCGCCAGCAGCACCGAAAAGTCCGAAGCGACGCGTCGTTGCATCGCGCTCTTCGGGGGCCGTCTCTCGAATTAAATTCAGGTCTCGCATTGCGCCGTCCATGGGGTGCCTCGGAGTTGTCGTGTGTGCTCCTACTTGGAGCACTTGGTGCGAAGTGAACTACCTGTAGATGCGTGTACGACATGTGCGTGAATGGACGCAAAAAAGCGACGTCGCTTTCGCAACGCCGCCTCTTGGGAGCCGATTTGATTGGTGTTTTGGTTCGCGAACTAGCGCGCGGGCACAGTCACCGCCGTCACCTGGCCATGCTGCGAGCCGATCATCTGCGTCACCTCCAGCGTGTGCCCAGCCTGGGCCGCGAGACGCACGGTGAAAGCCCCGGCCTCATCGCCGCGCCCGATCACGCCGCTGTCCGTGTCCAGGTTGAGGACCAAAACGTAAGCGTTTCCGAGCACTTGGCCGCTCACCGTGACGATCCCGTCGGCATCCGGCGCGGTGGAGAGCGCGGTGGGCGGGGGTAGGGGCAACGTCGGGCCGTAACAGCCTCCAAAGAGCAGGCAGCTGGCAACCACGGAACCCAAGACAAAACGGCGTCGGGACATGCGACCTCAGGTGGGCGACAGCAAACGTCAGACCATCAACTCTAGCGCTGAGACGCTCGCGACCTGCGGCATTTCCAAGCTGGTCAAAATCGGTGCGCCAACCTGATTGGCAGTGCCCTCCGAAACACGCTGCGCGGGAGTGGTCTTTCGAGCCAACGGAAGCCCGGGAAGTGGTAGGGTCGCGCCTCTTTTGTAGACCCCTTTCTGGATGCGTCTGGACTCACGTGAAGGCGTCTCGCGTCGCGAGAAGAAGCCGTCCCAAGCAACAAAGCTTCGCGCGTGAATCCACTTCGAGAATCCACTTCGAGAATCGCCGCGTTCGGCGAGCAGTTCGCTGACTAGAGGAACACACATGGCATCGCCTCAGATTGTCCCGGTTCCGATCGATGACGAGATGGTCTCGTCCTACCTCGCGTACTCGATGAGCGTCATCGTCGGTCGCGCGATCCCCGATGTGCGCGATGGGCTCAAGCCCGTGCATCGGCGCGTTCTCTACTCGATGCACGAGCAAGGCGTTCGCGCGAATGCCTCGTACAAGAAGGCCGCCCGCATCGTCGGTGACGTGCTCGGTAAGTACCATCCGCATGGCGACTCCGCGGTGTACGAGGCCCTCGTCCGCATGGCGCAGGATTTCTCCCTTCGCTATCCGCTCGTCGACGGTCAGGGAAACTTCGGTTCGGTCGACGGCGACCCACCGGCCGCGATGCGTTACACCGAAGTCCGCATGGCGCGCGTCGCCACGGATTTGATGGCGGACATCGACAAGGAGACGGTCGACTTCCGACCCAACTTCGATGACTCCGAGCAGGAGCCGAGCGTCCTTCCGAGCCGCGTTCCGAACCTCCTCGTCAACGGCAGCTCGGGCATCGCCGTCGGCATGGCGACGAATATCCCTCCGCACAATCTTCGCGAGATTGTCGACGCTGCGATCCGCATCATCCGCAACCCGGATGTGACGATCGATGAGCTCATGGCCGGCGATGACGGCTACCTGCCGGTGAAGGGCCCAGACTTCCCAACGGCCGGCTTCGTCTACGGCACCTCGGGCATCAAGCAGTACTTCCAGACGGGCCGTGGCCGCATCGTGATGCGTGCGCGCGCCTCGGTGGAAGCGCTTGGCAAAGGTGATCGCGAGATGATCGTGATTACCGAGATCCCCTACCAGGTGAACAAGGCGGATCTCGTCAAGAAGATCGCCGAGCTGGTGCGCGAGAAGCGCCTTGAGGGCATCAGCGATTTGCGTGATGAGTCGAGCCGCGAGGGCATGCGCGTTGTCATCGAATTGAAGCGCGACGCCATCGGCCAGATCGTGCTCAACCAGCTCTATCAGCTCACGGCGCTGCAGAGCACGTTCGGCGTCATCAACCTGTCGATCGTCAACGGTCAGCCGCAGGTGCTCAACCTCAAGCAGACGCTGCAGCACTTCATCGCGCATCGCCGCGAGGTCGTGACGCGCCGCACACGCTTTGAGCTTCGTCAGGCCGAGTCGCAGCGCGAGCTTGTGCTCGGCTTGGGCATGGCCACCACCGAGGTGGATCTGGTCGTCCGCACGATTCGCGAGTCGAAGGATCAAGAGGAGGCGCGCGAGCGC
>JBILQT010000409.1:0-5478 GCA_044373065.1 Sandaracinaceae bacterium
ATGGGGCGGTGTCAGAGCACGTTGTTGAAAGTGGTATGACCACTTGACTGGAGCAACCCGATGTCAGCCCGCGTTGCCAAGCAAAGCCAGGTCAGTGCGGGCTCAAGGCGGTGAGTTGGATTTGTGCCGACACGGTAAGTCGAAACAGGTCTTCATCAGGCGAGCACGCTACGGCATGGCTGGAGCGAAACCTCCACGCGCCCGCCCCTGAAACGCGGTCCCCATGAAGTCAGCGGTCCGTCTCTTCGTTGTCGTGTTCCTGGTCGCTGCCGGGCTACTGACTCTTCTCGTCTTCTATCGCCGTCTTCCAACAGGAGAGAGATGGCGCGTCGTGAGTCGCAGCGATGTAGCCCGTATTGGGCGCCTGGGATGCGCGACCGAAGAGGGTGAGCTCGTGTGCGACGATCAGAGTGACGACGAGCGGGCCTGTGCACTTCATCTTGCCAGCAATGGGGAGGTCACTCGCGAGTGTGGAGATGCCACCGTCATGGCGAACAACCGCTTGGTTGCTGCGACACGCCACCCGGCAACCGGCTACACAATCGGACCCCACCATCTGATCGTTGCACCCGCATGCGGCAGGTCGTCTCAACTCTTCTCGAATGGCGAGGCTGCGCTAGGGGTTGGTTGGCGACGTGTTTGCTGGGGTAACTTCACCGCCAGCCTCGCCGGAGAAGCGTGCAGCGTCGGTTCTTCGGGCGAGCACTGGGTCGTAGGTTGCCACTCTGGACTGTCGACGGTGACATCCGCCGGACTGGTCACCATCGCAGAGCACGGGAAATGGAGTGTCGTCACCAGTCCGAGCGGACTCTACGCCATTGGCGAGAGCGACTGCGTTCGATGGACAACTGGCCAACGTGAGTCCTGCACCTTTCGATGCGCTGGCGAACTTGTCGCGAACGGAGACTTGGTCGCTTGCTCGGAAAGCACTGAGACCGAGACACGTGTGTTTTCGCTTGCGACTGGAGCCGTTGTCGACACCGTCGCTCGTCGCTCGCGTGTTCGCAGCTTGTCCCAAACCCACCTCTTGTATTCAGATGGCAGCGGCCGTGTTTGGCTGCACCAGATCGGCACGCCGAGTGCGTGCGACGAAATGGTCTTTGGAACCCGCGTCGGATGGGGTGGCGAGGGCCAGACTATCGCCCTCGGCCCAAGTGCAGCCTGGCTTCTCGGGAATCAGATAGTGGTTCGTTTCGCAGGCGAACTCGTACTGCTGCAGCGAGAACGCAGGTGAGCAAGCAAGCCGGTGTCAGAGCACGCTTTTGCTGCTCCGTTCGACCAGGCACGCCGCAATAGGCGCCAAGGCTTTCTCCGTCTGCGCCATGCACTCGCGCGTGGCGCCACAGCGCTCAAGAACATGCGCATGCATGCGAAGCTGATTTCCTGGATGGCGCTCGGAGGTGACGGGCTCGTTGGGCTGCGTGGTGCGATGCGCGCGACGGAGGTGAGAGCTGCACTCGGTCAGGTGCGTGAGGGGCGCTTGCCCAAGGCGCATCTTCAGCTCCTTGAGCACGCGCCCAGTGCCGAGGTGGCGGAGGATGCAAGCGTGGCGTGCGTGCTGGATCACGACCGTCTCAAGGAAGTGCGCGTCGAGCTCCGCACCCAGAGCGCGAGCGCGCGACAGCCGCTGATCGATGCCCTGACGGCCTCACTCAACGAGGTGGGCGCTTCACAGAAGCCGCGCACTTGGGTTGCGGGAAACACGACCTTCACGCTCCGCGCGACACCCGCCTCCGTGCTCGCAGAGGGCATGCCGATCGTCATCACGATCGAGGCCCAATGGCCGGTGTCGGAGCTTCCCGTGGCGCCGGAAGTGCGGCCTGTGATCGCACTCGACTGGGGCTTTGTGCTCATCGATGACGGCCAGGGAAACGCCACGCCCGCAGGCGCGCGGCTCGGTGAGCCCGTGGATGCATGGACTGCGCGACACAAGAACTACGCAGGCCAGCGCCGCTCTGGAAACACCTACCACGACGTCCTCGTGACCGACCTCCAGGTCAGCGATGACGGCGAGCGCGTCGTGGGCGTCATGCTCTCGCTAAGCGGCAAGGGAGACGTCCTCAAGGACACCCTCGCCCGCTGGAGAGCCGACCTCATCGAGAAGCTCGGGCCCGCCATCGCGCCAGATCGCCACGCCTTCACCTGGGGCGGAACACCCAGCCAAGCCGTGCTCAGCAGCACAGACTTCGGCGGCGGCGAGTGGGCTTTGGAGCTGCGCTTTCAGGCATAGCCCTCCGTGTTCCCCAGCGCCGAAGAGCGAGCGCCGCGGCGCTGCACGAGGCGATGTCGCCCGCTCGCTGATGCAGGACAGAACTCGCTTTTGAAACTGCGCGCCGCAGCTCGTGGGCTGTGGTGGCCAGAGCCCAACGTTCGACAGCGGTTTCTGGGAGCACGTGCTGGGTGTACTTTCGTGAGCATGTCGAAGACCAAGCCTGCGATCCTCTGCGCGGCGGCAGTGAGCCTCGTCCTCTCCGGCTGCCCGGACGGCGGCGACGGAAGGCGGCGCGATGCGAGCGTGCCCGCGGACACCGGCGGCAGCTCGGCGGTTGACACGGGACCGCGCCCGGACACCGGGCCTCGGCCAGACACTGGCCCGGTCCTGCCCGAGTGCGACGCGCGCGCGGAGCTCATCTACGTGATCGATCGCGACGGCCGCCTCGCGCGCTTCGATCCGCGTGGCCCGAGCTTCGAGGATGTCGGGATCATCAACTGCGGTGTCTCGGCGGATCCGTTCTCCATGTCGGTCGACAGCGACGCGACCGCGTGGGTGCTCTTCGACGACTACGTGGTCCGCCACGTGAGCACGCTCGATGCGCGCTGCACGGGCGACTCCTTCTCGCCTGGCGCACCCTTCGAGCTCTTCGGGATGGGCTTCGCCGCCGAGGGCGCCGGTGAGACACTCTTCGTGGCCGGAGGCACCTTCCTTGAGGTGATGGACACGCGTGGCCTGACGGGCAGCGCGCGCTTCGGTCGGATCACGCCAGGAGACCGCAGCCTCTCGCTCATCTCTGCCGACGCGCTCGGCGGCTGGCCTGAGCTCAGCGGGAACGCGAACGGGCAGCTCTTCGGGTTCTTCCGCTCGCAGGAGCAGTTCTCGCGCATCACTCCGGGTCGCGTCGTCGAGCTCGACCCGTCGACCGGCTCGACGCGCAACACCTACGATCTCTCCGCCATGGGCACGGGCGACGTGCGTGCCTGGGCGTTCGCGTTCTGGGGTGCGCGCTTCTACCTGTTCATCCAGGAGACCGACGCGCCCTCGTCGGACGTGTGGCGCTTCGATCCCGCAGACATGTCCGTGACGCGAATCCTGACCGATACGGGCCGTGGCATCGTCGGGGCAGGCGTATCGATCTGTGCGCCCGTCGAGCTGCTCTGACGCTTGTGCTCCGTTCGACCAAGCGCCGTGGCGGAGAGCTACCGCCAAGAGGACGGTGACGTGGGCAACAAGGAACGGCAGGAGTGGCGCAAGTGGGTCAACACGCATCGCGGCCGGTTGGAGCAAATCGGGCTCCCTCTTTCGGTCTACTATGATCGTGGGAACTGGTGGCATTTCCTGTCCCATGGCTACGTGTCCGCGTACGACGACTGTCCCGGGTTTACGTACCGGGAACTGACCCTCGCGAAGAAGGAGGACCTTCGTCAGTTCGTTACTGAGGTCGCCCCGGACTCTGACGTTGCACATATCCTCGAAGTGCAGCTCCAGCGGATTGCTCTGGGTGACGATCCGGATGTGGACAAATCCAGACCTTCCCCGGGTCCAAAGCGGCGAAAGAAGTGAGCGAGCTAGCCGGGTCGACCTGCGTTCACCGCCGCTTAGCATCCGAGAGCAAGCCGGTGTCGAGAGCAAGCCGGTGTCAGAGCGCGCTTTTGCTCTGCTAACTGAGTCGTATGAGTATCGACACCGATCCAGTTGTTCTGCGGGGCTTCGAGGCCATTCGGAAGAATGATCCACGAAAGCTCCAACAACTTCTTGAGCACGAAGGCCACAGGATTCGAGCTGACGGGCGCATCGCAGCCTCTCTGGCCACCTTCGCAGTGCGCGTCGCCCAATCGAAGTGTCGTAAAGGCGGCGCCCTGGCTGAGCATCGGCAGTGTTGGGACGTACTGTGAGATTCGGATTCCCGTTGCGCACTGTGCCGGGAGCCATCGATGTAACACCCCTTCAAGCGGCGGTGCAGTTCCCCGATCTAGCGCTCGCGCGGGAACTCATCGTGCTGGGGGCCGATCCGCTGGAGGGCAATGCCAGCTTGGGCATGTCGCTCGTGGAGATGGCTGATCCTCGAGTGCAAGAAGATGTCGTGGCCATGGTGAATGCCGCGAGTGAAGGATCCTGAAAACGTGCGGAGCAGAACGCGCCTCGCCCAGAGCAACGCCTGCGAGCCGGTGTCAGAGCACGCTTCTGCTGCTCTTGGCGACTCGGCCCTTCGCGGTCACTCAGGTTGACGGACGCGGCCACAAAATGTACCCGCGCTTCCCATGAAAGTTCACGAGGCGTTGGTGCGGCAGTTGGAGGACCAGAGCGTCCGCTCACTTGCGCGGCTCGGCATCCTGGAGGAGCGCGTAGTTGGCGCGCTCGTTCCCCAGGTGCTCGGAGATACGCCGGTGCTGTGGCCGTCGCAGGCGCTTGGTCGCGTACGGATCGTGCGGAGGGAGCGTGGCGTCCTCTTCGTGACTGAGGGTCTCTCTTATCCCTTCGACCCGACGATGCACGGTCCGGGGCGCGAGCAACTCGGCTTCGAGATCGGAATCGAACTCGGCCACGCCGACGCTGTGGGAAGCTCGGAGGAACTCTCACGCGCCTGGGTCGTGCCTGCGCTCCTCTGGTTGGCGGCTTGCTACGTGCTGGATGACTTCCCGCTCCTCGACCGTATCGAACAGTTTGGCGTCGTGACGCAGAGCCTTCCGCCCGATCCTGTCCTTCGCATCTCGTTCTGGAGGACGGTAGCGTCGGGGCTCTCGCTGGCATGCCTCTCGCGCCGACCGACCCATTTGGGCGAGCCGGCCAGCGGCTCCTCGCGGACGTCGATGGAGTCCAAGCGAGGCTCGTGGTGTTGACGTCGATCACACCGCAGGAGTGTGCTTGGGTACGTGGCGTCCACGACGGCGCGCGCTCGATGGAACTCGCCAAGGCGCTGTGGGCGCGCGGCGACGCGCACCTGACGCTCCCGAATCGCCGCGCAATCGATTTCCAAACCGCGACGCGCTGATCCTCCAAGTTCGCGTGGTCCGAGACGACCTCCGTCGCGAGCTTGACTCGGGGGTCACTGGCGGGCTTGGTTGTGCGGGGCGTGCGGAGCTCACGGGTGGCCTCTTGGGTCGGCGGCCAAGTGGTCATACCACCTTCAAAAGCGTGGTCGGGTAGCCCAGCCGCTTACGCGGCCAGGCCCCCACGGATCCGGACGTGCGGATTTCCCGCATCCGGCTCTTCATGTTCTGGGCTCGCACACGACATCAGGGTCGGATGAAACCTGCGGGCCT
>JBILQT010000410.1:0-5472 GCA_044373065.1 Sandaracinaceae bacterium
TGCCGTGCGCAACCTCGGACAAGAATTCCTCCTCGGAGGAAGCCACTTCACAGACCTCCTCCTTGCGATCGTGACGCACGAATCCTTCCGCTACGCAGCACCCCAATCCGGCGCAGACACCGGGAGCGAACCATGAAGACGTTGAGCCGCCGAACGATGTTGCGCGGGACACTCGCAGGCTCCGCGATTGCGCTCGCCCTGCCCCAGCTCGACGCGATGTTGCGTCCCAATGGTGCCTACGCGGGTGGTGAAACACCGCAGCCCTTCTTCGGCGTTTTCTACTGGGCCAACGGTGTCCCCTGGCATGCCGCGCATGGCGGTGAGCAAGCCATGGCGGGCTACCCGGATGTCTGGACACCTGGTGCCATGGGCGCTGGCTACGCACCGAGCGAGATGCTCGTGCCGCTGATGCGGCATCGTCCAAACGTCTTCACGGGCCTTGAACCCAAGACGGAAGTGCCTGCGCTTCCAGGCGGGCAGAGCGACGGCCACATGCGCGGCTTCATGGTCGCGATGACAGGCGATCGCATTCGCCCCGAGGGCTTCGATCATCCCTCGCACACGCTCGCTCCCCTGCGTCAGACGATCGATCAATTCGTCGCGCGCTCGCCCACATTTTACGGCGCCAACACGCCGCGCTTTCGCTCGGTGCATGTCGGCGTGAGCGAGGCGCGCTTTCACGATTACGGCCACTGGAACGCCATCTCCTACAACGGCCCAAGCTCGCAGAACCTCCCGCAGATGCGCCCCTCCGAGCTCTTCGATGTGCTCTTCGCAGTGCCGCCCAACGCAGCGGAAGTGCGTGCGCGCGTCTCCCTTCTCGACGCCGTGCGCGAGGATGCGCAGAGCCTTCGCACCCGCCTTGGTGGCCCGGATCGCGCACGCCTGGATGAGCACCTCGAGCACCTTCGCGACATCGAGACGCGCATGCGTGTCTCCACGGGCGCGGCGTGCATGGCGCCTCCCAGGCCCACGGATGGAAACCTTCAGGAGCGCACCGCGCAGATGGCTGAGCTACTCGCTGTGGCTGTGCGCTGCGAGCTGACCTCGGTCTTCACGTTCATGCTCACCTCACCTGCGAGCACGCATGTCTTCTCGAACGTCGGCGTCACCGATGGTCTGCACAAGGTCTGTCATGACGGCGGCTGGGATGACGTGCGACGCGCCACGCTCCATCAGATGACGTGCTTTGCGACCTTGCTCGATCACCTCGAAGACACACGCGAAGCCTCTGGCACCTCGCTCTTGGATCGCGGGCTTGTCTTGGGCCTCACCGAGTACGGCGAGGGCTGGAAGCACAGCGTGAGTGAGCTGCCTGCGCTGGCCGTCGGCGGCGCGAATGGACGCATGATGCGCGGCACGCATGTCCGTGAGGCGCAGGGAAATTTCGCACGCGTTCACCTCACCGCATTCAAGGCACTCGGCCTCCCCGTCGAGAGCTGGGGCTGGAATGGCGGCGAGACCAACCGCGCCTTCGACGAGCTACTCACCTCTGCTTGATGCCATGAGATTGATCCTTCGATCGGCCGTCGCGGTCGCAGCACTCGCGCTCTCTTCGTCGTGCATCAACGAGCCCGTCACGCGTCTCGATGGAGGCCGCGCGGATGCGTTCATCGCATGCACAAGCGGCACGCGATGCGGCGCACGCTGTGTCGACACGATGAGCGATGCCGAGAACTGCGGTGGCTGTGGCCGCACCTGCGTCGTCCCTCATGCAGCGGGCGTCTGTGCCCTCGGTGTCTGCGGCGTCGGTGCCTGTGAGAGCGGCTACTCCGACTGCAACGGCATGTCGGCCGACGGCTGTGAGGTGCAGGTCGAGTGCACACGCGGCGCGAGCTGCATGACCGAGTGCGGAAGCACAGGCACCGTGCAGTGCGATGCAGCCTGTGCACCCAGCTGCGTCGCCCCTGCAGAGACCTGCAACCTCATCGACGATGACTGCGATGGCACATGCGACGCTGGCCTCGCTGGATGCCGCATCCCGGTGCATCGCTCCGTCGGGCCCGGCGGGCACTTCTACACGATCGACCGCACCGAAGCCGCCTGCTGCGGCATGACGGTCGAGACCTACGACTACTTCCATCTCGCCTCGATCGGCGTGGACGGAACGCAGCCCCTCTTCCGCTGCCTCGATGGCGCAGGCCGTCGCATCTACACGACCGACACGGCATGCGAGATGGTCGCGGGCGAGGGCCAACTCGGCTTCATCGCCACCAGCGCGCTCTGCGGCGCCGTCCCGCTCTATCGGATGCGCAGCGCGGGCGGCGATCACTTCTACACAACCAGCGCAGCCGAGCGCGATAGCGCCATGGGCATCGGCTACGCGTATGTCGGCATCACGGGCTACGTCTGGCTCACGCCGTAGGGCAGCTGCCAACTGCCCTAACGATCCCGCCAGGCCATGCTCACCAGCGCTTCAAGATCTCAGCGAGCGTGTCGTCATCGACAAAGAGGTCGTCGACGTCCTCGTGATCCACGATCGTCTCGGACATCTTCGTTGCCTTGCGCGCCGGAGGTCCCGGCCAATCGAGCATGCGCGCAACCGCCTCGATGAGGTCGGCGCTGGGCTTGTCCACGTGGAGCTGAAGGCCCTTCTTCTCGATGAGCAGCGTCAGCAAACGGAGCGCGCTCGCCTTGCTCTCCGCGGACACGGCCTCTTCGAGGAGGTCGTCTTCACTGTCCTCATCGAGCACTTCGTTGGCGGTGTCGAGGCCGAGGTCGGCCGTGGGATCGAAATCGACGTCGGAACTCTTTGACTGCGGCATGGGGCTCCCGGTTGGCGCGCGGTGAGGCTGAAATCGCGGTGCGAATTCTTCTGCCTGCTGTCTCACCTTGCGGTGAATTCCGTCGGAAGAAACAGCGGCGAGAAGTTCGTCCTATATCGAAATCAAGCCTGTGAAGCCATCCTTTTTGCGCCCGAAACGCAACGAAAGACGGCTCTTCGTCGACCTCCACGGTGCACGCGTTGGAACACGCTTTGCTGCAACCCGCATCGTCTTCTTTCCCGAAAGGGAAACCAGCAAGTTCTTTGTGAAAGGTTGATTCCCCAGAGAGCAATCGCGATCATCCGCGCTCGCTTCGCACCAAAGGCGAAGCACGAGGACGTCGACATGAATCTCTTTGCGAAAAAAGACCTGGCTGCGGTGATCAAGGAGGCCAACGACCCGCACATCGCCGAGGGCGGACACGGCGGCGGCCTCAAGCGAACGCTCGGCGCCTTCCACCTCACGATGCTCGGCATTGGCGCGATCATCGGCGCAGGCATCTTCTCGCTGACAGGCGCTGCAGCCGCGAACTACGCAGGCCCAGGCATCGTCTACAGCTTCATCATCGGCGGCATCCTCTGCGCGTTCGCGGGGCTCTGTTATGCCGAGCTCGCCTCGATGATCCCCGTCGCCGGCAGCGCGTACGCCTACTCGTACACCACGCTCGGCGAGCTCGTCGCGTGGATCATCGGCTGGGATTTGGTGCTCGAGTACGCGTTCGGCGCCGTGGTCGTTTCAATCGCCTGGAGCGGCTATCTGGTGCAGCTCTTCGAGTCCCTTGCACATGTCTTTCCGGGCGCGGGCGGCGACGCAAACCTCAGCGTCTTTCATCTCTCGGACACCGTGCTGATGATGACGAAGGGCCCCTTCGAGGAGGTCACGCTCTCGAATGGCAGCGTCGTGCACGGCTTCTGGAATCTCCCCGCGACACTCGTCTCGATCGTCTGCGCGACGATTCTCTACCGCGGCATCACGGAGAGCGCCTGGGTGAACAACCTCATCGTCGTGGTGAAGGTGCTCATCGTCTGCATCTTCATCGTGCTCGGCATCGGGCTGATTCTCCCCGAGAACCTCTTTGTGAATGAGCACGCAACAGGCCTCATGGCCCTCGTGCCTGAGCAGGTCATCGTCGACGGAGCACCGCGCTACGGCTGGTTCAACGGCGGTGTGCTCACGGGCGCAGGCGTTGTCTTCTTCGCCTACATCGGCTTCGACGCGGTCTCGACGACGGCACAAGAAGCGAAAGACCCGCAGCGCACCTTGCCGATCGGCATCCTGGGCTCGCTCGTCATCTGCACGATTCTCTACATCCTCGTGGCCGTCACACTGACCGGCATCGTCCACTACAGCGAGCTTGGTGTTCCCGCGCCGATCGCCGTCGGCATCAACCGCATCGTCGAGATGCGCCACTGGGATCCAACCGCAGGTGCGACCTTCACCTTCTTCATCAAGCTCGGTGCCATCTCGGGCCTGACGAGCGTCATCCTCGTCATGATGCTTGGGCAGACGCGCATCTTCTACGCGATGAGCAAGGACGGCCTTCTCCCCTTCTTCGAGAAGACGCATCCGAAGTTCAACTCACCGCACATCGCGACCATCGTCACCGGCATCTTCGTCGCCATCGCAGGCGGCTGCATGCCGATGCATCTCGTTGGCGAGCTCGTCTCGATCGGCACCCTCCTCGCCTTCGTGCTCGTCTGCATGAGCGTGCCGATTCTTCGCTACACGAACCCCAATCAGGCGCGCCCGTTCAAGGTCTGGGCGCCTTGGGTGATCGGCCCCTTGGGAGCGATTGCCTGCCTCTACGTGATGAGCGGATTGCCCGGCGATACATGGCTTCGCTTGATCGTCTGGCTCGTTCTCGGCTTCATCGTCTACTTCACGTACGGCATTCGAAATAGCCGCCTGCAGCATCCCAAGCCCTAGCCCTCTCCACCTTCAACGACTCCAGAAAGGGATCGCAGACGCGGTCCCTTTCGTCGTTCAGGCTCCAGCACTCAGGCGATCTGCGCCGCTTCCAAATCTTGAATGCGCCGCTCAAGCACAAGCGCCGCCTGCGCATACGCCTCGCGCACCAGAGGCGGCGTCACAACCTCTGCACCCTTGGTGAACGAGACACGTCCAAGACGCGCACGCGCACGTGTGAGCCCCTCCTCACCGGGATGCACCGCGACATCGAGAAAGCCTGCCCACACACCCACCACGCGCTTCGACTGCACGTCGAGATCACGCACAAGGAGCGTCGCGCGTGTGAGCTCCGAGGATGCATCGTTGAGGTCGCCGCGCGTGGCCAGCGCCGCCGCGCAGCCTGCGAGTGCGAAGGCCTCGCCACGCACCTCACCAATGCCAGCGAACTGCGCCTGGGCCTCACGAAAGAGCGCGAGCGCGCGCACAAAGCGCTCCTCATCGAGCTCAAGCTCGCCCATGCCGAGCATCACGCGACCATGATTGCGCGGGTCATTCGTCTCGCGTGCGCGCTGGGCTGCCGTCGCGTAGCGCGCACGTGCGAGCTCGAACTGCGCAGAGCGATGCGCCAGCTCCGCCAAGCGCAGCGAGACCTCACCCTGCATGCGCAGATCGCCGATGCCGTAGGCCAGCTCAAGGGCGCGCTCGTAGGCCAAAATCGCCTGCGTCAGCGCGTTCTTGTCGACGTGAAGATCGCCCTCAAGCATCGCAATACGCGCCTCGGCGTAGGCATCATCACGCT
>JBILQT010000104.1:0-23310 GCA_044373065.1 Sandaracinaceae bacterium
CACGCGTCGGGCGCTCCAGGCGCGTACGCGTCCGCCGCGTACGTCACGCCAGCGTCGTGCCCAACCCCGCCTGTGTCTGGCCGCAGAAGCATCGGGCTACTCCCTGGGCTCTCGTGCAAGGGCGCAAAACCAAGCGAGCCTTCGCAGCCGAGCACGACGAGTGAGAACGCGAGGAGAGTCGAGAGGGCGAGTGTGCGCATGACATGTCCTTGTGCACGGCACGCGCCAACTTGGAGATCACGTCTTTCGCTTGAGATCCAACGTGAAGCGGCTGGTTCGCTGCAAGCGAAGTGTCACGCGGGAGAGACACATCGCGCTGGGTGTTGCTTCGGCGGTGACAGCTACCGACGCATCCCATCGATCAGCGCGGCGAGGTCTGCCGGGGCCCACGCCTTGCGGTCCGACACCTGACCATCGCCGAGCTCGACCACGCGCCATGTGCCCGCCTCATCCTGCACAACATCCATGCTTGCGAAGGGCGATGCGATGCGCGTCGCAATCTCACGCGCGAGGTCCGGAACCACGCCGTCATGAGCATGTGCTTCACCGAATGCGACAAAGATGCGTCGCTCTGTCGCTTCAACGAAGCGCTCCACACGACGCACACAAAGCCCGCCTTCAATCTCACCCCGCGTGGCTGCAATGGCACGCGCAATCTCAGCAGCCTCCGCGGGGCGACTCGCAATCGAGCCGCGCGAGGTGGTCAGTGACTTCACGAAGTCCTTCACGAAGTACGCGGGCCAATCGAGTGCGCTGAGTTCCACTTCGAGGTCGGCCTCGGCTGCGTAGAATCGCGTCTCCGGCGTCACGTCACGGAGGGCTTCGTACCAACGAGGCAGGTGATGGCATTGCGCATAGTCCTCGGCGCGCGTGAGCAACGTTGCACCGAGGCGCGTCACCTCGGAGGCGAGCACATCGTACGCAGGCAGCGTCTTCATCCAGCCTCGATAGAGCACAACATCGCCAGGCTCGAATGCAGGCCGCGGGCGAAGCTCACCTTGCTCGAGCACATCCTCGGCGAAGAGCGAGACCGGCACGCCCAGCGCGCGAAGCGCCGCGACTTCCTCTTCCACCAACTCATCCGCCACACCGCGCCGAAGCGGATGCGCGGGCGACAGCACACGCGTGATTCTCGGATGTCTCTGCATGCGCGGATCAAGACACGGCGCACGCAAGGAGACGAGCTGCGCTTGCACTTCCACCCGCATCGCCTCTAACCGCGTGCTTCGAGGACCCCATGCTTGCGAGCCGCACCACCGCCTGACGATCGAACACGACGCTGACGCCGCACGAATGGTCGTGCAGAGCGCGCGTGAAGTTCGGTCTCGTAGGTGGCGTGTGCAAACGACTCAGTCGTCGGTTCACCTCGTCGCGATGCGCACTGCACGCGACGCAAGAGGCTCGCTTGAAGCATTCCCGTTCTCGTCGCCGTTCGCGCGACGCGGCTCCTGTTCCCTCGTTCGATTCCCATGCCGCGATGCTCGCATCGCAAGCCTTTGAAACCCTCTCCCTCGGGCTCGCAGAGCTTGAGGACCCTGCCCTCGCAAGCCTGCACATCGTCGATGTTGCGCCCGGCCTTTCGGGGGATCTCGTCGCCCTCGTCGCATGCCCTGCACGTGACTACGAGGGCGCAAGTCTCGCGCTCCCACGCCTGGAAGGCAGGCTCCGCTCGGAGCTCGCGTACGCACTGCAAAGGAAGCGCGTGCCGCTTCTTCGCTTGGCGCTCGTGAGTGAAGAAGAGCTCGCACTCACGCAGCGTGATCCCTTCGATGACGCGGAGGGTTCGTCATGAAGCGCATCTCTGCTTGCCGGCTTCACACGTGGCACGCGGGCATGCTCGATGACGAGGTGCAGCAGCACATCGCACGCCTCCGCTCGCTTCCGCATGTGAAGCACATCGCCGTCTTCCCCGATGCGCATCTCGCGGGCGATGCGTGCGTGGGGACGGCGATTCTCTCCACCTCGAAGCTTGTACCCGCATGGCTTGGGAGTGACCTCGGCTGCGGCGTTGCAGGCCTTCCGATTGGCCTCGACGCCGTGGAGGACGAAGCGCGTTGGGTGCAGGCGCTTCATGCGCTTCAGCGTGTCGTCCCGATTCATCGCCAGTCGCATGCGCATCCCTTCGAAGCGGATGCGAGCGATGCGTTTCATGCGCTCGCAGCACGCGCAGAGCACGAGTGGGCCACGCTCGGACGCGGCAATCACTTTGTCGAGGTCAGACGCGACCTTGCGACCTCAGAGCGCTGGCTCTTGGTGCACACAGGCTCGCGTTCGCTCGGCCCTTCGTTGCAGGCGCACTACACCAAGCTCGCCGCAAAGCGTCTTGGCGGTTGGGCGCATCTTGAGGCCGAGAGTGATGAAGGTGCGAGCTACCTCCGCGATGTCGCGGCCTGCGTTGCGTGGGCCGAGGGGAGTCGTCGCGCGATGCTGGAGGCCTGCGTGGAAGCGCTCGCCGAGGTCTTCGAGGTCGCACCCGATTGGGCCTCGCTCATCGACACGCATCACGACTCGGTGATGGTGCACGCGGGTGCATTCCTGCATCGCAAAGGCGCGATGTGCATCGCCGAAGGCGCGCTTGGGATCGTCCCAGGCTCGATGGGTGATGCCGTGTACATCGTGTGCTCGAAGGGGCACCGCGATGCGCTGAACTCGGCGGCACACGGAGCCGGGCGCGCGGTCCCGCGTGGGCAGTGTCATCGACGTTTTGCGGTGCATGACCTCGCGCGTTCCATGAAGGGCATCGTCTTCGATAGGCGCAACCAAGACGCGCTGCTCGAGGAACTCCCTGACGCCTACAAGGACATCGACGAGGTGATGCGTGCGCAGCGTGATGTCGTACGTGTCGTGTCCACGCTCGATGCGTGCTTGGTGCACAAGGGGAAGTAGGGCCATTTGGAGCTCAAGTGATTTGCTCTTTCGGCACGCAAGATTTTGGTTTCAGCGCGCAGGTGCTCCCCATGCTCGCAACTTCGTTGCTGCGCGTGGTGTCCGCGCCGTGGCGCCTGCAGGGCCAGACCGAGGCGTAGCCAGGTGCTCGTCACTTCGTTTCTGCGCGCCGTGGCTAGTCGCAGGGCTGGACCGAGGACGTAAGCCGCGATCAAACCAAAAGATAAGTGCCGACGTTTGACGCGCGCACAGCTGCTCCCTCAGGCTCTCTGTGTGCGCACTTCTCTTACGTCGGTTGCCCTCCTCACTTTCCTCGCCTCCGCATCCGCCTGCGCGAGCCCTACGGAGAGCGTGGATGCAGGCCATGTCGATGCGCCGCGCGTGGTCGATGCGGGCCCGATGACCGATGCTCCCTTCGACCCTGCGCTCGATGCATTCATGCCGGATGCACGCGCCCCGATCGCCGATGCCGGACAAGACGCGCCGCTCGATGCACCCCGTCGTGCGGCCCCCTATCCCATCGTGCTCGCGCATGGTTTCTTTGGCTTCGACGACTTCGCGGGCATCGGCTTCGTTCGCTACTTCTTCAACGTGCGTGAGGACCTCAACGCGCACGGCGAGATGCAGGTCTACACACCAGCGGTGGACCCCTTCAACGACTCGGAGACACGCGGCCGACAGCTCCTTGCGCACATCGAGCGCATCCTGGCCGAGACGGGCGCGGCACGCGTGAACATCATCGCGCACTCCCAGGGGGGGCTCGATGCGCGCGTCGTTGCGAACCTTCGACCAGATCTCATCGCCTCCATCACCACGATCAGCACGCCGCATCGCGGCTCACGTGCGAGCGACGTGCTCCTTCGCGTCATCGCCGATGACCGCTTGCGTGACCTCGTCGATGCGCTCGTGCGCGTGATCGGCGCCCCCATCTACACAGCCGATGGCGCCGAGACGAGTGTGTTCACCGCACTGCGCCAGTTCTCCAGTGCGGGCATTGCCACCTTCAATGCGGCCCACGCCGACGAGCCCGGCATCACGTATTTCTCCATCGCGGGTCGCAGCGCCAATCGCTACGCGCTCTCCGAGTGCATCTTCAGTGGCCGCCCTGACTTCATCACACGCTGGGATGTGAACCTCGACCCGCTCGAGCCGCTCCTCGCAATCCCCGGCGCCATCGTCGACAATGGCGTTGTCTTGCCCACACCGAACGACGGCCTCGTCTCGATCGAGAGTGCGCGCTGGGGACGCTTCCTCGGCTGCATCCCGGCCGATCATTTGGATGAAATCGGGCACCTCGTCGGCGACCGCGCGGGGCTGCTCAACGACTTTGATCACCTCGCGTTCTACCGAGACCTGGTTGGTTTCCTTCGCGCGCAGGGGCTCTGAAGTCCGAGCCCCCCAATGCAAGCTTTGCGGTAGTCAAAACCACCGAGCCTCCTGCATTCTTGAGCCGACGAGCGCCGTACGATTGCGGCGTTGAGGGATTGCCAGCGTGACGACACCCGATGTGACCCAAGCGACGCAAGAGCCAGCGCCCACGTTCGGAGCGCTCTGCGTGCTCATCGTGGAAGACGAGCCAACACATCGTCGCATCCTCTCCGCGCAGCTTCGTGGCCTGGGCGTTACGCAGATTCTTGAGGCCACCGATGGCGATGAGGCGCTTGAGACCCTCGCGCGCAATCCGCAGATCACCCTCGTCATCAGCGACCTGATGATGCCGCGCCTGGATGGGCTTGAGCTGCTCTGCCAGCACGCCAAGTCGGATCACCCTGCATCCTTCGCGATCTACAGCGCGATGGACCGGCAGCTTCTCGCCTGCATGCAGCTCATGGCGCGTGAGCGCGCGCTCAACTTCGTCGGCGTCCTGGTGAAGCCCGCCTCGCGCGCAGACATCGTGCAGCTCCTCGAGCGCGACAGACAGTCGGTCATTCTCCCCTCGCGCAAGCCCCTGCCGATCGTCACACAAGAGGAGCGCCACCTCGGCCTCACGCGCGGTGAATTCGTCCCCTACTTCCAGCCCAAAGTGCGCTTTCGTGATCGCAAGATTGTCGGCTGCGAGTCGCTCGCGCGCTGGAAGCACCCGGTGCACGGCATCCTGCCGCCCAGCCTCTTCATCGATCAGTTTGAAGCCGAAGGAAAGCTCAGCGAGCTCACCGAGATCCTGATGTCGAGCTCGATGGAGGCCGCCGCGCGTTGGCGCGCCGCAGGTCGAACGATCCCGGTCTCGATCAACCTCTCGCTCTCCTTCCTCTCGGCCGCAGGCACCGCCGACCGCATCTCAAGTCTCGCTGCGCGACACGAAGTCCCGCCTGAGCTGATCCTTCTTGAGATCACCGAGAACGTCGCGATGTCCGATGTGGGCACCTGCCTTGAGAACATCGCGCGCCTTCGCCTGCGTGGCTTCCGCTTCTCGATCGACGACTTCGGCGTCGGCTATTCGTCGTTGCAGCAGCTCGTCCGCATCCCCTTCGACGAGATCAAGCTCGACCGCTCGTTCGTCTCGGATGTTGTCCCCAACTCACGCGCCGCGATGATGCTCGAGGCCGCGATGGCCATCGCCAACAAGCTGCAGATGACCTCCGTCGCAGAGGGCATCGAGACGCAGGCCGAGTGGGATTTTCTCGCAGCGCTCGGCTGTGACGCCGCGCAGGGCTACTTCATCTCGCGGCCCATTCCCGAAGACGCCTTCGACGCCTGGGCGATCAAAAACTGGGTTTGAGAGAAGCGCGCGCTCAGAAGTGAAGCGCGAGGCCAAGCCCCGCATCGCCTGGACCGGGTGTGAGCTCGAACGCGAGCTCCGCGCGGAGCTTGCGACGCTGGCTTGCGGAGCCGCAGTCGAGGCTGGCGCCGATGATCGTCGTGACCACGTGCGCGAGGTTGATCCCAGCCCCGGCGAGAGCGAGTTCCGGCCCGCCGCCGCGTTGAACCTCAAGGGTTCCAAACACCGCCAATGCCGTCCCGGTGCCTCCGAGAATCGCGGAGACGACATAGAGCACCTGCGCCATCCATTGCTGATGGTGGATGCCATCGAGCGCACGCTGCAGCACCCGCGAAGCATCGGGCGATTCCGCGTAGGCGACGCCAGGCACGGCCGCCTGCGCATGCAGCGTTGTGGTGAAGAAGAGCGAGAGCGCGAGAACCACCATCGGAAGTGCGAGCTTCACCAGAGGAGGGTCGCCCGAAGAGAGCTTCCGCTCAAGCACGTGGTTGCACTGTGCGCTCGCGCGTCTTGTACACACGCGCTTCCTGCTTACGGGTGACCCACGGCTCCTCCGCACCTCAACCTCTTGTTGAGTGTCTTGCGTTGCCTCAAAGGACGCATGGCTGGTTGGTTCAAGAAGCACTGGGGGCGCGTACTCGCCCTCGTGGTCGCACTCGCACTCGGTGGCGTGGCTGCGTTCTTTCTGCTCCGCCCACCGCTCGTACCCACCGTACGCGCGACGCGGCAAGAGGTTGTGCAGACCGTCGTGGCAAGTGGGCGCGTGCTTCCTGCTGCACGTGTGCAGCTCGCCGCGTTGGGCCTCGGTCGCATCGCGGAGGTCAGCGTAAGTCAGGGTGATCGCGTGATGGCGGGGGCCCTTCTCGCACGGCAGGACGACGAGGCCGCGCTCGCTGATCTCGCGCGCGTAGAGGCCATCGCACTTCAAGCGCGCACGCGCCTCGCGACGGCACGCGGCCCCAACATCGCCACAGCACGGCAAGCACTCACGCGCGCTGAGACGACGCTTGCGGATGAGCGCGCAGACCTCGCGCGCCTTGAGCAGGCGGCCCGCGGAGGAGGCGTCACGGGCCAAGAGCTGGAGCATGCGCGCGCACAGTTGCGGCTACGTGAGAGCGAGCGCGCGACGGCGAACATCACCTTGGATGCAACGCGTGGCGTCGATGCACGCGGTGTCGCAGCCGACCTTGCACGCGCCGAAGCGGATGTGTTGGCGGCGCAAACGCGCCTGGCCAATCTGCGCATTGTCGCGCCCTCAGACGGCGTCATCGTGACGCGTGCGGTCGAGGTCGGCGACGTCGTGTCCGCAGGTCAGCTGCTCTTCGAGCTCGCGGTGGATGGGCCCGTTGAAGTGCGCATCGACCCCGATGAGTCGACACTCGCAGTGCTCTCCGCGGATCAGCCTGCCCTCGTCTCGCCGGATGCATTTCCGGATCATCGCTTCAACGCGCACGTGGCCAGCATCGCCTCGGCAGTCGACCCGCAGCGCGGCACGATCGAGGTGCGTCTTGCAGTGCCCTCGCCCCCCGCCGAGCTGCGCGCAGACATGACCGTCTCGGTCGACGTCGAAGTCGCGCGTCGCCCCAATGCCCTTGTGCTTCCAGCGAGTTGCATTCGCGGGGTGGGTACAGACGAGCCCTGGGTCATGCTCGCGGTGGATGGCCAAACAGTGCGTCGCGATGTGCAACTCGGCGCCATCGGCGAGGGGACGATCGAGGTGCGCGAGGGCCTCGAGGAAGGCGACCGCGCCATCTCGCTCGAGGCAAGCACCATCGCAGTGGGCGCACGTGTTCGCGACGGCGGAACGCCCACAGGCGTGCACTGATGGCCATGCCGCTCGACGTCTTTCTCGCCATTCGTTTCTTGCGCGAAGGGCGAATGCAGACCGCGCTGATCATCGTCGGTGCCTCGGTCGGCGTTGGCGTGATTGTCTTTCTCTCGGCGCTCATCTCGGGCCTTCAGACGACGCTCATTCGTCAGACGCTGGGCACGCAGGCACATGTCGTGGTGCGCGTCCCGGATGCGTACGCGCGCAGTCTTCATGAGGCCGGAGAAGGCGAGGTTGTCGTCGCGCATGTGGAGCGGACGGCGCAGCGCATTCGGTCGATCGCGAACTGGCAATCGCGCATCCATGAAGTCGAGGACATGCCCGGTGTGGAAGCCGTCTCCCCTTCCGTGAGCGGAGCAGCCCTCGCCTTACGCGGCACCGCAAGCCGCAGCATCTCGCTCTTCGGCGTCGACCCCGCGCGCTTCGATCGCATCTTCGCCATCCGCACCCATATGACCCACGGGCGCTATGCCCCGAGCAGCACCGACGCGGTGATCGGCTCTGGCCTCGCCACAGACCTTGGCCTCGCCGTTGGTGATCGCGTGCGCATCCAAGCGAACGAAGGGCGCACCTCGACCTTCCGCGTCGTCGGCATCTTCGACCTCGGCAATCGCGATGTGAACCGTCGCTGGGTCATCGTCTCCTTGCGCAGTGCGCAGACCTTGCTCGACCTCACGGCAGGCGTGAGCAACCTCGATGTGCGCGTGACCTCCGTGTTCAATGCAGAGGCCACCGCGATGCAGATCGAGAGCCGCACGGGCCTTGTCGCGGAGAGCTGGATGGAGACGAATGGCCAGCTTCTCGTTGCACTGCGATCCCAGAGCGCATCGAGCCAGATGATTCAATTTTTCGTCGTGCTCGCTGTGGCGCTCGGCATCGCAAGTGTGCTCGTCGTGTCGGTGGTTCAGCGCGGAAGACAGATTGGAATCCTGCGTGCGATGGGCGCCAAGCGCGGGACGATCCAGCGCATCTTCCTCGTCCAAGGGGCCATCGTCGGCTTGAGTGGTTCTGTCTTCGGCTCGGCGCTTGGCGCAGGCCTCGCAACCTTCTTCGGAGGCCTCGTGCGCAACGCCGACGGCACGCCGACCTTCCCGATCGATCTCACGCCCTCGCTCTTCGCCTACGCCGCCGGCATCGCCACTGCGGTAGGCCTGGTCGCAGCGATTGCACCTGCTCGGCGCGCCGCACGTCTCGACCCGGCGGAGGCGATTCGCATTGACTGAGACACCCACAAAAAACGCATCCACGGGGCCAGTGCTCGTGCTCGACAACGTGACCAAAGAGTTCGTCGACGGCGATGTCGTCTCGAAGATTCTGCATGGCATCAGCCTCACGATTGGCCCGAGCGAGCTCGTTGCCCTGATCGGACCTTCGGGCTCAGGCAAGAGCACCTTGCTCAACATCATCGGTCTGCTCGATAGGCCCACGACGGGCACGATTCACGTGGGCGGTGTCGATGCAACGCACCTCGATGACGCCGGCCGCACAAGCCTTCGCAACCACGCGCTCGGCTTTGTCTTTCAGTTTCATCACCTCATCGGTGCGCTCACCGCCGAGGAGAACGTACGCATCCCGCTTGCACTGGAGCGCGGGTGGATGAGCGACGAACACAAGCCGCGTGCGCGCGAACTGCTTGAGGCCGTTGGCATGGGCGAGAAGGTCGATGCGCCGATTCGCAAGCTCAGTGGTGGCCAACAACAACGCGTCGCGATTGCACGCGCGCTTGTGAATGACCCGCGCCTCGTGCTCGCGGATGAACCGACGGGAAACCTCGACACCAAGGCTGCCGATCAAGTCTTCGAGCTCTTTCGTCGCGTGCATCAGGAACGCAACATGGCCTTCCTCATCGTCACGCATGACCCGCGACTCGCTGCACGCTGCGACCGCATTCTCAAGATTGTCGACGGCAAGCTCGTCTCGGATGAGCGCGTGGATCCCAACAGAAAGGCGGAGGTTGAGTGATGTTCGAAGCTGAGCTGAAAGAGTTCCTCGCCGCGGGCTATGTGCTGGTCGGGCGCATCGGAAACCTGGATGGCTACGAGCTGCGCGCGCGCACAGACGATGAAGTCGAGCGCATCGACAACGAGGGCTGGGTGCAGCTCATCGGAGCACGCAACACGCAGCGCGTTCTTGTGCGCATCGAAGAGCCAAACGCGTCGCCGCGCCTTCTCGTGCTCACGCGCGAGGATGCTCTTTCGCCATCACTGACCGTGCACATCGGCGGTCTCTATCTCGGCGGTCGCTTCCGCGTTGCCGAGGAGATCACCCGCGCAGAGGACGTCGACGCACGTTGGCATGCCTCGATGTTGAAGACGTGCTGGGTGAGCGACCCAGCACGCACCTGTTGCTAGTTCAGTTCAAGCCTTCCGAAACGCCGCCTCCAACTCCCGCAGCTTGTCCCGCACCACCGCCATGCTTTGCGGGCGGCCGCTTGGCAGGAGCGATGTCATCTGCTGAACGAAGAGGCAGACCGCATCGGTTGCGGGGGATTTTTTCTTGAGCACCCGCACGCGGATGCCGATGCCGGGCGTTCGGATCCTCGCGGGTTTCTTTGCCAGAATTTCCCCGAGCACCATGCCGAGCGAGTAGATGTCGGATTGCACCGTCCCCGCGCCCGTCGCCCACTGTTCCGCGCTGGCGTAATGCGAGGTGCCGAGCTTGCCGACGGTCCTTGTAAGCACACGCGAGTGCTTATGCGCGAAGCCCCCGATGCCCCAATCGGCCACGTGCGCAAAGCCCGCCTCGTTGAGGAGAATGTTCTCCGGCTTGATGTCGCGATGTACGAAGCCGAGGCTATGCGCGTGATGCAGGGCATCCGCGATGTCGGCGATGAACGCGAGCACATCGGCTGTCGGGTAAGTCTTTCGATTGCGAAGCGATGCGCGGAGGCTCTGCTCGTACGCGGGCATCAGGTAGGAGCGGCCGAAGAGACCCGAGGCCAGGGGGACGATGCGGGGATGATTCATCTGCCGCATCTGCTCCACCTCGCGTTCAAAACGCGCGAGGGCGCTCGCGTTCTTCTCCCACTTCTTGCTGAGCTGCTTGCGCGCGAGGAGCTGGCCCACGGGCATGTGCACACTTCGCGACTCCGTGATCCTGACGAGATCAACGGTGCCAAACCCACCGGTACCAAGCCGACGTACGACGGTGAACCGGGCGGTTCCGGGCGCCAAATCGCTGACGGTTGCGCCACGCATCTCAGACCCCCACTTCGGCGAAGCGCCACGTCATGAGGCTGAGCACGCGAGCGCGCGCAGAAACATTCTCCAATCGGTCACTCCCGAGTCGCATTCGAACACCTTCTTTCTGGCTCGCAGTTGCGAACCGAAGGGCTCATCGGGCGCTGCATGCAGGCGTTGCGTGAAATCGACCACGAGGTTGCTTTTTGTCGTGTCGACTTGTTGTCTTCGGGTCCCGGCCGAGAAAGTTCGAGCCTCGTCGCGTCCTTTTGTCGGCAACCTCGTCTTTCAACGTGGAGACGAATGAGATGAACCACGATGCGCCTAAGCGACTGGCCCCCTCGGAATCCTTCTGGACGCGGGAGGATGTGCGCGACCCGCAGCGCTGGACGCTGACCCTCGACACCGATGTGCAAGCGGAGTTGCGGCGCACCGTGAGTGCGCTGCACGGGCGCGAGATTGCGTCGCTCAAGCCCTCGGATGTGCTGGAGGCGGGCCCACTTGCTGAGGCCTCGTCGCGTTGGCGCGAGGAGCTTCGCTCGGGGCTCGGCTTTGTGCTTCTGCGCGGCCTCGACGTGGATGCCTTCTCGCCAGAGGAGCTTGCCCTCGCCTTCGCGGTCCTGGGCCTCCATCTCGGAACACCCGTGCCACAGAACCTGCGCGGCGACCTGCTGACACACATTCGCGACACCGGCGCAGACCCGTCGCTGCTCTCGACGCGCCTCTACACGACGCGCGCAGAGCAAGACTTTCATACCGACGGGGCCGACATCATCGGGCTTCTGTGCCGGCGCACAGCACGCGCCGGTGGCGAGAGTCGCATCGTCAGTTCGGGCGCGATCGTGCGTGAACTCCAGGACGCGCGGCCTGACCTCTACCGCACGCTCTTCGAGAACTTTCCGTGGCACTACCAAGAGGAAGGCCAGCCACCGTTTTGGTTCGCACGCCCCATCTGCACGGCCCCCGCAGAGGGCGTGAACGGCGCACAGCTCAATACGTTCTTCATCCCCTGGTACATCCGCCGCTCCCAAGAACTGACGGATGCACCACGCCTCACAAGCCTCCAGCACGAAGCCCTCGAAGCCCTCGAACGTCTCGCGAACGACAGTCGATACTATCTCAATATGACATTTTCGCGCGGTGACGTGCAGTGGCTCAAGAACGCAGCGATTCTGCATAAGCGCACGGCCTATGAGGACCATGAGACACGCGAGGAGAAGCGACATCTCCTGCGGCTCTGGTTGAGTGCGCCCGACTTCCTCGATGGCGATGCGCAGCTTCGCAGAGGGGTGACGCGATGAGCACCACATTCCTCGTCCTGAGCGCGCTCGCGCCCATCGGCGCCATCGATGTTCTCTACTACCACCTCTATCGATTTCGCCTCTTCGAGCGTGGCGCCAGCACGGGCGAGGAAGTCACGCATCTGCTGCGACAAGGGGCGTTTGTTGCGATGGCCGCGTTGCTTGCAACAGGGGTGCAAAGCCCGCTGGCAGACTTCGCAATCCTCGCGCTCTTCGCCTTCGATTTGGTGAACTCCGCAGTCGATGTGCTGCTTGAGACATCCTCGCGTGCATCGCTCGGCGGGCTGCCTCGCGGAGAGGTCTTCTTGCACTTCCTCGGCACCTTCGGGATGGGCCTCGCCGCCGCATCCTACCTCTACGAGCGAAGCGCTCTCCCGTTGGCCTCCGCACCGCTCTGGCAGGCCGCGCCCTTGGTCGCCGGAGGCGCCACGCTCTTCCTCGTCGAGCTTGTGCTCTTCCTCCGCGCACGACGGCGCGTACGCATGCCGCTCACCGACCTGGCGGCGATTTCACGCTGACGCGCGATCACTCGAACACAGTGTCGATAACCTCAATGGGCGTGTCGTCGTGGCAGGAAATCTGCGGGCGGACTGCGTACCAAGAGCCGCCCCGGTTGCGCCGCAGCGCCGAGCGATCGAGGCGGATATTGCCTGTGTGGTTGTTGGTCACAAAGAAGATGCCGCTGCCGTGTTGCACAACCTCGTTGTCCTCAATGCGCGTGCCGCAGAGGGTGAGCGTCATCTCGTTGCCATCGTTGTAGATGGCGCCGCCGCTCCCGCCGCCTGGCGTGCCGGACATCATCGGATTGCCACCGTTGCCGACAGCGCGGTTGTGCGAGAGCAGGCTGTTCAGGATCGTCCAGCTCACACCGATGCTGCTCAGCGCGCCGCCGTTTGCGCCTTGGTTGCCGTACGCCGCACCACCTCCGAACGTGGAGTTCACGACGTAGATCGGGCGACCCTCAAACTGGCTGAACGCGCGCACTGCGCCGCCGCCTACATCCGGGCCGAGGTCGACACAGCGGTTGTCGAAGAAGCGGCTGTTGACGATGCGAAGCTGACCTCCACGCGCCCAAATCGCGCCGCCGCCCTCGAACTCGGTCTCGCGGCGTGAGTCGCCTGCGATGAAGGTGATGTTCTGCACCGTGAGGCGCGGCGAGTCTTGGTTCTGGCAATGCGAGGTCGTCCAGCGCTGCGCCTCATCGCAAGTGTTCATGTAGAGGATGCGGTGATCATGGTTGCCGCTGATGGTCACGAGCCCGCCGCCATCGATCGTGATGTCGGGCCCGGTGTCGTTGAAGACCTTGGCGGTGCGCGGCGTCGTGATCGTCACGGGCGCGCTCCCACAGTTGAAGGTGATGACGCCACCGAGGGCGACGGCTGCGACAAACGCTTCGCCGGTGCAGCTCTCGGGCGTTCCTGTGCCGACGACCGTGCGTGGCGAAGCGATGCTTGCAAGCGCGCCCTCGGGGGGAATCGCGCACGTGCCCATCGGGTTGCCCGCGGGTGGCCCCTCTGTGGGATTGATGAGCGGATTGGCTGCGTCGCTTGCGACTGCCCACGCGTCGACTGGACTTAGGCGACCAGCGTCTGCGCCCGCATCGCTGCCTCCGGAAGGGGCCTCACACGACGAAAGCGCCGCAACCAAAGTGAACGTCATGCATGCCTGGAGCTTGGTCATGCTGCCATCGTGCGGTTCGGCCGATGGGATCTCAATGGTGAACGTGAAAGTCGCTCAGGGCAGCGTGACCTGACAACGCAGTGGCGAGTCCGACTCCGAAAGGAGCGTCGCCACCATCAACGACACGCGCCATGCCTTGTCCGCGGGGAAGTGCGTGAAGTCCGTACCATCCGAGTAGAGCGAGTGCGTGCGCGTCTGACCGAGGTCGTCGAAGACTTGATGACTTCGAAGCTCCAAGTCCAAGAGCACCACGTCGTTGTCGGAGGCGACGCGACGCATGGCCGCGGGGTAGTCACCGTGTGTGCGTCGATGTCCGGTTGCGTTGAACTGCATGCGCGACACCGGCGTGATCAGGATTGGGATGGCGCCGCGTGCGCGCGCCTCGGTGATGTAGCGCTCAAGGTAAGTGCGAAACGAGCCGCGATAGCTCGGTGCAGAGCCAGGCTCGGTATGTCGGTCGGCCTCGGGCTTCGAATCGTTGTGGCCAAATTGGAGGAGCACGTAGTCCCCAGCGCGAACGCCGCGCAGGACGGCGTTGGAGGCGCGAGACCAATAGGAATCCGACTCGTCGTAGTACGACTTGCTGCTGCGCCCACCTCGACCTCGGTTGCGAATCGTGGTGCCCGCGATCACGTAGCGCGAGAAGCTCTCTCCCCATCCCGTGTCGGGTGCCACGGTGGAGTCGCCGACCAGCCAAACAACCGTGTCGCGCGGCATGCACATCGTCTCGGGCACGCAGCTCCCCGTCACGCAGGAGGAGCCGGCAGCGCACATACCGCAGCTACCGCCGCAACCGTCCGAACCGCAGGCGCCTGGGCAGGATGGTACGCAGCGATAGGCATCGACACCCGACGAGAAGGCATCGTTGCGCAAGGCTGCATCCGGCTGCTGTGCATCCTCGCCGAGCGGCAACGCCGCATCCAGTGAGGGCGCGTCCGAAGCTTCTGATGGCGCGGCATCTTGATCCTCCAGAAACGCATCGCGCCTGCCGGACGTCAGGCTCCCCTCGCACGCGACCAGCCCAAGCATCGTGCTCATCGAGAGCAGGATCAGCGTCGCGATTCTCCTCAACCCTCGCGTGGTGGTTGCCTGCATGGTCGCCTCCGAAGGGAGAAGCATACAGACTCGCCCGATGAACGCGCGCCTTGTCCTCCTCTTCGACATCGATGGAACGCTCCTCACATGCGGAGGCGCGGGGCGAAGAGCCATGCAGCGCGCCTTCCAGGAGGAGACGGGTTCGGGCGAGCATGTCGCCTTCGGCTTCGGCGGCATGACGGACAAAGCCATTGCGCGTGAGGGCCTTACGCGCGCGAGCCGGAGCACGAAAGCCGAGAGCATCGACAAGTTGCTCACGCTCTACCTGCGCTTTCTCGACGAAGAACTGCATCAGGACAAAGCGCACGCGACGCCCGGATTCCGCGTCCTACCCGGCGTGCACGCCTTGCTCGATGCACTCAAGCCGCATCAAGACGACGCGCGCGTCGCGCTCGGACTCGGTACCGGCAACCTCATCGAAGGCGCACAGCGCAAGCTTGAGCATGGCAACCTCTGGCACCGCTTTGCGTTCGGAGGCTACGCGACCGATCACGAAGACCGCGCAGCGCTTCTCGAGGCCGGTGCCGCGCGAGGACGCGCCTTGCTCCATGACGCGCACGCGAAGGTCATCGTCATCGGCGACACCCCGCGCGACATCGATGCTGCAAAGCGAATCGGCGCGCCCTGCTTGGCCGTCGCAACAGGTCACGCAAGCTTGAGCGAGCTTCAAGCGCATGGCGCGAACGATGCGGCCTCGACGCTCGAAGAGGTCAGCGTCGAGCGCCTGTTTGCCCTCGCGCGCTAGCTCCGCGTCCCCACCGAATCACAGACCCCCTGCAAAGCAGAAAAGCGAAAGGCGACCCGAGGGCCGCCTTTGCTGTTTTGTGAGGGATATTTGATTGGCACACCCGGGATCGAACCGGGGACCACTACCGTGTCAAGGTAGCGCTCTACCGCTGAGCTATGTGCCAGGAACGAGGGCGGCGTAGTAGGCCCAACTCTCAGAGTCGTCAAGTCGAGGGCGTCGATTCTTGGTTCGCGGGGCAGCGGAGTCGTCCCGGAGGAACCCGCGCCATTTCACGAGCACCGTTTCCCGACACAGACACCCATGACATTCAACGGCTCAGCCCGCTCACCCGCCGCGTATGGGGGCGGCACGAGCGCTGCTAGGCCAACGTCAATGCGTCGCTCCATCACGGTTTTTCTCGCACTCGTGTTTCAGATCACGGTTACCCAGGCAGAGGCGCAAGATTCGCCAGCGTCGGCCATAGAGACCGAGGTGGCTGCGCCTGTGCCCGCAGCCGACGCAAACGCCCCACAGCCCACGCCAGAGAGCACGACGCTCCCCGAGCCGACCACAGAGCCGACGGAGCCCACTCCCGTCGCTGTGCCGCCTTCACCGGCCCCCGCCACTTCCGATGTGCAGTTCTCTTACGAGTTCGGCCGTGGCTTCACCCTGCGCTCGGGCAACGCCTTCTCGGCGAACCTTCAATCGCGCGTGCAGCTTCGCTCGACGTTCACCTTCAGCGACACGGCCCAGGCCGCGAATGACACCCAGGTGCGCACGCTTCGTCTCTGGCTTCGCGGCAACGTCTACGACGCAAACATTCGCTATGGCATCCAGCTCGCGTTCGGAGCCAACGACTTCGAGGCAGGCAACGCGAGCCCCATCTTCGACGCCTACGTCGAGCTCACACATCTCCGCGACTTCAACGTCCGCGTTGGCCAGTTCTTCGTCCCCTTCGATCGCGCACGCACGATTCGCGAGTTCGCGCTTCAAAGCGTCGACCGTGCCCAGGTGGTTCGCGAGCTCACGCTCGACCGCGACATTGGCGTGGTCATTCAGTCCCAAGACCTGGGCGGCGAGGGCGGGCGCTTCGGCTACCACGTCGGCATCTTCGCGGGCGATGGACGCAACCGCTTCGGTTCGCATCCGCTCGGCTTCCTCTATGTCGGGCGCTTCTTTGTGCGGCCCTTCGGCACCTTTGACGACGACCAAGAGGGTGATCTCGTGCGCTCCGAGAATGCACGCCTGATGATCGGCGGCGCCGTCGCATACAACCAAAGCACCGACCGACCGAACAGCACCACGGGCACGCCATACACGTTCGGTTCGTTCGACACCCTTCATGCCGAGGGCGATGTCGTCTTCAAGTACGCGGGCTTCTACTTCCTCGGCGAGGTCGTCTTTCGACAAGCGAACCAGCGCTCCATCACGCGCACGAATCCAATGACGATGACGGACGAGACCGTCTTCTCGCGCGACGGCTGGGGCCTGCTCGCGCAGACCTCCTACAACTTCGGAACCGTGCTTGACCTGGCGCAGCTCGAAGTCTGGGCGCGCTACGAACAGATGGAGTCCATCGGTGCGACCGACCCGCGCTTCATCAGCACGGTGAACTCACGAGGCCGAGGGTTGGGCGCCGGCATCAATGCCTATCTTTCCCCACAGGGAAACCAGGGACCCCGTAACAACCATGCGCTAAAGGTGCAGCTCGATTGGGCGCATTGGTTCAGCAATCAAGTCGGCCCCGGCGAGCACCTCCTGCGCCTCCAACTCGACGCAAGCTTCTAAGCCCTGCGCGAGGCTACGCTCGCGCGATGTCGCAACATGACGAGGTGCTCCGCACGCACAAGGTCGAAGTCGACCGAGACCGGTTGCGCCTCACGCTCCCCATGAATGCGTGGGTGTTTCGCTTCTGGCTCTTCCTCATCGCGTGGAACGCTGCGGTACCCGCGCTCGCTCTCAGCGCGCACTTCCCCACCCCGTCATTCTACTTCGCGCTCCCCCTCGTCTGGATTTTCGGCGCCTACTTTGCCGTGCGCGCATGGAGGAACACGACGGTCTTCACCTTCGATGCGGAGACGTTCACGGCGACCTTCGGCCCACTGCCACCAAGCACGACCTCGTTCACGATGCCCACCTCCAACATCGTGAGCTTCGATGCGGAGTATGGCGAAGACCACGAGGAGGGTTTCGTCCTCAAGGCGCTCAACCAAGAGGGTTCACGCGTCGAGGTCCCTGCCCGACTTCACGGCGCCGTGCTGATGCCCCGGGGCTCCAAGAAACGGCTCACCGGAAAGCCCCCGGACGCACTCGTGATCGGACTCGCGAAGGAGCTCAACGCCCTGCTTGCGGAGAGCCGCGAACGTCAGCGCTCATTCCGAAAGTGAGTGCGAGGGTGCGCCAACGTGCACCGTCTTGAGCGAGACGCGCGCACCCGTTGCGATGTCGAGTTCGGCATCGAGTGCAATCGTCTTCGCGTCCTTCACCGTGCCCTGCACGATGGCACTCTCCCTCACAAAGTCGGCAACGAACGGGCTCGCCGGGCGTGAGAGCAACTCACTCGGCGCACCGTCTTGGTGAATGCGCCCCTCGTGAATGGCAGCACGATGAGCGAGAAGACAACGAGCAGCGTCGTGGCGAGCGAGAGGTGAAAACCGGGAAGACGCGGCTGCCTGCGGCCTCGCGTCACCGCGGTGCCTCGCGGCCTTCACTTATCCGATCGAAGAGCGCGCCATCGGCAAAGTGACGCTCCTGCGCAGCAGCCCAACTCCCTGCAACCTCCTCGACGGTGTAGAGCGTCACGCTCGGCAAGTCCTCTGTGTGTCGCGCTGCAACCGCTTCACTGCGGGGGCGAAAGTGATGCTGCGCCGCGATTTCTTGGGCCTCATCCTCTTGCATGAAGCGGACGTAGGCCTCGGCGGTCGCGCGCGTCCCGTGACGATCCACGTACTGATCGATCACCGCGATGGGCGGCTCGGCGAGAATGCTGAGCGGCGGCGTGATGATCTCGAGGCCCTCACTCGCGTGCTCCGCGAGCAAGAGATGCGCTTCGTTCTCCCAGGTCAGCAACACATCGCCGATGCCGTTGCGCGTGAAGGTCGTGCTGGCGCCTCGCGCGCCCGAGTCGAGGACAGGCACACGACGATAGAGTTCGCGAAGGAGCGCCTCTGCGCTCGCCTCGTTTCCACCGGGCCGACGAAGCGCCCAGCCCCAGGTCGCGAGGTAGGTCCAACGTGCTCCGCCGGAGGTGCGCGGGTTGGGCGTCACGAGCTGCACATCGCCGCGCACGAGGTCGCCAAAGTCGTGAATGCTGCGGGGGTTTCCGCGGCGCACGACGAAGACAATCGTCGAGTACCAGGGGCTTGAGTGATGCGGATTGCGCTCCGCCCCCACGCGGCATCGAGGTGTCCCTCGCGCGCCAACGAGTCGATATCCCAGCCCAGCGCCAAGCTTGCGACATCGGCCTCAAGCCCATCGATGATCGCGCGCGCCTGCCTTCCTGATCCGCCATGCGACATGCGGATGGTCACGTTGGTTCCGCTCTCCCGCTGCTGCGCGATGAAGCGCGCGTTCACCGCTTCGAAGAGCTCGCGGGTTGGGTCGTAGGAGACATGCAGCAGTTCAACATCATGCGACGCGGCGCTCGATGCCGAAGGTGACTGCGATGCGTTGGAATCCGTCCCACCAGAGCATCCGACAAGGCCCGTGAAGACGAGGGCTGCTGCGAGGCGAGAGAACGTTCGACGATGCATGAGGCCGCGTTCGCATGCCGCGTACCAGGATCAAAAAGCGTGAAATATCAACACCGTCGCGTGCGCACTCAGGAGATTACACAGCAAACCCAGCACAGTCCCTAGCCATTGCCGTGATATTTCCCAGCGATGACCCGTGCCATCGCATCTGAACGCGCAGACGCGCACCCGAAGAGACCAAGCCGCAAGGTTGCACGGCAAGGCACGGAGCGTGCTGATGCGCGGCGTGTGACCAAGACCTCCAGCCTCGAAACTGCGACCACGTTGGAGCTCGCGCTGTGGCGCGAAGCAGGACGACATCTCGATGTCACCGAGTCCCTCGAGCGCATGTTGCCGCAGATGCGAACGCGGCTTGGCGTTGACGGTGTCGCGCTCATGCGTCTCGAGCTCGGTGGACGCGGCGCGAGGGGAAAAGCCGAGACCATCGGCGCGGCGGGTAAGGCCATCGTCGGAGTCCCTGCGGGGCGTGTGGAGTTGGAGCGAGAGGCTGTCACCGCACTGCGTGCGCTCGCCTCGGCGCGTTACCCAACGGTGTGGCTCACGGGTGATCCGACGCGTCCGCCCAAGCGTGCGAGTTCAGAAGGACGCATCGCAGCGGGCGTGCTCTTTGGAGATGACGAGGAGATCACCGGGCTGGCCCTGATTGCGCTTCACGAGCCGGTCGACGAGGAGGCGCGCGAGGTGATCGCAGGCCTGCTTGAGCCACTCGCAGCGGCCCTCGCCAACGACGTTCGTCTCCACACAATTGACCGCCTTCGCGAGGCTGCCGAAGCCGAGAACCGAGCGCTCTTGAGTCGCCTCTCGCGGCGCTCGATCGTCGATGGCATCGTGGGCGAGGACGCTGGCCTCAAGCCCCTGATGGAGCGCGTCGCGCAGGTCGCTCCCACGGCCGTACCGGTCTTGCTGCTCGGCGAAACTGGCTCGGGCAAGGAGGTGATTGCGCGCGCGATTCACGAGCGATCGCCGCGTCACGAGGGGCCGATGGTCCGCGTGAACTGCGGTGCCATTCCGCCAGACTTGATCGACTCCGAGCTCTTCGGTCACGAGAAGGGCGCGTTCACCGGCGCCATCGCAACAAAGCAGGGTTGGTTCGAGCGCGCAGACGGCGGAACGCTCCTCCTCGATGAGGTCGGTGAGCTCTCATTGCCTGCGCAGGTAAGGCTTTTGCGCATTGTGCAGGAGGGCACGCTTGAGCGTGTCGGAGGCTCGCGCACCCTGCATGTCGACGTGCGCATCGTCGCAGCAACCCATCGCGACCTTCATCAGATGGTCGAGGACGGGAGCTTCCGAGAAGACCTCTGGTATCGCCTCAGCATCTTCCCGCTGCGACTTCCCGCGTTGCGCGACAGGCCAGAGGATCTGCCCGCACTCGTCGCGCATTTTGCCGCACGTGCAGGGCATCGCTTGGGGGGTGCCCCGCTCAGTGCAACGGCAGGTGACTTGGCGCTACTCGGTGCCTACCCCTGGCCTGGCAACGTGCGCGAGCTCTCCACCGTGATTGAGCGCGCTGCCATTCTTGGGCACGGCAAGAAGCTTGAGACTGCAGCAGCGCTCGGGGCGGGCCTGCGCGCTGCCAGCCTCCCCGCGGCGCGACCGCGCGCAGATGCCTCGGAGCCTCCCGCGAGCCTTCCGGAGCCCGAGGCGAACGACACGCTTGATGAGGCCATGCGCAAGCACATCGCGCGCGTTCTCGATGCCACGCACGGGCGCATCGAAGGGCCCTACGGCGCCGCGGTTCGCCTAGGCATCAACCCGCACACACTACGCTCACGGATGCGGAAGCTGGGCGTGAAATGGGCTTCGTTTCGGGAGACGCACCGTCGCTAGCCGCGAGGCAGATTGCCGCTTTTTCGACCCGGATCCGCGCACGTCGCATTCTCAAGGCGTGCGCGTTCTTTCATTCCTCGCTGTCCTTCTTGCGACCTCTCTCGCAGCCGCCTCAGGGCGCGCTCAGGAGGCCTCGCGCTGCACGGACGAGGGGCTCACGCAGCTCGCACTTCGACACGCACTCGACGGCACGAGCGCCGATGCGCTGCTCACAAGTGCACGCACAGAAGGACACGCGCAGTACCCGTCTCTGCACCTCGTTCGATTGCCTGCAGACGACGATGCGGCACGTGACGCTTGGCTCGCGGATCTCGAGCGCCGCGGCCTGACACCGCTCGCATGTGGGGAGGCGCGCAACGAGCATCACGTCGTCTTCGCGGCGGCGCCAAACCAAGGCGCGCTGCAGCTCACCCCAGAGGGCGTGCGCGTCACGCTGACCGAGGGTTTCACGGAGCCCGTCGTGTATGTTCGAAGCGGTCACGCGGAGCCGATTGCCATCGAGGTGCGTGAGGGTCTCGCGGAGATTCCCTTTGAAGCGATGGCGACGCCGCTCGTGCTTCAGCTCGTCGCGACGAACCCGCGGGGACCGCGTCCGATTGCGGAGTTGGTCATCGGAGGAACGCGCACCGAGGAGGCGCTACCGACGAACGCAACCCTCATCGATGTACTTCGAGCAAGGCACGAGCGCGGCGCCCTGCGACCCAACCGCATGCTCGTGCGTGCGGCCCAAGCACATGCAGAGCAGAGCTGCCGCGCACAGCAAGTCGCTCACGTGATCGACGAACACGGCGATGCGGAGGCACGCTTGCGCAGCGACCACATCGCAGCGCGGCATGTCGGTGAAGTTGTCGCGCGCGCAGAGGATGAGTCGGCCGCCTGGCGCACCCTCGCAGAGAGCCCCTCACATCGGCTCGCCATCGGCGATGCACGCTTCACCGACGTCGGCATCGGCCGCGCCGAAGCGCATGGGCGCACATGTCTCGTCGTCGTGTTGGCGGCCTGGCCACGCTACGTCGCGAGCACGCGTTGAACCTGCAGTGAACCGCGTGATCGACATCCTCGACGGGCCTGTCGGCACAGAGCTTCTAAGGCGTGGCGTCCCCACGCCACTCCCCGGTTGGAGTGCGAGCGCGAGCCTCGAAACGCCCGACGTTCTCAGGCAAATTCATCGCGACTACGCGAGGGCAGGCGCGCGCTTTCATACGACCAATACGTTTCGCACCAAGCAGCGAACATTGGGCGATGCGTGGCGAAGTTCGGCGCTCGCAGCCGTTCGAAGCGCACGCGATGCGATGCCCGAGGGTCATGTGCTGCTTGGCTCGATAGCGCCCCTCGAAGATTGCTACGCGCCGCATCTCAGCCCCGCGAATGACGACCCTGAAGGCGCACGCGTCGAACATCGCGCACTCATCGAGTTCCTTGCCGAGTACGTCGATGTCCTGCTCGTCGAGACGTTTCCGCATGCGCTTGAGGCGCGCATCGCAACCGAGGTGGCTGCGGCAACTTCGCTTCCCGTGTGGACTGCGCTGACGCCCGGCCCAGACGCTACGCTGATGACACCCACGGCCCTCGCGGAGGCCGCGCGCCAAGCACGCGAGGTAGGCGCGTCGCGTGTCTTTGTGAACTGCGTCGCAGCAGAACTCGCCCTGCCCTACGTCGACGCGCTCGCCGCCCTCGGCATCCCGTTCGGCATCTACGCGAACGCGGGCGCACCAGAAGATGCGATGGGTTGGCGTGCGCTGGATGAAGCGCCAGAAGCCGCGGCGGAGCGCTACCTTGAGCACGCGAAGCGTTGGGCCGAACGCGGCGCCTGCTGCATCGGAAGCTGCTGCGGGACGGGGCCGCAGCACATCGCCGCCCTCGCGACGCTCAACCGATGATCGGTCCGGCTCACTCGCCTTCGTAGCGACAGCCCGACGTGCACGTCTCCATGATCTCGATACGGCAAAGGCCGGGAATCGAGGGCGAAAGACGCGTCCACATCCAGCGCGCGAGGTTCTCGCTCGTGGGGTTCTCGAGGCCCTCGATCTCGTTCAGGTAGTAGTGATCGAGCCGCGCGCGGACAGGCTCGATGCGCTCCTTGAGCACGCCCAAATCCATGAACCAGCCCGTGTGCGCATCGACCTCGCCCGTGACGTAAATGCGGGCGCGATACGAGTGCCCATGAAGCCGCGCACATTTGTGCCCGAGCTCGACGTTGGGAAGACGGTGAGCCGATTCGAAGGTGACTTCTCGCCAGATTTCAGTGCGCGCCATGATGTGCTCTACGTGTGCTCTACGATGCGAAAACTACGGAATTCCAAGGAGTTTGTGGGT
>JBILQT010000411.1:0-5413 GCA_044373065.1 Sandaracinaceae bacterium
GCTTGCTAGCGACTTCGACGGCGTTTCCGCGGGTTGCAAGGCAGAGCGCACCGAGCTGCGAGGGCGTGAAGATGCGCTTCTTGGTTTGCCATCGAAGCTTGCGAAACTTGGCGTAGCCGTGTGCGGTCTGAACATCGACATCAATGTGAGCGGCGATCTCATGGAGCGTCGCGATGCCGCCCCACATGCCGATCGTGCGAGCCCAGCGCCGCTGCACGCGACGCGTGTGGCCGGTGTGACGCTCGCGCTCATACGTGACGCGCTCCGCTGGCACGCCACGCTTGATCAACTCGCGGTTGGTGAGCACCGCGTAGTGCATTGCGGTCAGGAGCATGGGCGCGCTCCAATCTTGATCGCGTGGTCGATGTCGCGCGCGCAAACACCGAGAGCGCTGGCCAGCTTCGCTGGAGAGAATCCGGCTGTTGTGAGCAGCGCGATGGCTTCCACGAATGAGGTGTAGTCGAGACGCTCGCGACGCACGTATTCGGGTGGCTGCCAAAGCCCATCGACGTTCGACTTCACATGCGAGATGACGGGCTCGAATGGGTTGCCGAAGAGCACGACTGCGAGCGAGTTGGTCAGCGCCTGAGTCGAGGGGCGACCCGCCGCGTGACGCACGCCGAGTCGCAGCCGCCAACGCCGTACTTGAGCAATCGAACAACCTGCTCTTCGAGCGATCTCGGCGTCTGATGCACCAGCCTCGGCATCACGCGCGAACGCATCGAGTTGGCGACGTGCAAGGCGCTTCGAACGCGCGCTCGACTCTGGCTTAGGCGAGCTCGTGGGCTCGGTGCCGACCACGTAGTCGAGTACGTCCCGAACATCCTCGGGGTCGATGCCAATCAAATCACCAACGGTCTTCGGGTTGAACATGTTTTCAATTGTACGAACCCGACCCGCGTCTGTGGAAGTGCCCCAGTTTCGCGGGCATTCCAGCTCAATTTTGAGGGGAGTCTCCTACGCTCGCCGCTCAGACCTCACGATTCTCCGCGAAGTATCGAAGGGATAGTTTGCCCGCGACCCCCACCAAATTTCTTTGGGGTACTTTCTCTATCTCGTCAGCATCCCGCAGATGGCCTGCTGCATCGACGGCTTGTGCGCGAGCGTGTCGTCGACAAGTACGTTTGTGAGGCCGGATGCGTTGAGCACGCGTCGCGCAATCAAGCGCAGTCGACCCTCCGCGCGACTCATGCGCTCGTCATGCTCTCGAGCAGCGTGCGCGAAACGAATCATCGGTGCCCAAGCACACCAATCGCGGCTCTGCTCGATGAGACGAAGCATCCCGCGCTCATCGGTTCGCAAGACGCCAAGCGCCCATCGAGCAGCATCGAACGCAGCCTCACGACGCATGACCGCAAGCGCGGCGATTCGATATTCGTCAACCGGAGGGATGCTGCGTGACGCGGTGCCGGGTGCAGGTCGCGCGATCGCAAAGCTGGCGACCTCGGCGGCGTGCGCAGCAATGAGCTCCGATGGGATGCGGACCTCCACGATGTTGTCCTCAGACCAAGCCTCGCAGATCGAGATTCGGCGAATCGCTTCACCTGGTCCGCACTGCACGCGGCCAACTGCGGCTCGCGGGAACGAAGCTACGGCAGCCACGGTGGGATAGGCGGCGAGCAGCGGATACGTATCGGAGAACATTTCGCGTTCGTCGTAGGTGTCGAGATGCATGAGATGAGGATCCCATGCGGTCTGCGCGGTGTGGAAGGCGGGCTAGGTCTCACCAGGCCTGAGAGCGTTGCTGCCTACGTCATATGTGACGTATCCTCGGCACTACAGATGCCGACCGTTCGCGGTATCGCAGGAGGAGTTGATGGCGTTCCTTTGTGGGCTCGTGATGTGGCTGGCGATGTGCGTCGGGATCGGTTTGCTGGCGAGCTCGCGAGGTCGCGATGCCATCGGGTGGACCTTCCTGGCATTTGTGTTCTCACCTCTGCTCGCGGGTATTGCGGTCCTCATCATGGAGGACCTGGCAAAGTCCCAGAGGGTGTGGCTTGCGGCCGACGCGGCTCGGAGTTCGCACGAGTTCGCGTTAGCCACACAGGCATCGGCAGCTCGGGTGCAGGAACAGGTCAAGCGACTAGAGGCCGCGAAGATCTCAGGCGCGGACTTCGTGATCGCAATAGAGCGCATCCGGCAGCTCCACGAGAGGCGCGTCTATAGCGACATCGAGTTCGCGGCGCGAAAGCAGAAGGTGATGGCGGACCTCAAGGACCGCGTGCCGAGTGAGCCTCCGGACGACTTCCTCGCCGCTCTCATCCCACTACTCGACGTGGGCGCGCTCAACACCGATGAGCTGCTGACGATCAAGAGTTGGCTGCAATGGGTGACCGCACGACCCGCGCCGCCTGTGGCGACTCCAAGCGTTGCTCAGACACGTGCTCAACCAAGAACATGGTCGGGCTATGCCTGCGAGCGTTGCGGGGCGACTGCGCCGTTCGAGATGACGTGTGAGCAGTGCTCGATCCCGATGATGCCAACGGCGTGACGCACGGACGTGCAAGCGTTGAGCGTCTTACGTCAGAGCTGACGTATGCAGCAATGACGCACCTTCCTACCGTCGCGGTCGATGCCTGCCGACCTCGACCTCCAGCAAGAGCTGGGAAAGCGCTGCCGCGCGATGCGGCAACGCAAGGGGTTGTCGTTGATGGACGTTGTGAAGAACAACGAGCTGTCGCTCTCGCATCTTCAGAAGATCGAGCGAGGGGTACTCGACCCGCGCATCAGCACGCTGAAGAAGCTGGCTGTGGCGTATGGCGTGTCGTTGTCGACGCTGCTGCGTGATGTGTAGGGTGACGGCCTCGCGCCAAGACAATGTTGAGGGAGACTGATGCGCTGTTCCAGCGACTTAGTGCCGTGGTGGGCGCTTCGCCATTGCGCCAATCACAGCCGCGACCGTCGAAAGGACCGCGAAAGCGGTCGCGATGAACTTCTCGCGCTTGGACTTCGCGTCAGCCACGCATGCCTTGCATGTTTCGGCCGTGGCACCCGGTCTCGCACATTTCGGGCACTTCAGACTCGTGTCCATTACTTCTCCTGCTCGCAAACTGCAGTGTGTAGCTCTTCACAGCTGGTTTCGATAACAAATCCCGTCGCCTGACTCTCCGAGCAGAGCGCGGAAAATTGCGCCTTCCAGAAGCTCTCGCGTTCCGGGCGGTAGCGGGCGTTCAAGAGCAGTGCACCCAGGTATGGTTGCAGCGGAGCGAGAGTTCGCGCCAGTTCCGCCATCGTCTCACGAGCCGCCAATGGACGATCTTGCATCGAGTGGATGGCCGCAATCGTGCTCGCTGCGCCATAGAGCCACTGGATATCCTCGGCGTGCACATCCAGCCAACCAGCTCTCGTGATGGAGGGCTCAAGCCTGTAGTCCCACACCGAGCTCTCGACAGGTTCCGATTGAATCCGTGATTGAAGATTCAGCAGCAGCGTGCTTCGTCCCTCGTCGATGCTCTGAACGGCGTTCGCGAGCAGAGCGACTCGGCTCATGTCGTCGCCGGGCTCCGCTGCCAACATCTTGAAGGTCCGCATCCCACTGCTGATCTTGCCGATAACGTCATTGCGTTGCTGCTTGAGCAATAGGTCGAGCTTCTTGTCCATCACGTCGAGCTTCGCGAGGATCTCGCGAAGCATCGCGTGCGTACGTGCGTGCGCTGCTGCGTTGGCTGCGTTCGCGATCTCTCCGGGCTGAGCAGGAGTTCGTTCCTTCAGAAGACGCACCTGCTTTGTGAATTTACCGCTGAGGTCCTGAACTGTGGGCAGGTAGCCCGACCCATCCTTTGCGTTGATGAGCTGCCATTCACGTCGCTCGATGGCATCCGCCAACTGTTGCGGGACAACGAGTCGGAGCCGCGTTTCTCCGGCAGCCATTGTCGCCCGCAACTCCTCCACTACAGGCCGGAACTCACCGATGCGACCGAGGAAACGGATGAACTCGTCACCTGTGTGGGCGGCTTGGAACTCCAGCTCGGAGGCAAGAGTTCCCCTCCTACGGGCTCTGGCTGCGCTTTCCATCACGCCGAGGATATCGATGGCGAGTTTCTCTGTCATCCGTTGTTCCCTCAAGTCGCTGACCCACGAAGTAGCTCTGGGCAATGCTCAGCTACCTCCGTATGCATCCCGCGCCTCAGTCAGACAGAGGCCAGGGCATGCCTTCGCCCGCTTCGAAGGCTTTTGGCAGCTCCGCTTCTTGCTTCGCAGCCTCCTCTAAACCTCTGACAAACGCTTCTCCCAGAGCTTCGGGATCGACCAGAAGTTTGGGTTCGTGGCTGCCATCTGGCGTCGGCTTTTTGTCGTCAGTCATTCATTGTCCGGTCGAGTGTTTAGTTCATTCAACAGTAAATACCTCGGTCCACGCCTTGATCTCGAGTGAACCACTCTCGGCCCACACCGCGTCGAGGATGCGGAGTGCCTGACCTTCAACGTGCTTCGGAATCAGCCTAGCAATCGAAGCATCGTAGACGATCGCGACATCCGCGCCGACACGAGAGCGAGCGAGGAACCCGTGATCCCCACGCGCTGTCAGCGCGACGACTTCAACGTCACCGCGCCTCGCGGCATCCTCGTCGACAGACCAGCCAAGCGCACACCGCGCCCGCACCGGGCACGAGTGACAGCTAGCGCCAGGCCTGGCTACGGCTGGATGCGTACGGATGGTGTTCGTCCACAGCGGGATCTTCGTCCCAATATCTGCCTCCACCTCGATGAGTGCTGCTTGAGTGACTGGCCATGACTCGACGCCGTCGAGATACCGAGCGCTCACATGCTTCGGTGCATCGCCTGTTGTGCGCCACCATAGGAGCGCGTACCGCAAGAGCTGTCGACCGTGCTTCTCACTCGGCCTCCCGGTCTTGAAATCTACGATCTCCACGCCGGTTGCGGTTAGTTGCACGAGGTCAAGGATGCCGAGAAACGGCAACGTGGGATGCCTCAGCTTCACCTCGGAGAGCGCGTGCTTTTGTCGAAGGGTCGAACGTAGGTCGGTCGCTGTAGCTTTGCTCAGCTGCTTGTTCTGCGAGACGCGCCCGTCGGGCCTGTACTGCTCACGGAACATGCGGACGGCGCGGTTCGCCAATTCTTCGGCGCTCGCTCGTAGACGAAACACGGGACCTGGTCTGGGATGCTCACTCAGTCGCTGGTGCCAGGTGCCCACGTCTCGTACAAAACCCGGGAAGAAGTCCGCGTCCGTGAGCGCCTCCGAAAAATCCAAGCTGCCAAACGCCGGATTGCCGCGGAGTCCGCACGCGCGAGTCAACCGATCGAGCGCGTTGTGAACAATCTCCCCTTCGATCCGGGCTGAACTGGCGCGCACTGGGAACCCATCGTGCTCGCCCCAACGTGACCGAAGGAGCTGCCATCTACGTGGGCACTCTTCAATTTCGTCTAGGGTGGTGCTGCTCCAGGTGGAAGGAGG
>JBILQT010000412.1:0-5402 GCA_044373065.1 Sandaracinaceae bacterium
TTCATGGTGCGCTTCAGGGGCCTCGATCGCGGTGCGCGCAGGCTTGGCTTGGATGGTTTGCGGCGCAGCCTCGGGATGCCTCTGGCCTGACGCGACATCGGCGCCGAGCAGCGACGCGATCACCAGAAGGGATCGTCGTGTCAGCAGGCGCGAGAGGCGGAAGGCACGCACGGCTTCGAGGGTAACGGAGGGGTTGTGTCTCTGTCTTCCGTGATCAGTCGATGCGCGAGAAGAGTGTGGTCATTTCGGCTCAGCGGTGTGCGCGAGGCGCCCACCAAGAACGCGTATGCGCTGAAAAATCATGGCGATTCGTCGACCTCAAGTTGGCACGCGGCTCGCTCTTTCGTGGCCATGCGAAGCAAGCTTCTTTGTTCGGCTGCCATTCTTCCCCTCGCACTTCTCGTGTCCTCGTCTGCGATGGCGCAGGAGCTTGAGGAGGTGGAAGTACCGCCACCTTTGCCCTCGACCGAGCCCTCATGGCGGATTGATTTCATCGGTCCGACTGTGGGCATTGGAGCCTTCTTGGCCCCGACGGTGGGCTACGGGCGGCTCATTCTCACGCTGGGTGGCGAGGTGCGTTTTGCACATGCCTCGGGCAGCGGTGTGCTCGTCCGCGTGGCGCATGGTTCGAACCTCTGGGGCGGAGGCACGGCGGTCGATCTCGCTTACCTCCATCGGCTCAGCATCTTGGGCACGGCGCGCAAAGGCGGGAGCATCGACTTCACGCTCGGGCCGAGCTTTGCGTGGCTCTCTCACAATCAAGGCGATGTGCCGACCGGCGCTACGTTGGGTGGCCAAGCAGGGGTCGCGCTCACCGGACGCGATGAGAATTTCTCCGCCTCAGTTGGCGCACAATTTCACGGCTTCATGCCGCTCGAAGGCGCGCCGAATGGTGGCCCCACCGGGTTCGAAATGGCCATCACCGTGATGGGTGGCCTGGGCTTTGGATTCTACGGCTGACGCGCGGCAAGCCAGGTTGCGAGACCCGAGACGACGGCTGGCGGAATCGTGTGGTCACCCTCAAAGACCACGCGCTCCACCAGCGCGCCTGCGGCACTCGCTTGGTCCATGAACGCCTCACCGCGCTCGAACGGAATGCGCGAGTCCGAAAGACCATGCGAGGCGAAGATGGGAAGGCCGCGCAGTCGCGCGCTGTGTGAGGCCGGATGCGGGAGGCTTCGACCTGACAAGACCGCGATGCCGGCAAGCGGTGCGGTCGAGGCGAGCGCGACCTCGATCGACATGATCGCGCCTTGCGAAAAGCCACCCAAAACAACGCGATTTCGCATGATGCCGCGTTGGCCCAAGGTGAAGAGAATGCCCTCGATCGCAGCACGTGCCTGCGTGATCTGCGCACTCTCATCGGGTGACCGAATCGCATACCAAGCACGCCCCTCACCACCCATCGAGACGGGTGCTGCAGGCACGATGAAGTGACAGGGCGTGCGTTCGGCGAGTTCATCGGCGAGCGAGACGAGATCATCGCCGCGCGCACCAAAACCATGCAGCAACACAAACGTGAGTGGCGCACGCGCACGCCCGCGCTCGACGACATGAAGCCCGCCCCAGCGGGGATGCGATACGCCCTCGGGCTGCGCGGGCTGCGCTTCGACGGGCTCGCATGAGGACACGAGCGTTGCGAGGGGAAGGGCAGCGGCGGCGCGGAGGAGGGTGCGTCGAGAGTGGGTCACCGGGTCAATGTGACATGCCTTGATTGCGCATCGCGAGGTCAGGCAGGATGCCGCATGCGTCGCAATTCGGGTTTGGGTTGGAGTGTTTCCGTAGCTGCCTACGCATTGCTGAGTGCATGCGCGGGAGATGCCGATGTCACGGCACCGACGCTCGTTGCCTTCGGAGTACACGCGCATGAGGTCTTTCGTGAGGACGTGCTCGTGGAGTCGAGCGCGCGTGGGGAGGTCATCCTTCGTCGCGCAGGTCAGTCACTGACGGCGAGTGATGCGCGCCCCATCGAGACGCTCGTTGCAGGGACAGATGTGAAGCTGCAGTTCCGCAATGGGGTTGCGCTGCATGTGCGTGAAGTTGGTCTCGAGGGCAGTCCGCGTGCGGCGCAAGGCGCTGTGTCCGAGGCACGTGACGGTGGCACGAGCTTCTGGACGTTGGCCGACCATCACGGCTTCGAAGAGTGGCTTGAGCTTGCCCCCGGCGTGGCATTCGCGGACCGCGCGGTCGCGGAGTGGGAAGTCGATGGCGCGTTGAGGGAAGTGCCGGAGACAGGCGGCATCCACGTGCTCGACGCGTCGGGATCGCCGCGCGTGTATGTGAGCGCGCCGGTCGCGTGGCTTGAGAGCGGAGAGCGCGTGCCTGCAACGCTGCGCATCGAGAACGGACGTATCGCCCTCTATGTGGATGCGCGTGGTGAGCATGTGCTGGTCGACCCGGTGTGGGTGCCGACGAATTCGATGGCGCGTGGAGTGACGCTGAACGAAGGAAGCAACACCGCCATCGTGCTCCCGGACGGCGATGTTCTCGTTCCCGCCGGGACCCGCGCGGAGCGATACAACCAGGCCACCGCGGCTTGGTCGGATGCAGGACTCCTCGTGGCGCCACGAAGTCAGCACACCGCGACGCGGCTTTCGGATGGGCGTGTTCTGGTTGTTGGAGGGACCGGCAGTCTGCCGACGGCCAGAGTCGTCGAGATCTTCAACCCGCTAACGAATGCGTGGACTGCAGTCGCGCCCATTTCGGTCGAGCGACGGCTGCACTCGGCAACGCTCCTCACCGACGGCCGAGTGCTCGTTGTTGGAGGCGGCTCCCCGAGTGTCGCGAGTTCCGAAATTTACGATCCCCCCACGAACATGTGGAGCGCTGCTGCCCCGATTCCGGGCGCACGTATCTGGCACTCCGCAACGCGCCTTCTCGATGGCCGAGTGCTGGTTGCAGGCGGATCGAACGGCAGCTCGGCGCTGAACAGTGCCTACGTCTACAATCCCGTGACGAATAGCTGGACCCCAGCGGGATCGATGCGGACCGCTCGCTGCCGTCACACGGCGTCGCTCCTGCCGAGTGGCCGTGTGCTCATCGCTGCGGGCTTCATCGGAATGGTCGGTGCCATCACTGCTGAGATCTACGACCCTGCAACCAACGCGTTCACAGCGACTGGCTCACTGGCATCTTCGTGGCGTGACTACCACACCGCGACGACGATGCCTGATGGCTCCGTACTTGTCGTGGGTGGTTCATTCGCTGCCTCAATTCCAACCACGGAGCGGTACGACGAGACGCGAGGCACGTGGGTAATGGGTCCAATGCTGACGATAGCACGCTACGACCACGTTGCTGCCTCGCTGCCTTCGGGACGCGTGCTTGTCGCAGGCGGCTATCCCGGGCTGAGCTCGAGCGAAGTCCTCATCGAGGACACCTGCGGCAACGGCATCCTCGACCTCGGCGAGACTTGCGACGATGGCAACCGCCTCGCGAACGATTGCTGTGTGACGTGCGCCCTCAGTCCGCTCGGACGCGTCTGCAGGCCGGAGGCTGGCACCTGCGATGTCGCAGAGCGCTGCGATGGCGTGTCGACCACGTGCCCCGCCAATGTCGTGCTTCCAGCCACGACTGTGTGCCGCCCTTCAGTCAGCGAGTGTGATGTCGCGGAGGTGTGCTCAGGCTTCAGCGGCGTATGCGGGCCCGACGAAGCGCAGCCCGTTGGATCAACGTGCGGCACATCTCCAACCGACCCATGCGACCTTCAAGATACGTGCGCCGAAACCCTTGGCGCACGTGCCTATTGCGCGGCGAGAACGGCGGCATGGGGGACGATCTGCAGGGCATCCGTCTCGCCTTGCGATGTCGCGGAGACGTGTGTTGGAACCGCAACATGCCCGCCGAACCTCAGTGCCGCGAATGGCACCAGCTGCAGTGACGGAACCACCTGCAACGGCGCCGAGAGCTGCCTCGCAGGCACTTGCACGAGTGGCACTGCGCCTCGCTGCGAGGACAGTGATGTCTGCACCACAGACCTGTGCGCCGAGCCTTCGGGCTGCACCTCTGTGCGCATCGCTGGCTGCTGCCACTTCAGCTCGGAATGCCCCAATTTGGATGGCGATCCATGCACGGACCCTGTCTGCAGTGACACGAATCGATGCACTGAGATCGCCCGCGATTGCAGTGACGCGGACACGTGCACTGCGGACTCCTGCATCGCGGGTGGAGGCTGCGCACACACCGAGATTGCAGGTTGTCGTCCACAAGACGCAGGGTTCGATGCGGCGTCGGTCGATGCGAGCTCTCGTCCTCTCGATGTCGGCTTGCGCGACTCCGGCCCGAGCGACGCAGGTGCGCGGGATGCAGGCATCGACGCCGCAGCAGTTCGCAACGACGCATCCATGGACTCTCCGCCCTCGGCATCGTGTGGCTGCCGTATTCCGCAGCCGACGCGCGCCCGTTCTTGGCTCGGGCTCGTCACGCTTGGCCTGCTTGCGGTTCGAACACGCCGACCTCGCAGGCCCCACCCAACGGCGCTTTGACGCGACGCGTCTCTTCACGTGCTAGCGTCCGCGCCCCTTTTCGCCTCCCGCGAAAGGCATTGGCACACAGCTAGGAGAGACCCGTGGCGCGCTTCATCGACGAGCTCAAGCGAACTCATTTTTGCGGTCAACTTCGCGAGAATCACATCGACCAAGAGGTTGTGCTCTTTGGTTGGGTGCAAGGTCGGCGCGACCTCGGGGGGCTCATCTTCATCGACCTTCGCGATCGCGAGGGCATCGCGCAGATCGTCTTCGATCCGAGCGTCGCAGCGCCTTTCCCCGTGGGCGATCAAGCGCGCGGCGAGTGGGTGCTCGGCGTGCGCGGCACGGTGCGCGATCGCGGCAAGGGCCGCAGCGGCAAGATGGCCACAGGCGCCGTCGAGGTGCTCGCGCTCGAAGCGTTCGTCTTCAACAAGGCCGAGACGCCGCCCTTCCTCATCGAAGACAACATCGACACGAACGAGGAGAAGCGCCTTGAGCATCGCTATCTCGATCTGCGTCGCCCGCAGCTCCAGAAGAACATCCTCACGCGCAGCAAGATCTATCACCACACGCGCAATCACTTTGCGGACAACGGTTTCGTCGAGGTCGAGACGCCGATCTTCGTGAAGTACACGCCCGGCGGCGCGCGCAATTTCCTCGTCCCGGCGCGCCTCAACCCCGGCATGTTCTACGCGCTCGCCGAGAGCCCACAGCTCTTCAAGCAGCTGCTCATGGTCGCGGGCTTCGACCGCTACATCCAGATCGTGAAGTGCTTCCGCGATGAGGATCTGCGCGGCGACCGCCAGCCGGAGTTCACGCAGATCGACATCGAGATGAGCTTCGTCAACCAAGACGACATCTTCGAGATGGTCGAGAAGCTCATCGTGCGCTTGTGGAAGGAGATCGGCGGCGTCGATCTCACGGAGCGCTATCCGC
>JBILQT010000413.1:0-5387 GCA_044373065.1 Sandaracinaceae bacterium
AACGCCTGAGCTCCACGCGGTCGCCGTCATCCACGCCCATCGGATGCGGGATGTCATCTCCGCCTGCCATCGAGACGAGGAGCGGCATCTGGCGGAGCGCGCCGGCATGCGGAAGGCATGTGAGTGCGCGTGTTTGGCGGTGCGTCCATTGAAGTGAGGCGAGGCCGAAGACATCGCGGACCGTGATGCGCCTTGCGATGAACTGCGTGGCGCCGCGCGCGGGAAGGGCCGCTTGCTCCACGAGCCGCATCTTCGAGGGGACAAGTTCAAGGGTCGCGGCGGGCGCACCCTCGCCCTCGGACCAAGTCCACGAGACGTCGACAAAGGGCATCAGCGCAAGGCGCGGAAGGGAGACACCTGTAGGAAGCAGGCGCTGCGTCTCAACCCGCGCTTCACCCACAGTGGGCAACTTTCGAAGCGCCCAGACGAGCCGCAACGAGGCCACAACGACCAGGACGAGGGCGGCGAGGACGAGGGCGAGCGCGCCGTAGGCCACGACCAGCGCGACCAGGTCGAGACTCGCGAAGGCGACGAACTTGAGCATCAGCGAGCTGCCTGCAGCGACGCAGACGCCCAGTGCGGTGAGCGGGAAGAAGCCGCGGACGTTGCGCGCAATGCGGGCTGCACGTCGCAAGAGCGGAGTTCGTTCCGAGGCGGAGCTGGGAGGAGATGCGTTCACGGCTTGGGCGGAGACTACTTGTTGCCAGAGGACATCGCGGCAAGTTGTTCGACACGCGTTCGGAGAGGTTCGTGGGTGCTACGGCCGACGGGCCTAGAGGATGTCGACCCCACGGCCGAGAGAACCGTTGACACCCCGAAGCGCACGCAGATACCTTCCGCTCTCCGGAGAAAGCTCCGGGGATGCCCAGAAACAAAGAGGATTCGCCACCGCATGTGGGTGTGCAGTGCTCCTTCTGGGCCTCTAGCGGCAAAGAAACAACGCGTCCTAGATGGCGCGAACCTGTGGAGCGCGAAGCCGAGATGTCCGACGACAAAAAGCCGAAGAAGGACCTGCGAGCCCGACTGGGTAAGACGATCGCGCCAAATACGCCTGGCGCCGTGATGCCTCCGGGATTGGACCTGCCAGGTATGGCGCCCGTTGCGGCTCCTCCTGTGGCGGCTCCGGTTGGGGCCCCCGCGATAGCCCCTCCGCCCGTCGCGGCGCCCCCGATTGCCCCGCCCATTGCGGCGCCCCCGATGGGTGGCCTCTTTGGCAACGACATCGCGCCTCCTCCCTTCGCTCAGGCGGCGGCTGCACAGGCTGCTGCGGCGGCGGCAGCTCCGAAAGCACCACCACCGCCTTCGGATCCCTTCGCGGCGAGCCCCTACACGGGCGGCCCGAACGAAGTGCGTCTTGTCTTCGACGACAAAGCAGTCGCGGACGTCGAAGTGGGTCGCGCCCAGAAGGGCCGTGCGGCGATGATTGGCGGCTTCGCGCTCATGCTTGGTGCGGCGCTCGGAGCAGGCGGCGGTTCAATGAACAGCCAGCGCACGCTCTACAACACGACCGTGCGTGACGGTCACGCGATCCAGGCGGCCGTCGCGACTTCCGCGACGACCGTGCTGAACGCGCAGCAGCGCGTGGACGCGTTGGTCGCTGCAGCAGCAGGTCAGGGTGGACAGCCACCGCACGTCGACTACGACGCGATCGAGGCGATTCGCGCAATGGAAGTGCCCTTCAGCGCTCAGGATTTCTCGGGCAAGAACTACCAAGCGTTCTCCGAGGCCTCCAACGACCTGTTCGTCTACGCGAACCAGGTCACGCAGCTCTGGTCGCTCTTTGGTCACCTCCAGGCGACGACGTTGCCCGAGGCACGTCGCGCAGAGCTCGATCGCACGGCAACGGCGCTTGGTGAGGCAGCAACGCAGCAGTACGGCGCTGTGCTCGTCCGCGCGCCGGAGGACCAGGGCGGACAGATTCTCGGACAGCTCGCGTTCGTTGAGCCCGTGACCGACGCCGCGGGTGCGCAGACCGCGCAGGTCCGTGCGCGCGCAACGCGTGGCGGCCCAGGTCGCGAGATGGCCGTGTTCGCGCCTGAGGTTGAGATCGGCGAGAACCCCACGCACGTCCTCATCATCGACGTGCAGGGCAGCCGTGGCGTCCTTGCAACGCAGACCGGCGCGTTCGGCGACTACATCAACGACATCCGCGAGATCAAGACGCTGATCGACACGACCGTCGAGGTTCAGGGTCGTCTTACGACGGCACTTGGAACGGTTGCTGGCCTTCAGGAAGTGTTCGCGATCGGCGGCTGAGTTCACCGCGAGACTTCAGCGAGAGGCCAAGGAAACTTGGCCTTTTGCATTCCGTCGGTCCGCGACCGCACCGTCTCCAACAACCGCGCTATACCCGCCGCCATGCCAGCCGACGAAACCCTCGAAGAGCGCCGTTCCCAGGATGCCGAAGCCCTTCGTGCACTCCCCGCAGCCAGCAAGCTGGGTCGCCTGTCATTCGATGTGCTGAGTCGCCAGGCCGAGGGGCGCGTACTCTTTGCGGGTCGCGAATTCGTCATCAAGCGGGCGGCAGCACACGGCGTCACGCGTGATGATGCGACGACCAAGCAGGGCAACGTCCTCGACATCATGGAGCGCGGTGCAGAGACGCAGGCTGAGCGTCGCTTGCTCTGCTTGCTTGGTGCGATCGGGTTTGATGCCGAGACGCGCGAGGACGCGCAGGTGCAGAAGACGGTGGCGCACGCCGCATGGCTTCAGTCCGCAACGGAGTTCGCCTGGCTCGATGCACTCGTCGATGCATGTGAGGGCCCTCTGCGTGCGCAGGTGATCGGCGAGATTGCGCAGCGCGCTGTCGACCTGGGAGGCGGTGGCGCACGGAATGAGCCGAGTGCACGCGCGCTGGCGGTGGTCTGCCTGGCCGCACTGGCGCATGCGAACGATGCGGGCGCACGCACGCACCTGGCCTCCCTTGCAGCGAACACCTCGCTCGATGCCGTGCTGCGAGCCTCGGCTGATGCGCTCGTGCCACAGGCCTCGTCGGATCAGCGCGTGGAGGGCTCCATGCTGCCGGTGCGCACAACAGGCTGGCGTCGTGTGCTGACGTACGTCTCGGGCTGGGCGCTCGTGCGTGCGCTGGGACGCGGTGCGTTCGCGTTGGCCGGTCGTGAGGTGCGCATGACGGCCTCCCTTGTCGGAAAAGAGCTTCACTTCGAGGAGAAGGGCTCGCTCCTTGGGGGCGCAACCACGAGCAAGCGCGTGTCGCTGCCCGTCACAGCGCTGCTCAGCGTCACGCGTGAAGCAAAGAACGCCTCTGCGCCGCTCATCATTGGCGGCCTTGCCCTCGCAGGCGGCTTGCTGGTTGGCGGCACCTTCCTCTTCGACGGCCTGCGCAGCGGTGAGCTTGTGCTCGCCTCGGTGGGCGCGGCGTTGGCCCTTGGCGGCATCGTTCTCGACGTGCTCGCGGAGGTTTGGCGTCGCCGCTCAGGCGCTGCGTTCACGCTTGAGTTCGTGCTCCCGAAGAACCAAGCGATGCGCCTTCGCGTCGAGAACGGCAGCGAGGCGGATGCATTCGTACATGCCATCCGCGCACGCCTGCGTTGAGCTCCTGTCCTACTCGACCGTGACGGTGAATGTGTCGCTGACGTCGCCAAACTCTGCGCGAACCTGGGCTGTCCCGCGCTCCACGGTGACGTAGTCGACGCGTGCGCCGCGTACTGCCGCGGGGTCGAAGTCGTCGTCCTGGAGGGTGATCGCCGTGCCAGTGACGATGCTCCAGCGCACGCCGCGCGAGGAGAGCAATGCTCCGCTCGCATCGAAGGTGCGGCAGGCAAGCGAGTTCATCGCCGCGGTCGAGGTGGAGGGCTCCAACCCAACCGTGTTCGCCTCGCGAAACGTGATGCCAGCGATGGCCCAGTTGGGCTCGCCCGCGCCAGGAAACACGCCGCACTCCAAGCCGGTCTGCTGACGCACCTGCACCGTCGCCTCGTCGACCACGCCACGCGCATCCGAGATGACGAAATGCGCCGCACCGGGCGCCGTGGTGGTGAACGAGATCGTCGCGCGCTGACCCTCTGCATCCCCGCGAATCACAACATCCGCGACATTCGCAGGCGTGTTCACTGTCGGCGTCGCCGAGCTGACGCCTTCGACGACGAGCGAGGTCGAGACGCCGACCGCGAGCGGGACATTGAGCGCACAGCCGCCGCTCAAGCCGGGGCAGAGCCCATCGCCAATCTGCCACTGCGTGTTGTTGCGATCCCCGTTCGACCAATCGCCATCAAGCCCAAGCGGGTCATTGCCGAAACAGCCCGAGGTGAGCGACGCAAGTGCAGCGAGGGTTGCAATAGAAGCGGATGAGAAGTGGATGCGCATGGAAAGCCTCTTGAAGTGAACGCGAGTGAAGTGGAGCGTCGTCGCTCCATGTTGGCTCTCAAAGCGACGGCTATGCCAACGAGGGGTGGGGTAAAAATCCTTCAGTTTTTGGTCCTGCGTCGCATTCACGGCCCCAGAAGTGCCTCGGGTGTGCTGTGCATTCACGCTTCGTGGGCGATGGCGCAGCCCGGTACACACCCAAGCGCGGGCGCAAACACAAGTTGATCCCAACGCAGAGAGCCCGCACCCTCCGCGCGCCATGTCATCCAACAAGAATCACGAGTCGGAGAAGAAAGCCTGGGGCGGTCGCTTTGATGAGGAGCTCGATGCCGTTGCGGCGCGACTCAACACGAGCGTCGACGTCGACAAGCGCCTTGCGCAAGACGACATCCGCGGCTCGATCGCGCACGTTCAGATGCTCGCGGCGCAGGGCATCGTGAGCCACGAGGACCGCGCGAAGATCGAAGCGGGCCTGCAGCAGATCCGCGAAGAGATCGAGTCGGGTGAGATGGTCTGGCGCGCGGACCGCGAGGACGTGCACATGAACATCGAGGCGCTGCTCACGGAGCGCATTGGTGAGGCCGGCGGGCGCCTTCACACTGCACGCTCACGCAACGATCAGGTCGCAACCGACATGCGCCTTTGGACGCGCTCTGCACTCGAGCGTGTGATCGCGAAATGCGATGCATTCATTGCCGTTTTGGCGGTGCGCGCGAAGGGCGAGATCGACGTCGTGATGCCTGGTTACACACACCTTCAACGCGCACAGCCCGTGCGCCTCTCGCATCATCTTCATGCGTGGTGCGAGATGCTCGACCGAGATCGAGGCCGCTTTCACGACGCGCGGGTGCGCTTGAATGAGTCTCCGCTCGGAGCTGCGGCGCTCGCGGGCACGACCTTCCCGATCGACCGCGCGATGAGTGCGGCCGCGCTCGGCTTTGATCGTCCGATGCGCAACTCGCTCGATGCCTCGGCGGACCGCGACTTCTTGCTCGAAGCGCTCTCTGCTCTCTCGATCTGCGCGGTGCATCTCTCGCGCATCGGTGAAGAGCTTGTGCTCT
>JBILQT010000105.1:0-22829 GCA_044373065.1 Sandaracinaceae bacterium
GCCTCCTCCCCCTTCGCCCTTCGAATCTCCACCCCCGTCATCGGCCCCCTCAAAAACGACATCGCAAACCGCGGATTCAGCAACGTCAGCTTCTCGCTCTTCGCGTCGCGCACAACAAACCAGCGATGCGCCAAGCGCTTGACGATGTTGCCCAGCTCCGACTCTTTCCCGCGAGGGAAACCAGCAACGCTGTTTGTCCTCCCCAAGCCCCTCGATCACACGCGCTCGGTCCGCATCTGTCTGCAGTCGACCGAGCATCCACGTGCCTGCGTTGGAGAGCGCGCGGCAGTCCAAGTCCATCGGGTTTTGCGTCGCGAGGACGCAGCCAACTCCATACGCACGCGCTTGTTTCATCCGCGCGACGAGCGGCGGCAACATGATGTCCACCCGACCGGACATCGTGGCGCCGCCAATCGCGACCTGGCGCCTTGAGCTTTCGCGGCCGCGGCACGAAAGCTTCGTGTCGCTGTGTGGCCGCTTAGAGGCGCGTGAGCTGGGCGGATTCGAGACGCGCTCGCGCACTCGGATCGTGCGCGGGGAGAACGATGGTCGGGCGCAGCCGCGTGTACTCCACGATTCGGTCGTAGCTGGCGAGTGCATCGACGAGCGAGATGTTGATCCCCGCCAGTCGCCGCTCCGCGACCATGTCTAGGTCGAACGCTGCATCGCCGACGAACAGGAGGTCGACCTCCTCACCTCGCACCAAGAGCGAGAGTGCACCTGGGGTGTGACCGGGCGTCGGTACGATGCGGACCGCGCCGTCCGAAGTGAGCCGCACGCTCGCTCCGAACACGCGATCCACCTCGTCGTCGCGGTTCTCGTAGAGCATCTCGACGCGCCGAAGGTCGCTGCGGACAGGGTCGAGGCTCCGGCACACGGCCCCTCCGATCATCGGTCCGAGGTCATAGTCGACGCCAGACACAAACACGGGGGAGCGGCCCACCTGAGGCACACCGCCTGTGTGGTCTGCATGCAGGTGAGTGAGGATCACGCCCTCGAGTGACGTCGGGTCGATGCCAAGTCGTGTTAGCTGCGGGCCGAGCTCTCCGCCGGGCTCGATGGTGACCCTGAGCAGGTTCTGATCAAGCGCACCGGCCTCTGGCGCGCAGGCGTAGTAGTCCGGGTCGTCGTTGAACCGCGAGAGCTCCCCAGCGTCCACCACGAACGTGCCCTCCGGGTGCTCGACGAGGTAGCTCAAGATCGGCATCGCAGGGGTGAACTCGCCGGGCCCGAAGATCGCCCCGATCCGCTCTTGGACGGGTGTCTCCGTCGGGACGCAGAGCTCTCGGTGACATTCCTTCACCGCCACGGTGCCAATGGCCAGGACGCGGACGCGCGCCACTCCGGCCGAGAGCGAGATGACGGACGCACCGTCGTCCGCGACCACGACGGCGCCTGGGGGCGCCGAGGCGGTGCTGCAGGCCGCGGTGAACGAGAAGAGAGAGAGGCAAAGGACCAATTCGAGACAACGCATGGGCACCTCCTGCGCTCGGGAGCTTTCCGAGCGCCAAAGTAAACATCGTTCAGTATTTGAACGGTGTTTAATTGGGAGCAGGTCGCGCGAACGTCAAGCGGTGGTTTGCGCACGCCGGTGCTTTCGTCGTGCACGAGTTCGCGGCGGTGTCACGATCCGCGCTCCCTCCTATGGCGCGCACACGATTCCATCATGGCGATCTCACGAACGCGCTGATCGACGCAGCGGTCGAGTTGCTCGAGGCGGGGGATGCCAGCGTGCTCACGCTGCGCGAGGTCGCGCGGCGGGCGGGGGTGACCAGCGGCGCGCCCTACCATCACTTCCCCACGCGTGCCGACCTGTTCGCTGCCGTGGCCACGCGCGGCTTCATGGCCCTGGGGGAGGCTATCGAAGCATCGCAGCGACGCGCTGGGACACCCGTACAGCGATTCGAGCGAAGAATGCTCGCGTACCTGAGCTTCGCGCGCGCTCATCCCGCGCACTACCGGGTCATGTTTCATCCCGAGATTCGGGGCTCCGGTTCGCACGAGGCGCATGCGGCGATCAGCCGAGCGGCGTTCGATCAGCTGGTGGACGGAGTGCGCGCGGTACGCCCCGACCTCGCCGAGCTCGCGTTGCGACAACTCGCGTTGACGACGTGGGCCGCAGCGCATGGTCTGGTCACGCTCTCGCTCGATGGGTACGTCGAAGGGCTGGCGGGATCTTCGACGAAGGCGACACTCGAAGAATGCGCCGCGCATCTGACCACGATGCTCGAGACGGCGTCGGGACCCAGGGCGAGAGCGTCTTCCCGTTCACGCGAGGGCCAACCACCGGGCTGACAGAGGACGCGCTGTGCGGGCCACCCGGATGCTCACGCCTCCTCCCCCTTCGCCCTTCGAATCTCCACCCCCGTCATCGGCCCCCTCAGAAACGACATCGCAAACCGCGGATTCAGCAACGTCAGCTTCTCGCTCTCCGCGTCGCGCACAACGAACCGGGGCGACGCGATCGATCAGGCGCCTCAGCCAGCGACATCGTCCGCGCTCTCGCTCGTCAGCACACGCTCGATCCACATCTCCAGCTGCTCCATCGACGCGCCCTCGACCTTGGCATCGACCTGCGCGCTCACGCTGCCGAACTTCAACTGCATCAGCTTGCGAAGCATCGCTCGCGCGCCCTCGAAACGTCCTTCGACGCGCCCTTCGACGCGCCCTTCGACGCGCCCTTCGACGCGCCCTTCGACGCGCCCTTCGACGCGGCCCTGCGCCACGCCCTTTGCGATGCTGACCTCAAGAATGGAGTTGGCTAGGTTGCGCATGGATTCGTCCTGTTTGGTTGGGATTGTCCCGAGCACGGTGAGCAGGCCCTCGCGGTCGTAGTCGCCAGCGAGGAGGAGAGCGTAGCGTATGAGGAGCTCGATCGCCTCGAGGGGCGTGGTGCCGATGATGGCCCGCAAGAGTTCTGCGTACTGACTGAACACGAGCGAGACGGGCAGTCGTCGTGCGTCGCGAAAGAGCAGCATGACGACGCGGACGTAGAGCGACGAGATGCGCGTGTTGAGCTGCTCATCAGTGGCTTGGGCGAGGTCATCCACGATGTAACGAAAGCGCGGAACGTGCGGCAGAACGTGCTCGCGTATCGCGCCGAGTTCGAGTGTGTCTTCGAACGAAGTCGGTACATTCCAGCCGCGTTCACCGTGCGAGAGAACGACGGGGATGATTGGCGGTAGCGGCTTGTCCTTCTCGGCGTGTTCGATTTGCTCCCATATACGAATCATATAGCGAAGCAGCCGAAATGGCATCCGCGCGTCGGGCTCGCTTTGATGCTCGAAGAGCAAATAGAAGCGTGACTCGGTGCCTGCGATGTCGGCGCGGAAGAGCAGGTCGCTCTGCCGCTCGACCAGCTCCTCGTCGATGTAGCTGCCTGGTTCGAGCGTGAGCGAGGCCCAGTCGGTCGCCTCGGCGAGTGGCTCGGGCAAGAGCGGCTTGAGTGCAGCGGCTGTGTTCTCTGGTCGCGAGAACACGGCTTTGAACAGTGCATCGTGTGGTGTGGTCGTCATCGAGCTCGAACCCCATTCGAGGCGGTCGGACTGCGGTGCGATGAGCGACTGACAGCGCGCTTACTCCGCAGCCTCCTTCGCCCGCCGAATCTCCACCCCCTTCATCGGCCCTCAAAAACGACATCGCAAACCGAGGATTGAGCAACGTCCGCTTCTCGCTCTTCGCATCGCGCACAACAAACCAGCGATGCGCCAGGCGCTTGACGATGTTGCCGAGCTCACACTTCTTTCCCGCGAGGGAACTGTTTGCCCTCGCCAGAGCTCTCCGACGCGGGCCATCGGGAACTGCTTGCTACGAACTCATGATGCGGACGTAGGCGTGCAAACCCGACACGAGCGCGACCACGATGATCAAGACGCCGTACAAAAACAGGCGGAAGAGGAAGCGACCTGGGACCTGCTGGCCCGTGATGAGGAACTGTTCGGGATGCTCTGGGTGGAACGTGATGGCGATGTTGTCGCCGTCGGGAAAAAGCGATTCGGGAATCACCTGGATCCCCGTAAAGCGTTCACCTCCAACGCGATACGCGACGCCGACTTCGATGAGTCGCTCTTCGTTCCGAGTCATTGGATACGACGATGTGATTTGTGCGCGGCCCGGAATGCCATGCTCAGCGAGTTCGCGCGCCACTTCCCATCGCGCTTGATCCTCGCCCCAGCGCCCCCAGCCGAAGTAAGCCATCGCAATCCCCAACAGCAGCGCGATCGGGCTCGTGAGTAGCCGCATCCACAGCGCCGGTCTTCCCCAAAGAATGATCATGGTGCGCCACCGCTACCAACGTAGCCGGGCGCGGTCAACTCCATCCGCAAGTCCAACCAGAGACAACCCGGCGATCCCTCCCGCTGGCGACACGGCCAAGGGCGATGCGCGCTCGCGATCGAGTTGCTCATTCCGCAGCCTCCTTCGCCCTCCGTATCTCCACCCCCGTCATCGGCCCCCTCAAAAACGACATCGCAAACCGCGGATTCAGCAACGTCAGCTTCTCGCTCTTCGCATCGCGCACAACGAACCAACGATGCGCCAGGCGCTTGACGATGTTGCCCAGCTCGCTCTTCTTCTTGTCCTCGCCAAGCCCCTCGATCACGCGCGCTCTGTCCGCATCCGTCTGCAGTCGTCCGAGCATCCACGTGCCTGCGTTGGAGAGCGCGCGGTAGTCCAAGTCCATCGGGTTTTGCGTCGCGAGGACGCAGCCGACGCCATACGCACGCGCTTGTTTCATGAGCGCGACGAGCGGGCGTTTCGTCGGTGGATTCGCCGGATGCGGTGGGATGAAGCCGAAGACTTCGTCGAAGACGATGAGCGCTTTCAAGCGCGCGCTTCCGGGTTGTGCGCGCACCCAGGTGAGCACTTCTTCGAGCAGGACTCCGAGCACGAGCGCGCGCTCGGCGTCGTCGAGATGGGCGACGCTGACAATCGTGGTGGGCGTCTTTCCATCGGTCTTCTTCATCCATGCTGCGACATCGAGCGGATGGCCTTCGCGCCAGGCGGCGAAGCTTGGAGAAGCGATGAGTGTGTTCAAATCCGCGGCGAGCTCGGCGCGCACTTTGGGCGAGACGAAGGCATCGACGGGGAGCTCTCCGATGTAGGCCATCGGGGGTTCGAGCAGGGCGTTGAGTAGCTCGGGCAAGGTCGCGGTGTCGCCGCGCGCGAGGCGTGTTTCGGCGAGCACCGCGAGCAGCGCGTGCTCGCGGCTCTTGCCAGGGTCGCCATCGCGACCGGTTAAACGCAGCACGAGCGAGATGGCCGCACTCAGCGCTGCACGCGCGCCCTCAACATCCGTTTCCCAGCGCGTCGAGCGACACTCGAGCGCCGAGAGCAGGTGCACTTTCTCACCCGCATCGGAGCCCGGCGTCAGCACGCGGACGCTCGTTCGCGCGGCGTAATCCGCAAGCTCGGCCTCGCCAATCGACCACGCAGCCAGGCCTTCTTTGCGTGCCGTGACGGCCTCCAAGACAACCGGCGGGTCGGCGATACCGTCCTCATCATCTTCCGCAGCCTCGACCCACGGCGCCATCAACGCAGGGTCAAACGAAGGGAAGGCCAGCTTCAAATTCGGGAGGTCTCCCTTGATGTCGATGACGAGCACGGGAACCCCGGCGCGCATCGCCTCTTCGACGAGCACCGTCACAAGGCCCGTCTTGCCACTGCCTGTCATCCCCACGATCACGCCATGCGTGAGCAGGTGATGCGTTGGCATTTCAAACGCGCCAAGCGATGTGCGCCCGTCGATCGAGTGACGCGCGCCGAGGTTCAATCGTGCAGTCATGGTCGGGTCTCCCTTTCAGCGTTCAGTCGATGAAGGGGCCGCCGCCGTTGACTGGGCCGGAGGGGGTGGGGACCGGCTGCGGCTTGCCTTCCGCATCCTTCTCCACGCCGTTGCTCGCACTGCGCCGCTTGCCGCGTCCCGCCCAGAGCGAGGGCGCGATGTCATCCGCGTCGTCGTGCCAGAAGCGCACGAAGCCGATCATGCGGCGCACCTCGCCGTACGACCGAATCAAGAGCATGAGCGTGCGCGCGCGCTGGTCGGCCGCGCGATGACGGTTCGTCCCCTGCTCACGCTGACCAAGTAGACGCGACATCGAAGCCGCCTTGCTCTCCGCGACGCTCAAATCCTCGAGCGTCACCGGCGTCTTCCCCGAGATACGCGACCATGCCTCGCGCATGAGCGAGACAAGAATCAGCGTGCTCGCGGCCGTCGCGCGATGGCCCTGCACACTGCGACCAAGGTCCACGCGACCTGCATCCAAGAGCCCGCGATTCGCGAGCGAGTCGGCATCGGCGATGAGCTTCTTATGCTCGGCCAACACCTCCGCATGCATCACCGCCACATCGCTCACCGGCTCGGCGGCGACGAACTCGATCTGCGCTTGCTCCGCAGCCGCTGCGACGGCTGGAAGCGAGTCGATCACCCGCACTCTTTCCTCCCCAAACTCTTCGACCAGTGCCGGACGCACATCCTCGATGCGCGGCAAGCTCCCGTAGACAACGGCCGCCGCCGTCGACGGGTCCAACCCACGTGCCACCGCTCCCTCTGCCATCGCCGCGATGGCCTCTTGCTGCGACTCCAACGCTGACTTGGGTGAGAGCTGCGCCGACGTATTCGAACCCGTTCCCGTTACTCGATTAGACACTTTGAATCATCCGTTTCTCGCCGCGGTTCTTCCGCGAGTGCAAGTTCATCGGACGGGGTGTCTTCGTGTTGCGTCGAAAGACGAAAAAAATTCTCGGCGGTGAACGAGGCGCCTGAAACCCTGCAAAAAGCGCTCTTTTTGAGGTGGAGTCAGACGGAAAGTTTTTTAAAAACTTTTGGTTTGAGGTGAGGTCAGGCCGGGAGTTTTTAAAAATCTTTTTTCTGAGGTGGAGTCAGACCGGGAGTTTTTAAGAATCTTTTTTCTGAGGTGAGGTCAGACGGAAAGTTTTTTAAAAACTTTTGGTTTGAGGTGAGGTCAGACGGAAAGTTTTTTAAAAACTTTTGGTTTGAGGTGGAGTCACCGCGGAGTTTTTAAAAATCTTTCTTCTGAGGTGAGGTCGGGGGCGGAGATTTTTTCGGGCTTGGAGGTTGAGGTGAGGTCGGGGGCGGCTGGCTTCCGCGTATCGAGGGCGCGAGGCGACGTGCGATAGTGTCGCGTGCCTCCAACGATGGGTGCCTGCGCATGACGTACGTCGAGCTGGATCGAAGGTTCTTCGAGGTGAAGGTGGATGCGCTCGGCAACGAGCGCGAGAGCGACCCGGATACCCTGCTCGCGATGGCGCGCATGACGATCAACAAGCGCTCGTGGGCAGAGTTGCTTGAGCATCGTTATGTGGTGGTGCTTGGTGAGGCGGGCGCGGGGAAGACGAAGGAGTTTCAGGCGCGTGCGAAGCTTGTGACCGACAGCGGAAGCTTCGCGTTCTTTGCAGAGCTGAGGTTGGTGGCGGCGAAGGGCCTACGAGCGACCATGTTCCCCAACGAGCAGCGTCGGCTTGATTCGTGGCGGGCATCAGAAAGTGAGGCGACCTTCTTCCTCGACTCGCTCGACGAGGCGAAGCTCGCGCGGCACTCGCTTCGCGACGCATTGCTTGCTGTGCAGCAGGAACTCGATGTGCTGTGGGCACGGGTGCGCTTGGTTGTGTCCTGTCGACCGAGCGACTGGATGGCGCGTGCTGATCGCGAAGCCTTCGCAGCCGTTACGCTTGCAAACGATCACATCACCATCGCTGAGCTGGCACCTCTCGAGACGGCCGCCGTCGAACGTCTAGCTCAGTCGTGTCGGGTCGTGGACCCGCCCAAGATGATTGATGCGATCAAGGAGCGGCACGCGCAGGTCTTCATGGAGCGCCCACGTGACGTCGCGTGGATGTCTGCGTACTGGATCAAGAATGGGCGAATCGGCAGTTTGTCGGAACTCATCCAACAGAATGTTGATGAGAAGCTTCGAGAGACTCCGGGCAAACCAGTGAGCTTGTCGTTGAAGGAGGCGACGCAGGCTGCAGCCGCGCTTGCAGGCATTTCGCTGTTGAGCAGGCGCCTCGCCTTCCGGGTACCGAATGATGACCTCGATGCGCGATGGATCGAGAGTGCCATTGAACCTTCGACGGTGTTGGCCGACTGGAAGTCGGATGCTCAGCAAGCACTGTTGCGCTTGCCGCTCTTCGATGAGTCGACGTACGGGCTCGTGCGTATTCACCATCGTTCGGTGCACGAGTACTTGGCAGCGAAGTGGCTCAAGGAACTTTGCGATGCGGGTCTGACGGTGAGGCAGCTCGACGACATGTTTCGCGTCGAAAATCGGGGCGAGAGGCTCGTCGTGCCGCACATGGCGCCGGTCGCCGCTTGGCTGGGATTGTGGTCGGAGGACGTGCGACGGCACTTGATAGAGTCGGCGCCTGAAGTGTTCCTTCTTTATGGCGACCCCAGCGCGTTGAGCGTTCCTGAACGAGCGCTCGTTCTCAAGAGTTACGCGAGGCGCTACACGGATCGAAATCGTTGGCTGGATCGCCCGGATGGAGTGTCGTTGAGTCGGTTCGCTGCGCCCGAGTTGGCAGACGCGGTGAGCCAACTGCTTGATGATGCGAACACCCCGAGCGGTCTCGTGTACGTCCTGTTCCGACTGGCGCACCAGGGGCTGATTGGTGGTGTCGTTCCCGCGGCGCTTCGTTGGGCGCTCAACCCGCAGAAGGACGACGAACTGCGGGCCGAAGCCATGCGCGTAGTTGCTGTGGTCGGAGCGGATGCCGAACGTGCGGAACTCGTACAGCTACGCGAAAGCACGACGTCGTGGACCCCCGACACAGCTGTTCAATTCATTCGAGCGACATATCCGCGACACATCCTTCCAAGTGACGTTGTCGCCGTTCTTGAGCACACGTCGGAGCCTTCAAACACGACTACATCGCTGCATGTCTCGCTCGGAGACTTTGCGTCGGCGGGTTCTGTTTCCCAGCAGCTAGCGTTGATCTCTGCCGCCACGGATAGCTCCAAGGCCCATCCTTTCGACGTGTCGACACGGGCTTGGTGCGTGCCGTTGGTTGGCGAGGTGTTGCAACACTTCATGCGGGAAGGTGATGAGCAGCACATCGAAGCCGTGGCGGAGATCTGCGACTGGTTTCTGCAACGGCACGACGAGCACTCGATGATGCACACGCACGACGTCACCGAAGCATTGCGCGGGTGCCCGGCCATGCGGCGCGCAATCTTCTGGTTCCGAGCAAGGGAAGCTTCGAAGGCAAAGAAGAACGCGCTGCCGACACGCTTGAGCGATTTGCCCTATCGCTCGGGCGCAACGATTGGCGAGGCAGATCTGGATTGGTTGGAGCGAGATGCGCGAACGCAGGACGGCATCACGGCGCGACTCCTCGCATTCGAACAGTTTCGACACATCGTCACTCGGCGACCTGGCTCTGTTTTCGACGGCCGACTCGATGAACTAGCGAGGAGTTCGCCAGCATTCACGACTAGGATTCAACGAAGTCTGAACCCTGGTCGTCGCTATGTGAGGGGCGACACTCGAGACGGTTTGGAAAAGTCCGAGGCGACCATGCGCTTGAGCGGTGAGGCGCGTGCGCGTGAGCAGAAGCGGCGCGCACAAGCAAGAGCCGCAAATGTCGCGAGCCTTACGTTGCGCATCGGGGGCATTAGGAGCGGTGCCGATGTGGATGCTCTCGTGTGGATGGAGGGTGTGGGCGACGGCTTCGAGGCGTTGGAGAAAAAGTTGGGCCCAAACCTCGCGAACGCTGCGGTTGACGGAGCGCGCTGTCTGTGGAGGAAACAGCGCGCGCAGTTTCCTCATGAGCGAGGTCGGGCCTCGGTTTTGATTCGCGACATCGTCGGCTTGCGGGGCCTTCAGTCCGAGATTGAGTGCGGACTCGATCTCGGGATGCTGAACCAGACGGAGGTCGAGAGCGCAGTGCGTCACGCCACCTCAAAATCGAACGGATTTCCCGAGTACGTGGTCGAACTCGCGCGCCTGTATCCAGACTGGGTTCGGCAAGCGTTTCGTCCCGCTCTGGAAGCCGACTACGACAGCGATGTTGAGTGGCCGCAAGTTCTCCATCGCTGCGCGCACGGTGGGGCGTCGCTACGCTCCGCTGTGGGCCCGGTCATCGAGGGCCTTGTCCAGAGCCGCCACGCTATGGGTCCATCGGCTCAGAGTGACGCGTTGGCGTTGCTGCTGACGGTGGGACGACTCAGCGCGATTTCAGGCGTTGCCGAGCAGCGCTGCCGGTCAGCCAAGTCCGAGAAGCGACGTGCTGCTTGGTGGTGCGCATGGCTTGCGAGTGACGCTCCAGCAGCGGTGAACTTCCTAGTCGCGAATGAGACATCCGAGAGCGTGATGGCCGTTTGCGAGCGCCTTCACACTTGGACCAGATTCGGCGTCCCAGAAGAGCGCACGGCGAGACTGCTCGACGCGTTTCGAGCCGACGGCACGTCGCTGCGTGGCCTGGCCGCAGTAGTGCTGAGGAACGTCCGCTACGAGGACGACATCGACGTGAATGGTTTCGTGAACGGTCGCCATGAAGCGCAGGATGTGCGCCGCGAGTTGCTGTCTTGGCTCGTTGGTTTGCCAGACACGGAGAGCGCTAAGCAACTGCTCCTACTTGCCGATGAGCCCGGTATTTCTGACCCAGGAAGCGTACGGCGGTTGGCGGAACAACGTCGTGTTGCTGAGACCAACGATGTTGTTTGCGGTACGGCGACAAGTCTCATCAAGCTCTACCGGGAGCACGGTCTTGAAGCGACACAACATCTTGCAACCTTGAGAGTTCAAGTGACCGAAGCGAGCAATACAAAACCGCGGATCGCCGACCAACCAACCAACCCGATTTACAAGGAACTTGTCGAGGCGGTCCGAAAGAACCAGGCGCTGTTTGTGGTTGGTACGGGTGTGTCGCGCGGAGCCACGTCAGCACCAGCCGCGAGCTGGACGGGGCTGATCAAGGACGGCCTGGCGTATTGCGCGGCCTTAGATCCGACCGTTCGCCAATGGCCCGTCGAGCACGGGCAGGCGCTCGACGAAGCCGAGAAGCGCGGCGATCCAGACGCCCTCGTTCACATCGCGTCGCTGGTGGAAGACCGTCTCGGAGGCGCGACCCGACGTGAGGGCAGTTTCCGGCAATGGCTGTCCCAATCCGTCGGCACCTTGGAAGTTAAAGACCCAACGGTTGCGGACCTTCTTCATGTTCTTGGTCAGGGGCGACTCGCTACCTGCAACTACGACGACGTGTTGACGCGAGACAACTGCCGTCCAGTCGTATGGAACGACAGCGGTGCAGTCGCGGAGATTCTCGGCGGTAGGACAGCGGGAATTGTTCATTTGCACGGCCACTGGCGTACGGCCGACTCCGTGGTTTTTGGGCGTCAGTCGTACGACGCACTCCTGGCCAACGGAGCCGCACAGGCTCTGCAGCGGGCGCTCGTCGCGTTGAAGAGCATGGTTTTCGTGGGCTTCGGGACTGGCCTCGAGGACCGCAACATCGGTCCGCTGTTCGAGTGGATGAGCGACGTCCTTCCCGAGCGCCCCGCGGCTCACTTCAGGCTCGTCACAGAGAAGGAGTGGAACTCACTGCCCGCACCTGACCTCTCAAAGCGCTTGATCGCGTTTCCGTACGGCGCCACGCACGCGGACCTTCCGGCTTTCTTGCGGCGACTCGCAGTAGATGCGGGGCTAGTGGAAGAAGAGGTCTCCTTTCGCGTTCAGGCAGATCGGCGGAAGGATCTCGCTGTGGTTGCTGTCGCACCGAGTTCGAAGGGCGAAGTCGGCGTCGCGTTGGTGGCCAGCTTCGAGGACATCGACGTCCTCAACGACGCTTGGAAACGTGTGAACCATCTTCGTACCGTCACACCTGGCGTATCGGAGGAGCACGCAGCCGAACTCACGAAGATCGATCTGGCTCGGATTCGCGCAGACAGCGTGCTGACGAAACTTGTCGTCAGCGAACTTCAGACTCTGAATACGGCGATCTTCGCTGCCTTTGATGAGCGTTTGGAAGAGTCCGCGGAAGAGTTTGTGGCTCGGCTTGCGCGTGGTCTTCTCGCCAAGCGCTTGAACCGGAAAGATGGAGTGCGTCGGGTTTTCCGAACGGAGCAGGTCGCAGGTACAGTGGACCCGCTTACTGCAGCCGACAGGTTCACCCCCCAATCCGTTCTGCTGAAACTCGACGAAGGACGCGCCCTACTCGAGTTTGCTGCGCTCATCATCCAAGACCGATTCGGTCACAGGGCGCGTGTCGGCGATTTCGACCTGATGAGACCCCGAATTCCGTACGTTTGGGATGCTGGCAACCGCAGGGGATACGAGCTCGGTGACACTCTTCCGTTGTAGGTGAAAAGCGATGGCCCAGTGCTCTCTCAGGGGCCGTGCAAAGTCCCGTTCGATTCCCATCGCGTAGCTGAGCAGGCCATCGACCCGCCTGTATTCAGTGTCGGGGTCTCTCTTTCGATGCCGGGCGTGGTTGGCCCCTCCGAACCGAGTCGCGTAGTAGACGTCCAGCTGCAACTGGCGCTTCAGCTTCGATGGCAAACGAGGTTTCGTGTCGCACACGCACAGACCTGATACGAACTGCGGTTGCCCCCGCCGTTGCACTTTGAACTTCCGCTCGTTCAAGGCGAAGCCGTGCCGTGCCAAGATACTCGAAATAGCTTGTTTCGAGGGCACCTCGCTACCGGAGAACACGATGTCGTCGGCGTAGCGCGTGTACTCGCTGTTGTGAGCCCTGGCCAAAACAAGAAGGTCCGCGTCGAGAGGGCCGACGAGGATGTTTGAGAGGATTGGGCTGCTTCGGGCCCCCTGCGGGACGGTCCCGTCAAGCGTGCAGAGGTGGGCCAACGCTTCGGCAATGCGTGGCTTTGTGCCCACGGCCACAAAGAGGGAAATCACAGCGCTCTGTGTCAGCGATCCGAAGAAGTTCACGATGTCGGCGTGGAGTACGAATTCTTTGTTGAGATGCTGGGCGGCGTTCTTGAACGTCGAACACCCTCGGACATACGCCCGAACGCACTTGGGGAACTCGTGCAAGGGTTCCAAAGCCGCCGCGATCTCGTGCTGGGCGACCGCAAGTTCATCGACCGCCTCATAGACGATTCGACGATCGGAGCGCCGATTCCGAGCTCTTAGTTTGTGCTGCTCGTAGAAAGGCTTCATCGACTTGGCCGAGAGCATCTCAGTCAACCCGTCGACCCGAAGTCCCAACCAGGGTGCCAACTCTTCCGTGGTGCTGAGCCTTCTAAGCGGGATTGGCATGGAAAAAGCCCCGTCGGACACGAAGAAAATGCTGAAGCACGTTGAGCGACCGACCAACTGGACGACCACGCTGTTGAACACAGCGTCAGCTTTGTCGCGACGGGGCTCAGCAAGCTTAGCGGAGGCTGGGCCAAATGGGCGCTCAAAGCTCAGCCGACCTTCGAAGCTTCATCTGCTCTAGAGTTCGTCGCGACTGACGGCTGTGATCAGAAACGCGCGCAGAGGTTCTCGCTCGCTGCGCCCTGACGCCTCCGACAAAACATACGGCTGTTTCCTAGCCTAGGGGGCCTCAGGGCGGCCCCCTCGACGCTTCGCTTCGCTACGCGTCTCACCCCATCCCCGGGGTTCGGACCCGCGCAACGCGGGCCACTCACCCACGCCGCTTCGCGGTTCCGCACCAGGGGCCCCAACCCCTGGGCGTCAAGTCAGTGGGCTCGATTGGAAACCTTCGCCAGGAGCGCGTGAAGGGCGCGCGGGAAGGCTGCGGATCAAGAGCGCGACGCGTGCGGCTCGCGAGGCGCGAAAGAACCAACCCTTGGCGCCACCCACGCTCACGTGCGGAACCACCCAGAACGCCACCGCGCGAAACAACGCTGACGCTCGCGCGCGACAACACCGACCAAGCGCCAACGCGGCGTTCAGTCAACTGCTGCTCTCTCTCCCAAGAGCCTCGCATTCCGGAGAACATCGAGAACGATTGAGCACCTTGAGCAACAGAGTCACCAACATCATCGCGTCCGGTAGGTGGCCCTGATGCGGCCCCTACTCATCGGGCTGCTCGTCGGCGGGATGTCGGCGGCACTCGTCACCGGCTTGGCGAGCATCGAACCACCTGGCGATGACGACGGCGGGCTCAGCCAGCTCTCTCTGGCCCTCTTCGCCCTGATGGTGTTCACACTTTCCACCCCGGCGATGGTCGGCGACAGGCTCTTGTTCGGCGAAGGCAGACGCTCGACGCTCGCGCAGGTGACGGTCGCTTGGTGCGCAGCGCTGCTCGTCATTCTCGTGTGCGCGTTTGTCGGAGGCGACTTGGTGGGTCGCTCTCTCGCTTCGGTGCCGACGCTCGTGATGATGGTGGTTCTCGCGGCGAGGAGGATTCGTGAGGCGCGCAGTCGATGAGTCGTGGTGCGGCTTTGATCAAGAACGCGTGCAGCAGTTCTCGCTCGCTGCCTCGTGACGTCTCCGACAAAACATACGGCTGTTTGTTTACCAGGAGGGCTGCGCCCCTCCTCGCCGCTTCGCTGCGCTACGCGTCTCACCTCCCATCGGGGTTCGCCTTCGCTCCTTCGTCGCTTGTCTCACCCCCGCTTCGCGGTTCCGTGCCGGGGCCCCAGCCCCAGCACGTCCAAGTCACAGGGCTCGATTAGAAACCTCCGCCAGAAGCGCGCGAATGGCGCGCGGGAATGGATGCGGATCAAGAGCGCGAGGCGTGCGGCTCGCGTGGCGCGAAAGAACGAACCCTTCGCGCTACGAACACACACGTGCGGAACCACCCACAACGTCGCCAAGCGAGAAGCCGCTGACGCTCGCCCGCAAGAACGTCGACCAAGCGCCAACGCGGCGTACAGCCAACTGCTGCTCTCTCTCCCAAGAGCACCAACATCATCGCGTCGGGCAGGCCCTGATTCGGCCCCTACTCGTCGGCGAGATGTGGCGGCACTCGTCACCGGCTTGGCGAGCATCGAACCAGGTCTCGGCCTCCACCTCGATGCCCTTGACACGCCTTGCAATTGCGCGGCACACCGCGCGCATGACGAAGATGGGCTTGCTGCCGTTCGCGCTTGTGTTGCTGACAATGACGTCGGGCTGCCCCCCACAAGTTGCGCCCCGCGATGCTTATGTGACGCCGCCGCGTGCCGACGCGTTCGTTCCCCTGCCAGATGCTGGCCCACCGACATGCATCGGCACGCCCGCTTCGTGTGTCGGACGGACAGGAGCGGCATGCACCGAAGGCCCCGGCTGCCGGGTCGTTCAGTGCACCGGCTCTGGGAGCTGTGGGCGGCTCAGTACGGCTGTCTGCCCCACCCTCCCGGGCTGCTACGTCGATGGCGGACGATGCATGGGTACGGGTCGATGCGAAGACATCACGTTCTCGCCGAGCTGCTACCGGGCGGAATGCACATGGGATGATCGGGTCGGCCCGTGCGGCGGAACCCCAACACGCTGCGAGTCGCTCACCGGTGCGGCTTGCGCAGCGCAGCCGGGGTGCACTTCGTTGCTGGATGCAGGCCCAATCGACGCTGGACCACTGCCCGATGCCGGTCGCGACGGCGGACGCCCCGATGCTGGCCCTCGCATGATCTGCACGCCCCCCATCGCGTGCGACCCGTTCTCGCTGTTCTCTTGTCCGGGTTCGGAGATTTGCATTCCCGACGTTACTTTTGGCACAGCCTGCGTCCCCCCGGCATCGATGCTTCAGCGCGAAGGCGCGCCCTGTTCGTTTCGCAACGCCTGCGATCGCGGCCTTGCCTGCCTCACTCTAGGCAGTGGCTTTGCCTGTCGACGCTTGTGCCGCATCGGCGACAGCGTCTGCGGGGCAGGCTTGGTCTGTGGCCTGGCCTACGACGACGCGAACCCGTGCCTTCGCATCTGCATGCCGCGCTGTGACCTCTACGCTCAAGACTGTCCCGCTGGACTCGCCTGCGTGCGTTTCCGCCCCCACCCTATCGATGACTTCTCCATCGATAGCTGCATGCCCGAAGGCACGACTCCTATCGGCAGCGGATGCACGGAGGCGACTAGCTGCGTCCGCGGCGCTGCCTGCATCGACAGCATTTGTCAGAGGCTCTGCCGCACCACAGCCGACTGCACGTCAGGCACATGCGTCCCGTCGAGTGAAGGCATCAGGCACTGCGAGTGAGCACGCGATGCAGGTGAACGGCACGGGGCTCGACTCCTCGACGATGCTGTTCACACTTTCTACCCCGGCGATGGTCGGCGACAGGCTCTTGTTCGGCGAAGGCAGACGATCGACGCTCGCGCAGGTGACGGTCGCCGGGGACCTGTCGTGGTAGCGCGGTGAGCGCTCGGAATGGGCTTCAAGGCGACAGGCCGAAACCTCTTGAGCACGACCTCGTGGACGCCCTCACGACTGCTACCCTCCGTTCATGCAAGCGCATCGCATCAAGGTCACGATCACCGAGAGCCGCGAACTTCGCATCTCCCTCCCGGAGGATGCGCCCGCGGGTGAGGCCGAGGTGATCGTCCTCTTCGGTTCAGAGCCTGTGCGGCAAGAGGCGCGCACCTTCGAGCAACGCTTTCCGCCGAACCCGCGTCTGACCGGCGTGGTCTTTCTTGAAGACCCAACCGCACCGGTGGGCGAAGACGATTGGCCGACAGAGGCCGACCGATGACTGTTCTCCTATTGGACACGTGCGCCCTCCTCTGGCTCGGATCCGAACCCGCGAGGCTGAGTGTGCGAGCGCGCGAACTCTTGAGTGCGCGGGATGCTTCGCTGGCCGTGTCCGCCATTTCGGCATGGGAGATCGCGCTGAAGGCGAGCAAGCAAAGGTTACGTCTTCCGATGGACGCGTCGGACTGGTGGTCTGAAGTGTTGGCCGCCTATCAGATTCAAGAAGTCCCAGTCTCCGCAGCGATTGCGATGAACTCGGTGGCTGAGTCGCTGCCTCACAACGATCCAGCCGATCGCATGGTCGTGGCGACCGCACGAGCGTTGGGTGCGCAACTGGTCACTGCGGACGAGGTGCTGAGAAAGCACGTGCCCTTCGCGGTTTGGTAGTTGGCTTCGTCAGGGTCGCGTCGATGGTTCTCGGCAGGAATGCGCGCGAAGACGCGGGCCACTCACCCACGCCGCTTCGCGGTTCCACTTCACCGCGAGGTGAATACGTCGGCATCAGGATCAGGGATGAGCTCGGAGGCGTCTTGGCGCCTCGCATCTCACTCACTCTCGCTTCGTGCCAGGCGCACCAGCTCGTCCTCGAGAGAAGCACGTGCTTGCTCCATGGCGTCCGGGTTCAAGCCGTAGCTGGGTGCCAATCGGGCTGCGGGGTAGCGCGAGAGCACCCATGCCAACGTGACAGCGGAGAAGCCGGCATCCTTCTTTGGGGCGTCATCGATGGCGCGAGAGAGATCACCGCCCGCGGCGAGGATGGCGCTCACGTCGACGAGGTCGCGAATCTCGCTGCGACCCAGCAACGCGCAGAGCTTGTTGACGAGGATCTCGTGCATCGAGTCGATGGCCACAGACGTTTCTTCGATCGTGGCGTGCACGGCCGATTCGATCGGGGGCACGGGATCTGCGACCAAGTCGACCATCAACACCTCGCCAGAATACGCGGCTCACCTCGAAGCCCTGCGCACGCAGAAGAATCTCAGCATCGCCTCCGAGCCGGTCGAGCTCAGAGAGGCCGCGAAAGAAGAGCTCAACATCGCGGGTGAGGCGGTGATTGAGGTGAAACCCCGCGAGCGCCCCACCACCCGTGAGCGTCCATTGCGGAGAGAGCCCGGTGAGAGCGACAAGCGCGCGGCGCTGGATCGGCAGGAGGCTATCGCGTGCTTGCATCGGTCTGCCTCTCGCCGTCCGCCGGATCTGCCGTCTTCGCGAGCCACCAAGCCCAGAACGCGCGGGTATGTCCGAGTTGATGCGCGACATCGGGCCACGCCTCTCGCAGGGCACGGGTGCCCACCATGAGGAGCACGTCGTCAGGACGGGCCTGACGCATCAGCTTCGCGAGGAAGTGCGCGCGGATCAGTGGGTCGGCATCGACGAGGCGCTGCTGAAAGGCCTCAAGCGTCATGTCGACATCCCACAGAAAGTAGGGACGCGCCTCTGCGTCGACCATGCGGTCGGGCGGTGTGGGATGCAGGGCGCTCATGGTTGCAATGGTAGTCGGCTGGTTGAGCCCCGTGGGGTGATTCGCCGCGCACGGGCTCGAGCTCACCCACGCCGCTTTCGCGGTTCCGCTGCCATCCCAGGAGCCCAGCGCGGAGGGCGCGGGGGGAGAGCTTCGTCAGGATGGCGCTGGTGCGCTCGGGAAGGCCGGGGTCACGAACGCGCCCGAACGTCGCTCACGCGGCCGCGGCCGCAGCGCGCTGCTCACCACGCGCGATTCGCTCCAGCGCGTCCACCGCCGAGCGTGTTCCATCTTCGGCGCGCAGGCGTTCCCCGAGCGCGGCGGCGCGCGCCTTCACCTCAGGCACGAGCACTTCGCGGAGCGCAGCGGTGAGGCGTTGCGGGGTGAGGCGGGCCGCCGGGAATGACGTGCCCACGCCGAGCTTCTTTAGGCGGTCGCCCCAGAAGGGCTGGTCGGCGAAGTACGAGCAGATCACCGTCGGTACGCCGGCGTCGAGGCTGGCTGCGGTCGAGCCTGCACCGCCGTGGTGCACGACGGCCGCGCATTGGGGGAAGAGCCAGGAGTGGTCCACCGACTTCACGATGAAGAGCTCGGCGCCGGCGAAGCGCTGCGCGACGCTTGCGTCGTTCCACCCGCCGCAGAGGACAAAGCGCACCTTGAGCTCGCGGGCGATGCTGGTCAGCTCCTGTGCGAACTGCTCGAGCGTGGGCATGGGCATGCTCCCGAAGCCGACGTAGATGGGCGCTGGGCCTTCGCCCAACCACTTCACGAGTTCCGGCGCTGGCGTCCCTTCGCCCAGTCGCTGCCGCACCGTGTGCTGCAGCTTCACGTAGCCCGTGGTCTTGGTGAGCGGGCCCGCGTCACCTGGGTGTTCGAGCACGTGCGGGCTCCACAGCTGCAGCACGGGCACGTTGAAATCCGCCGCGAGCCCATACCCAGAGTCACGCTTCGGAAGACCGAGGCCCTCACGGAAGGCTGCGAGCGACTTGCCGTGCACGGGCTTGGCGGCCATCCGATAGAGGGCCCACGTCGCGCGGTTGAGCCAGCCGAAGGGCAGGGGCGCGCTGGTGACGAAGGGGGCGGGGTGCGCGCCCGTCGCCTCCACCGGCATGGTGTGGCCGTAGACCAGGGGCACCTTGCGGTACTCGGCGAGGGTGCTCGACATCTCTTCGGTGAGCGTGCCGCCCACGACGAGGTCGGCCCCTTCCGTGGCTGCGAGGCCGTCCTTGAAGACCTGCGGGTCGATCTTCGCCGAGATGTTGGCCACCTCCTTCATGAAGGCGTTCACGTTGCCGGTACGCAGCCAGCGCTGCCCCTCTTCGGACTCGAGGATGTCCTGTGAGTTACCAAAGAGCGGCGCGAACTCGATGCCCGCCTTCTCCACGAAGCGCTGGTGGTTCTCGGGTGCGGCGACGCGCACGTCGAAGCCGCGTTCCTTGAGGCCCTGGGCCATCGCGACTTGCGGTTGGGTGTCACCTCGGGTGCCGTAACTGAAGAAGACGATGCGCATGGTGGGCCTCTAGGGTTCTCGGGGTAGGGCGGTGGCGACGAGGTCGTCGACCACGGCGCGGGTCTGCTGGAGGGACAGGCGTCGATCGCGTCGCAACAGCTTCCAGGTGAAGATGTCGGTGGCGATCAACAACAAGGAGAGTTGGTGCGCGCGTCGCGCAGGATCGGTGTCGCAGCACGGGCCGAACACCCGCGCGAGCCAGGCCTCGTGGAGCTCGCGGCCCTTGGCGGCCATCTCGGTGATGACCTCAAGGCGACCTTCCAGCGCGATGATGCGCATCACCGAGTCGCCGACGAGTTCGTACATCTCAAGAATCATCGAGATGCCCGCGCGCACGTCCCCAGGCCTCACGGCGTTGCGCATCTCGAGGTTCTGCTTCGCGGCAGCCTCGATGAAGGCCCGCGCGAGCACATCACGGGTACCAAAGCGCCGCTTGACGGTCTTGGTCGAGACGCCCGCGACCCTGGCCACGTCCTCCAGACGAACCTCGTCGATGGGGGTCTCGGCGAAGAGCTCCGTCGCCGCCAAGAGAATGCGCTGCTCGGTCTCCGCGGCGGCATGGGCGCGCGCGACCTGCGTGTAGATGCGCTTTCTCTTCGCTGCAGCCCGGCTCGCCATTTCGTGTCTGATGGTAGGACATGAAATTGAAGGGCGTCAACACCTGCCGTCCTGCGCGACCGAGAAGCTGGCTTGAGGCGCACATCAGGCTCTGCAGTGCGCGAACGACCAACCCTTGGCGTCACCCACGCTCACGTGCGGAACCACCCAGAACGCCACCGAGCGACACTTCGCCTTGCGTCAGATTGCCTCGGTCGAGACACCGCCGCTCCACGCGCGCGACTGTCGATCACCATCGCCCGGCCAGTTCGCTGCGCTCCACCGGGATGATGTTGGAGCGCTCGGTCGATAGAGAGGCAGGCCCAGTTGTCGCATCACGCATCGTTTTCGGCCTCACGCGGGACTGCGGGCCATCATCGATGAGGGGCGCGCGGACGGGGCGCGGACGCGTGCGAAGGCGTTCAGCGTGGCCGTGATCGGCGGCGGCATCGAGCTTGCGGAGGTGCTCGTCAGACTCATTCGGGAGAACTCATGAAATCAACTCTGCGCAACGCGTTCTTGGGGGCGGTCTCGGTGATCGCAGGCTGTTCGGCGGAGGAGCCGTCGTGTGCCCTTCCTCAGCGTGCCTATGGCGACGAGCTCGCCTTGCTGGGTCGCTTCGTCGGCGCGGTGGACGGCGCGGGCGTGCTCTCGTTCACGTTCGAGGCATCCGACTCGCTTGCGGCCATGGCCGCGGAGCAAGGCGTGGCCGTCGAGGAGCTCACGCAACTGCTGCAAGGCTCGGGTGGCGGGCGTGGTGAGAATCCCGTCAGTACGTATGAACTCGTCACGTGCCGAAGCACGACGGTGCCTGGATGCGGGCCGACCTACGCTGACCCCTCGGGCTCGGCCTATCCCATCATCGAGCCTGGTGTCTACGCCGGTGCCTCTGCGGCGTGCGGAACGATCGGCGCTGGACGTGCAACGAGTTGCTACGCGGGCGATGTGGAGCTGCGCACCTTCTATGGCGTCGAGATCTCGAACGTGTATGTGCGGTTCACGACGACGACGCTGACAAGCACCGGCGCGACCAACGTTGTGTTCCCGTACGGTGGTGCGACGGGTGGAGTCCTCGGCCTCCCCGCGAGCGTCAACAACACCGTCTATCGCTACGGCACGCTCGAGCCTGCACCGGCCACGATCAACCTCGATGGCCCCTATCACCAGGCTTCGCTGCGACGCTGGCGCTTCTCCTTCCCGGCAGGCACGACCGACATCTCCTTCACGTTCGCGGGCAACGTCTACGGCACCGTGGCAACCGCGGCGCACGCCCCTGCACAGAGCTCCGTGACGCCGACAGGCGATGCATCGAGCTACGTGGCCACCGCGGGATGCCTCGCCAACAACGGAGACTTCCAAGTCTTCTCGACCACTGCGACCGGCACCGAGCAGGTCTACTTGGCGCATCGTCGGACGGGCGATGTGACGCTCGTGAGCGTGAACAATGCGGGTGCCCCAGCGAACGCCGCCTCGACCAATCCGTGCGTCACGCCGAACGGGCGCTACGTCGTGTTCGAGTCCACCGCGAGGAACCTCGGCGCGGACGCCGACTCACAGTCCGACATCTTCGTTCGCGATGTTGTGGCGAACACCACGAGGTGGGTGTCGACCAATGGCAGAGCCGGCGCACAGTGCGGCGCCTCCCAAAGCAGCGGCTCCTACTCCGGCACCCTCTCGGACGACGCTCGCTACGTCGCTTTCCACTCGACGTGTGGGTCGTTCTGCGGCGCCTCGACGAACTGCAGTCCTGGACGCAGCCAGGTGTACGTTCGAGACCTCACGGGCACCGCACTGACGCAGGTCAGCCTTCGCGACCAGACGACCCATACGCTCGGCAGCTCAGACTCAGCATTCGCGTCGATCTCGGCGGACGGACGCTTCGCCACGTTCGAGTCGGCGGCCGGGGGCTCACGTGGCTGGCTTGCACCCGATGCAACGGACACGACGAACACCGACGTCTTCGTTCGCGACCTTGCGGCAAACCGTACGTACCGTCTCTCGAACGACAGGGGGACGAGTCGCTTTGCACGCATCTCGCGCACAGGCGGCAATGCGCACGGTCACTTCGTGGCGTTCTACACAACCTCGTCCACCATCGTGTCGGGGTTCTCGGACACCAACGCGGCCGCAGACGTGTTGCGCTGTCGAGGCGACGGGACGGAATGTACCTACGTGAGTCTCGTCCATGGCTCGACCACCGCCATCGGCAATGCGACCAGCGGTGGCGTGAACGGCCTCGCCATTTCCGACGACGGCAGCATGGTCGCCTTCGAGACGAGCGCCTCGAACCTCTTTGCGTCTGACACCAACGGGGCCACCGATGTGGTGGTGCGAACGATCGCAACGAACGCGACGCGCGTGCTCAGCCTGAATGGCGCGGGCGCACTCGGGGGACTCGCAAGCACACGACCTTCGTTTGCTCCAACCCGCGACTACGTAATGTTCCAATCGAACGCCCTCAACCTCCAACTGGACACGGGCTGCGGCGCGGGTTCGTTCGACGGATCGGACGGATCCACAAGGGGCGACGTCTTCTCGATTCGTCTCTAGGGCGTGTCTTCAAACTCATGCAAGCCACACGAGACTTGAAGCGAGACAGACCAGTCCAAGGAAGTTGATCGCGGTCTTTTCGTAGCGGGTCGCGATGCGACGATACTGCTTCAAACGATTGAA
>JBILQT010000414.1:0-5337 GCA_044373065.1 Sandaracinaceae bacterium
GACGCTCGGTGGGCTCGTCGGTGGCGCCGCGTTCTTTGACGTGCACATCGGACAAGGCTCCACGATCGGCTTCGGCGCAGACGTGTGGGGCGTGCTCGGTACCGGCGAGACGTGGGCCGTGGTGCCGTCGATCAGGATCTCCTGGGGTCAACCTTTCGCGAGCTAACAGACTCGGACTCAGCCACCGACTCGGACTCCGTCGCCGACTCGGACTCAGTCGCCGACTCAGACTCAGCCACGGACTCAGCCACCGACTCGGACTCAGTCGCCGACTCCGCCACGGACTCAGCCACCGCCTCCGACGCAGCCACCGTCACAGCCTCACTCCCTCAAGACCAACACGGAAGCCCATGAACGACACCGACACCGAGCGCCCTCCGGCCATGCCTGCAGTCTCCGAGCGCCCGCGCGTTCGCATTGAAGTCGTTGCCGATCGGAGCGCCACGAGCCGCGTCGATCAGGGCTTCATCCGCGTGCGTCGGCTCGACCTCAAGAACCACTACGAGGATGGCTCGGAGAGCGACACGTACCCCTACGACTGCGCCGAGCGCACGGCGATGGATGCGGTCGGCATCGTGCTGCACACCAAGGATGGGCGCGTTTGTTTGCGCTCCTCGATTCGTCCTCCGCTGGCCTTTCGTGTGGGCTACTCGCTGCCGCTTCCAGGCACCGATGACCCAACGCTCTTTGAGATTCCAGCGGGGCTCGTCGAGTCCGATGAGCATGGCGAAGAAGGCCTTGCAGGATGCGCGGCGCGCGAGACGCAAGAAGAGGTTGGGCTTGAGGTGAGTGCGTCCGCCTTCGCGCGCTTGGGCGTGGGCGTCTACCTGACGCCGGGGCTCATCGCGGAGAAGATTCACTTCTTCCATGCCGTCGTGGATCCGGATGCGGCGGGTGTTCCCTCACTCGACGGCTCGCCTGTCGAAGAGAGTGCGCGCATCGAGTGGGTGCCGCTTGAAGAGGCGCTCGATGCCTGCCGCGATGGACGCATTGAGGACATCAAGACTGAGCTTGCGCTGCGTCGCCTGAGCGACGTGCTCGCCAAGCGCTGAGGGCCGCATGAGCGCGCGCAAGAGCCTCGCTCCTTCCTCCGACGGCACGCCGCGTGTGCTCGTCGTGTACAAAAAGTCTGCGTGGCAGACGCATGTGAAGGAGCGAAAGAACGCGCGCTACATCGCGCTCCTCAAGCAGGGCAACGTTGTCACGCAGCGGCTTGAAGAGGCGCATCGCCAACACCAAGCGACGCTCGAGGAGACCAAGCTCGCGCTCGATGCGCTCGGTGTGCGGAGCGTGTTTCGCTTTCGCGGCGATGAGGGGCTCGTCGAGGGCTTCGATCTCGTCGTCACCGTCGGCGGCGATGGCACCCTGCTCTGGGCTGCGCGCTGGGTGGGCGTGGACTTGCCGATGGTCGCGATCAACTCCGCGCCGGGCGATAGCGTCGGGCACTTCTGCGCGGGCAAGAAAGGCGCGGTGCTGGCCACGCTGGAGCTTGCGCTCGCAGGCAAGCTGCATCGCTCAAGCCTCACGCGCATGGAGGTGAAGCTCGCGGGCGAGGTCGTCACGCGTCGCGTGTTGAACGACATCCTCTTCTCGCATGCGAGTCCCGCGGGGACGACGCGCTGCGTGCTGCGTCTCGACAAGGGCGACGGCAAGGTCATCGAGGAGGAGCAGAAGTCGAGCGGCATCTGGGTGGGCCCTCCCGCGGGCTCGACGGCAGCGCAGCGCTCGGCGGGCGGCAAGGTCTTGCCCGCAGAGAGCACCAAGCTGCAGTACGTCGTGCGCGAGCCCTACATCCCTGATGACGGCTCGGGGAAGCGCTTGCCGATGGGAGGTGAGGCCCTGGAAGGGCCGAGGAGGGGCGCGCAGACCCTCCTCCATCTGCGGAGCCCGCGTCTTCGCCTCGGCACGATCAGCCCGCAGGGCGCGCTCACCATCGTGAGCAAGGTGCGCGATGGACGCATCTTCATCGATGGCCCGCACCGTGTGCGCGATGTCGAGATGGGCGAGGAGATTGTCCTTCGTGCGAGCGATGAGCCGCTGACGTTGCTGGGCTATCCGCGGGCAAAGAAGACGCGCTAGGCACTTATCTTTTGATTTGATCGCCGCTTACCTCCTCGGTCGCTCCCTGCGACGTGGCGCTGCCACGCCTCAGTCGCTCCCTGCGGGGGCGCTGGCGCTGAAATCAAAATCTTGCGTGCCGAATGAGCGAATCCGTTGAGCTGCAAACTGCCCTAAAGGTCGTGCGAGAGAACATCCGAAACGAAAAAAGCCGCGAGGTCCGTCGCGGCTTTTTCGTTGGATGTCGTGCGGCTACGGGCGCGACATCGCAAGGGTGTACGTGCCCGAGTCGCTGGAGCTGTAGGCATCCATGTAGACAACGTGGAAGCCCACGCCCGCGGGGAGCGACTGCGAGATGGACGACTGCACGCCACACGAATCATCCGCGCACGCTTGCGTCGTGTTCGTGTGGTAGGCGGCGAGGTACGTGTCGAAGGACGAGCCCGTGCACGTCGACGCCGTGAAGGTGCCGGCGGCGGTACTGGGGCAGGTGAGCCAGTAGTAGGAGCGCTCTGCGCCATTGCCGCCGCAGGTTGTGGGGCTCGCGCCGACCGCTGCGGGGAGCGAGCCCGTCACGGTCGAGGAGCCTGCGGCCACTGCGCCGCCGTTGCCGACGCTGCCCACGGGGTAGTGCGCGAAGTTCACGTTGAAAGCGCCGCTGCCACATCCGCTGACGGCCAGGCGGTAGGTTCCGGGTGCGAGCACCGCGAAGATTTGGGATTGAAGCGAGCCGCACTCAAGGGGCCCGCCGTCATCGTCGCAGACGAGCTCTGGCAGGGTGCGCGCGGGGAGCGCGGCGCAACCCGCGTCGGTGAAGAAGAGGCTGCCATCGAACGCGGTGGAGGTGCCGAGCGTGTTGGCCCAGACGTACTCGGTGCGTGCGAGCGTGAACGAGTAGAAGACGTCGGAGCCGCTCGAACATCCGCAGCCGCCCGAGACGTTGTTCACGGCGCCGGCCGTGGTTCCGGAGAGCGTCGCCGTCGGCAGCGCCATGTCGATCGCCGTCGGCGAGGTGCAGAGGTCGTTGGTGATCGTGCTGCAGCCATCGTCGGCGAGGCCGTTGCAGTTCTCGTCGACGCCGTTGCCGCAGATCTCACCGCTGGCGCTTCCGGGCACGCAGCTCTGTGGGACGCCCGCCACGCAGGCCGTGACCGTGCGGGCGCATGCGCCGACGCCGCAGGTCAGCGGGCTGATGCCGTTGTCGTTGAGCCCATCGCAGTTGTCGTCGAGGTTGTTGCAGACCTCGGCGACGGCGGTGCCTGGAACGCAGCTCTGCGGGACGCCGGACATGCACGAGTTCACCGTGCGCTGGCAGAGGCCGACGCCGCAGGTCACGGGCGCAAAGCCATCGTCGATGAGCGTGTCGCAGTCGTCATCGATGCCGTTGCACGACTCCACGCCGGCAGGGCCGGGTGAGCAGGATTGCGGTGCGCCGGCGACGCAGGAGGGCACGGTGCGCATGCAGGGGCCGACGCCGCAGGTGAGCGAGGCAAGGCCGTCGTCGATGGCGCCGTTGCAGTTGTCGTCGCGGTTGTTGCAGGTCTCCGGTGCAGCCGCGCCGGGGGTGCAGACGGGAACAAGCCCGCCCATGCAGCCCGGGACGGTGCGCACGCAGGCGCCGACACCGCACGTCTGTGTCGCGATGCCATCGTCGAGGGTGCCGTTGCAGTTGTCGTCGACGTTGTTGCAGAGCTCGACCGCGCCGGGCCTGCGCGAGGCCAACGTGTCGTCGCAGTCGGTCGGGCCGCAGGAGGCTGGGCCGATGAACGCACCGTCGCCATCGCGGTCGACGCAGCTCGGACCCGAGTCGCGTCCGCCGTCGTTGCCCGCATCGGCGGGCGCAAACGCATCCACGCCCGTGTCGGAGGCAGGCATGCCCGTGTCCGGCATCGTCACATTCGTGTCGGGGAGCGCGCCCCCATCGACCCGCGGGCCCGTGTCGGTGGGGATGAACACATCGAGCTGCTCGCCGGGCGCATCGAGCGTATGCGCATCACGCCGCACACCAGAATCGGTCGTCTCGCCGGTGGCGCAGGCTGAAATGGCAGAGGCGACTGCGAGGACAAGGACTGTCGGAACGCGAAGCGAAGAGGTCATTCCCTCATCGTTGATCGCCTGCGCGAAAGAAACCAGATCGCAGCGCGATCGTTTCCGCACGTCACGTCGCGAAGCGAGCGAGCACGCCTTCCAGGGACGAGAACGTCTCGATCACTTCGGCGCTCCCCTTGTTCGCCGACTTCTCCCGGTAGACCGCGCTCTGCATCGCCGCGATGGCGACCTCGATCTGCTTGTCGTCGGGCTCACGCGTCGTGATCTTTTGGTAGAGGAAGCCCGGGTAGTTCACAAAGCGCAGCGGCCCGGTGGAGCAATAGCGCGCGGAGAGGCGCTGAAACTCGTAGCCAAGCGCAGCGATCAGCGGGAGCAGCGAGATGCGCAGGGCGAGCGTTTGGATCTGTCCGACCGCGCCCACGGCATTCGGCAAAACGAACGGGGTGACGATGCTGCCGACGATGATCGAGAGGACAACGACCACGATGAGGAAGGTCGTCCCGCAGCGCGGGTGAAGCGTCGACTGCGCCTTCACGTTGGCCACGGTGAGGGGGAGCCCAGCCTCATAGGCAAAGATCGTTTTGTGCTCGGCACCGTGGTACTGGAAAACGCGCGCGATCTCGTCGAAGCGGCTGATGACGAAGAGGTAGGTCGTCAGCACCATCAGCTTGAAGCCGCCGGTCAGCGCGTGGAATGCAAAGTCCTGCACGCCGAGGTTCCAACCGGTGAGCTGGATGACGCCTGCGGCAAGGCCTTGCGGCAGGGCCATGAAGAGGCCGATGCCAAAGAGCATGGAGATGACCATCGCGATGCGGGATGCACCGCCACCCTCGGCGGGCATCGTCGCAGCCGCGACGCCTGATGCGCTCGCAGGGGATGCATCGTCTCGGTAGCTGGAGGCGTTCTCCGCAGGCGCTTCAATCATTTGCTGATCCGCCGCAAACGAGAGCGCGCGCATGCCGAGCACGGAGGACTCGATGAGCGTGTTCACGCCGCGAATGAGGGGCAGCTTTCGCCAGGCGTCGGTGGAGCCCACGACGGGGCCTTCTTTCACGACGAGCGTTCCGTCCGGGCGGCGGACGGCGACGGCCATGCCTGTGGGGGAGCGCATCATCACGCCTTCGATGACTGCCTGACCGCCGATGTAGGGACGCGCGGGTTGTTCGCTCATGGGGGGCATGCTGCGCGAGTTGGGATCAGTTGCAAGTGTGGGGCTCCGCGGGTGTCTCG
>JBILQT010000415.1:0-5329 GCA_044373065.1 Sandaracinaceae bacterium
CTTTGAGCTTCGTCAGGCCGAGTCGCAGCGCGAGCTTGTGCTCGGCTTGGGCATGGCCACCACCGAGGTGGATCTGGTCGTCCGCACGATTCGCGAGTCGAAGGATCAAGAGGAGGCGCGCGAGCGCTTGCTGAAGCTTCCGCTCAAGGGCTTGGAGGCGTTTGTGCTGCGCGCGGGAAGGCCGCAGAGCGAGATCGATGTCGCCAAGGCGAGCGGCGATTTCTTCCTCTCCGAGCGTCAGGCCAAGGCCATCTTGGAGATGCGTCTTGCGCGTCTCACGGGCCTTGAGCGCGAGAAGCTTGCGACCGAGTACGGCGAGCTCTCGAACCTCATCGCCGAGCTCAAAGCCATCCTCGCAAGCCAGGCGCTCTTGCTCGACGTCATCGTCGGTGAGCTTCGCGAAGTGCGTGAGAAGTACGGCGATGATCGCAAGACGGAGATCGTCCATGCGGATGGCGACATCTCGATGGAAGACCTCATCGCGAACGAGCCGATGGCCGTCACGATTACGCACGGTGGCTATGTGAAGCGCACGCCGCTCACCGAGTACCGCGCGCAAGGTCGAGGCGGGAAGGGCGCCAAGGCGGCCGAGCTCAAGGAAGAGGATTTCGTCACCACGCTCTTCGTTGCGAACGCGCATGAAGACCTCGTCTTCATCACGGACAAGGGCCGCGCCTACACGAAGAAGGTCTACGAGATCCCGCAGGGCTCGCGCGCGTCGCGCGGTCGTCATGCGGTGAACTTGCTTGGGCTCGACTCAAGCGCGAGCGAGCGCATTCAGGTGATCGTCCCCGTCGCGAAGTACGGCGATGACATGTACCTGCTCACGCTCACGCGCGCCGGAACCGTGAAGCGCACGGCACTCTCGGCCTACGAGAGCATTCGCTCGAGCGGCATCATCGCGGTGCAGATCGACGAGGGCGATCAGCTACTCACGGCCAAGATTGTGAACGACAAGAGCGAGGTGCTCATCGGTACCGCGCAGGGCATGTCGATTCGCTTCGAGGTGGCCGATGTGCGCCCGATGGGACGCGATACGCGCGGTGTGCGCGGCATCGATCTGCGCGAGGGCGATCACGTGGTCGGCATGGACGTGATCGAGGACCTCGCGACACAGCAGGTGCTCTGCATCAGCGCCAATGGCTTCGGTAAGCGCACGCCTTTGCTTCGCCCGATCGAGGTGAAGGAAGGCGAGGCGGCGGCGGAAGGCGGCGATGTCGAAGAGCGCGCGAACTGGCGCAAGCAGAGCCGCGGTGGACTTGGCGTGCTCGCGATGGAGACCTCGGATCGCAATGGTCCGCTTGTCTCACTGCGTGTCATTCGCACCGAGGATCAGATCATGGTCATCACGAACGGCGGGCAGATCATCCGCACGCATGTCGTCCAGGTTCGTGAGGCGAGCCGCAACACGCAGGGTGTTCGCATCTTGCGCGTGGCCGACGGTGAGTTCGTTGTTGCCGTCGAACCCGTGGCCGAGACCGACGAGGGCACGCCGACCGCGCTTCCTGAGGTGCTCGACTCGCTCATCCCGCCCGCCGGCGATGAGACGGCAAAGCCGGACACGGAGTGAGCTGCACGTGACCCAGGGAGACAAGGCCGAGCGCTATTTCGAGGCGCTCCAAGCTGAGTTCCCCGGTCTCCGCATGGTCGCGAAGGAGCACGATCGCCTCTCGAAGGTGGTCGCGCTCCTTCTTCGTTTGGGCACGCTCAACGGCCAGAAGACGTACCTCTCGCAGTACACGACCGTGCTCGGCAAGACCATCTACGTGCCGACGCAGTGGAACGAGCGGAGCGCAGACGATCGCTACATCACGCTGCGCCACGAGGCGGTGCATCTGCGGCAGGTGAAGCGCATGGGCATCGTGCGGATGAGCCTCTACTACGGCCTCTGGTTCTTCCCCGTGGGTCTTGCGTATGGACGCGCCCGCATCGAGTGGGAGGCGTACGCCGAGACCCTGGCTGCGTACGTCGATGTCTACGGGATGAAGTACGCGCGCTCGCCGGAGGTTCGTGCGCACATCCTCAAGCAGTTCACCTCGCCCGCGTACGGCTGGATGTGGCCTTTTCCGAGCCAGGTAAATCGCTGGATCGATGAGGCGTTGGAGGCGCTCGCGGAGCGTGAAAACGCCCGACCGTGAGGCGGGCCTTTTGTGAATGTTTTCCGCAAGCGCCTTCCGATCACCCAGAGGTTTCATGCGTATCGCTCCTTGGACTGCACTCGTTCTTCCGCTCGTCATCAGCGCCTGTACTGCGCCTCCGGCCGCCGACGCGACGGTGTCAGGCACCTTTCGGGTCGCCGATTCCGCACTGCTGGACGTCGGCCTTCCGATCGTCGGCGAGGATCTCCTCGCGCAGGGCGACCTGACAGGCGTCTGTGTGCTGACGAGCTCCGCGAGCGGACGCGCACTTTCGGTCACCCTGGACGGCCCCAGCGGCGGGACCGGGGAAGCGTTCATTTCACAGGCCGACGTCGTCGTGGCTGCGGGCGCGAGCACTGCTGCTGTCACCGCCTCGCTCGTTCTTCGGGCTGGCGATGCCGTGACCTTCAGCTCGGCCTCGTGCCCAGTGACGTACACCCCGTCCACTGCCGCCGCTGCGGCCGTCGTTGCGGGTTCGGGTCCCTGCACGCTCACCAGTACGACGGCTGGAGGACTCACTGTTTCGGCCACATTCAATCTCGCACTTCAGAACTGCGACGTCCGCTGAGGCCAAACATGCAACTTCACGCTGAGGTCGTGGCAATCGCAGGGCGCGCTGCGGTACAAACGTAGGCGATGTCATCTTCGCCGGTGCTCGGGATCGACCTCGGAACGACGAACTCCGTCGTCGCGGTTGCAGACGGGACGCGTGTCCAAGTGCTTATGGATGGCGAGGGGAATCGCTTGATTCCCTCCGTCGTGTCGTTCCATCCGCAGGGCGATGTGCTCGTTGGCTATGAGGCGCGTGAGCGTCGACTGCTCGATGCCGAGAACACGATCTACTCGGTGAAGCGCTTGATTGGCCGGCCCTTTGGCTCGCCCGAAGTGCAGCGCGCCAAGGGGCGCTTCGCGTTTCCGATCTCGGAGGGGCCAAACCAAAGCGTCGTCGTCGGCGCGCGCAACGAGACGTACACGCTTCCCGAGATCAGCGCGTTCGTGCTGCGTGAGGTGCGTCGCGTTGCAGAACTCTCGCTTGGTACCGAGTGCAGTCGCGCGGTCATCACGGTGCCGGCCAACTTCAACGAGCTGCAGCGCGCTGCAACGAAGGCGGCTGGCAAAGTTGCGGGTCTTGAGGTCATGCGCATCGTCAACGAGCCCACCGCTGCGGCGCTTGCGTATGGCTACGGCGCCGGCGCGCGCAACCGCGAGCGCATTGCCGTTTTCGACCTCGGTGGCGGCACCTTCGACATCACGATTCTTGAGCTCTCGGGCGATGTCTTTGAGGTCATGTCGACGGCCGGTGACACCTTCCTTGGCGGCGATGACATCGACCTCATCGTTGCCGATCAGATGGCGGATGTGTTCCTCAACCACCACCGCTTTGACCCGCGCAACGATGCGCAGGCCTACGAGCGATTGCGTGCTGCCGCGGAGTGGTCGAAGTGCCAGCTGACGACGGAGCCCGAGGTGCATCTTCGCGTGGAAGAGCTCGCCTACGGTGATGGTGGCGCCTCGCTCGATCTGACCTTCGGCTTCTCGCGGAGTGCGCTCGAGAAGCTCTCGCGTCCGCTCCTGGCCAAGTCGTTTGCGGTCTGTGACGAGGCGCTTCGCATCGCAGGCATCGCGGCCACGCAACTCGACAATGTGATCCTCGTCGGTGGCTCGACGCGCATGCCGCTCGTGCGTCAGATGGTGAAGGAGTACTTCGGGCGCGAGGCGCTCGCGACGATCGACCCTGACCTCGTCGTGGCGCAGGGCGCGGCCCTTCAAGGCTATGCGCTGCGTGGCGATCGCGGCTCGATTGCACCCTCCCGTCCGCTTGCGCGCGTGGCCCTCAAGCGCGTCCCGAGTGCGGCTGAGAAGCGTGCGGAGGCGCGGCGCAGCGAGATCATCGAGGAGACAGCGGCAGCGCGTCCACGGGGGCCTGCATTCGCTCCGAAGGCAGCAGTGCCGCGCCCGCCGACATTGCCTCCGGTGCCGCCTCCCAAGGCGCCCGATTTCGACGAGGAGCGCACTTCCGTTGCACCTGCGCAGGTGCCCGCTGCCGCGCGCCCGCCTGCGATGCCCTCGCTGCCGAGCCAGCCTCCCGGCCTGCCTCCCAAGCCAGCCACCGTGGCACCGGCCGCGACGATGGCTGCGCCCGTGGTGGTGCGCGGCTCGGTGGGTGTCGGCGCGCCGCCCGCGCCACCCATCTCGCTGCCGCCCGCACCGATGCCCTCGCTTCCCTCAGCACCGCTTGTTCCGACCTCCGCCGTTGTGGTGACAGGGCGCAGCGTCGCGGTCGGTGAGCCCGCTCCTGCGCCGCCTGTTGATCTGCGTCCGCCGATCCGACGTGTGCTTGAGCCGAACCGTCCAGGACTCGCGGCACCGCCTGCCGCGCTTGCTGCGCTGCCCATCCCAGTCGTGGAGCAAGAGCTTTCCATCCCCGCATTTCCAGGCCTGACGGGCCCTCCGGCCGATCCCTTCCCAGCCTTGCCGGCCGGGCCCATCTCGATGCCGATGCAGCAGCCGATGCAGCAGGCTGCCTTTGCGCAGGGCCCCGCGCACGGTGAGATCATCGGCGCACAGGGCGGCGTCGCACCGCTCCTTCTCGATGTGACGCCGCAGACACTCGGCGTTGAAACCGTGGGCGGCTACTGCGAATCCGTCATCAAGCGCAACGCGGCGATCCCGGTCGAGCAGAGCAAGATTTTCTCCACGGCACTCGATGGACAAAGCGAAGTGCGCGTCCGCGTGACGCTGGGTGAGTCGCGCAAGATTCAAGAGAACCAACCGCTCGGTGAGCTGCTCCTCGGCAACCTTCGCCAGGGCAAGCGCGGCGCGATCAAGATCTCGGTGACCTTCCTCGTCGATGCTGACGGCACGCTCTCGGTGCGCGCCAAGGACATGGACAGCGGCCAAGAGCAGTACATCCGCGTGCAGCTCGTCGGCTCCGTCTCCGACGAAGAGATTCAGCGCATGCAGGCGCGCCAAAACCAGATGCTGGGTGTTTGATGTCGGACGACCGTCTCAACCAACTCGACTACTACGAGCTCCTCCGCATCGAGCCGACCGGCCAGGCTGACGAGATCAAGCGGGCCTTTCATCAGTTCGCGCTTCGTTACCATCCCGACCGCTTTGCAGGGGCGCCGGAGGACAAGCGTGAGCGTGCCGCCGAGATATATCGTCGCGGCGCAGAGGCCTACCGCGTG
>JBILQT010000106.1:0-22693 GCA_044373065.1 Sandaracinaceae bacterium
TCTTTCGCTGGAGGGGGGCGTGAGCCCGAGGCGAACCTCGAAGGCGCAAACCCAAACAAACAAAAGGGGCTCACAGAAAGAAGCTCTCTCCAATGTTCCACCTCGAAACCCTCACCCTCGAGATCATCAAGTCGCTCAAGCCCATCGTGCGTCGCATCGAGATGCGCGACCGCAATCTCGCCGATCAGCTCAAGCGCGCCGCAACGTCGATTGCACTCAACGTCAGCGAGGGCGCACATGCGAAGGGCGGCAACCGGAAGGTGCACTTTCACACTGCAGCGGGAAGCGCGAATGAGTCGCGTGCAGCACTGCGCATCGCAAGCGCGTGGGGCTACGTCGAAGAGCGCGAGATGATCGCGGTGCAAGACAAGCTCGATCACTGCGTCGCAGTGCTCTGGAAGCTGACGCACTGAGCGCAAAAGAATGAGCCCGAAGGAGCGAATCCCTCGGGCTCTTTTCGTGGACGAACTCGGTCACGGTCACGGTCACGGTCACGGTCACGGTCACGGTCACGGTCACGGTCACGGTCACGGTCACGGACTCGGTCTCGGTCACGGCCTCGGCCTCGGCCTCGGACTCGGTCACGGTCACGGTCACGGTCACGGTCACGGTCACGGTCACGGTCACGGTCACGGTCACGGTCACGGTCACGGTCACGGACTCGGCCACGGACTCGGCCACGGACTCGGCCACGGCCACGGCCTCCGAGTCCGACTCAGCTCACTTCCCCGTCCGCCTCCGCGACATCATCGGCGGCACCTTTGCATCCACATCGCGACCGAACACCACCGCCCCGAGGCGCCAGGTGTAGTCGTAGTCGCGCTGCAGGATGGTGAAGAGGCGGTTGCGTGCGTCCTCGGCCTCGCGCTGCTCTTGCGTAACCTTGCTCGTCTTCTTCGCCGACGTGGGACGCAGGCGAAGGCCAAGCGCTGCGCCGAGGGATGCGGCTTCGAGGACCTCCGCAGGCGTGATGGGGCCGAGCTTGCCGCGCACGGCAGCTTCGTTCTCGCCGAGGAGCTTGGCGATGTCGACGAGGTCGTTCGCGCCGTCGAGCGAGCCGCGGCCTTTGCGAATCTTGGCGACCTTCGCCTCCGAGAGAATCCCCGACGATGCAAGGAGCTCGATGAGTGGGAGGAGCCGGCCGCGCAGTTCCCACATGCGTGCGACCTGCACTCCCAGGTCAGGATCCGCGCCTTTGGGCGGGGGCGCAGCGGACTTCGCGGGGACAAGCGTGGAGACCACGATCTCGATGCGCTCAACACGCTCCCACGCTGCCTTCTTCATCACCTTGTCGAGCGCCTCGCGCTCCGCGAGGACGTTCTTGCGCCCCTCCGTCACATTCGCGCGCGCCAGGTTCGGCTCGATATTCGCCATCGAGATCACCTCGGCCTGCGGCAACGCCGCTGCCTCACGCCTTGCCTTCTCCAGCAAGCTGCTCTCACTCGTCTTCTTCGCCGCCATCACAACCTCCATGTTGGGTTCGGGTACGCGCGCAGAGTGCAACAGGGCCGGAGCCGCTGACAAGTCGGTAACTTACCGAGGTGCCCACCGCGCCAGCGCTTCGAGGTCGGTAACTTACCGAGGTGCGAGCGAGTTGAGCGGGTCGAGGTCGGTAAGTTACCGAGGTGCGAGCGACTTGAGCGGGTCGAGGTCGGTAAGTTACCGAGGTGCGAGCGAGTTGAGCGGGTCGAGGTCGGTAAGTTACCGAGGTGCGAGCGAGTTGAGCGGGTCGAGGTCGGTAAGTTACCGAGGTGCGAGCGAGCTGAGCGGATCGAGGTCGGTAACTTACCGAGGTGCGAGCGACTTGAGCCCTTCGCAGTCAGTCGCCTACCGCAGCCGCACCGTCTGCAGCTCCGGCGCGCCGACGCGCAGCAGCATGCGCCTTGGGTCGACCTGGATCGGGAAGCGTACGAGGGCGCGGGTGCCTGTGATCTCCAGGGTGCCGGGGGTCACGCCGAAGGAATCGACGACGTCGGCTTGAAGGCCGCTCGTGTCGCCGCGGGTCTCGAGCACGGCCACGCAGGCTGCTGTGTTGGGGTCGACTCCGAGGGGCGTGAGTGCGCGCTCGCCGCAGCCGAATGCGGTGAGGCGGATGCCGCCCCCACGCGCGGTGGTGAGCCAGGTGTTGAGGCCCGGCGAGCTTCGGCGTGCCTCGGTGAGCTGCGTGCGGAGCGCGCGCTCGAAGGCGGCGGTGGCGGCCTGGATGCGTGTTCGAAGGGCGCGTGCAGCGGCGTCGCGTGTGCCTCGGTAGGTCATCACACGCACGACGCCAGACTGCGCCTGCGTGAGCGCGGGCGACCGTCCGAGGTCGGCTGCGGCGAGGTTCGGCGCGGCCTGTGTGAGTGCCTCCAACGCCTGCTCTGCCGCGCGCTCACCCTCGGTTGCACGGGCTGCCGCGAGGGCCGCATCGACGGGGCGACACTCCAGCTGCGTATGCCTGCCGTGCATCGTCCAGGGCCAGCCGCCGTCGAAGCGAAGGGGGAGCGTCTCGATGAGCTCGTCGCCTGTGACATCGCGATCAAAGACGCGAAACGAGACCTGCGTGCCGGAGCGCAGCGAGAGCCCAGCGAAGGAGAGATAGGCGCCGCGCGAGTTCTCGGGGCCCCAGGCGGTGAGACGCGTGCGGCCGGCCTGCATCACGAGGCGCAGGTCAGGGTCCGCGAACGAATCCCAGCGGTTCTCGTTGGGCTCATCGACATGGATGCGGCAGAGAATCACGCCCTCGAAGGCAGGGCCTGCGGGCGTCTGCGTCGACTGCGCGAAGAGCAGCTCTGCATCGCCGATCAGCCCCTCGCGATCGCCCTGAAGCACCTCCACCTCGCGGCCTGCCCACTCGGGAAAGATGCTCGCCTGTGCGCCTGCCGAGGCGGTGCACGCAAGCGAGGCCAGCACCAGCAGCGTGACGCGCGCGCCCCGCATCCTCAGCCCTCGTCAGACTTCAGGATGGAGCGCAGCTCACTCGCGCGGCCGGGTGCCACGCCGAGGCGATCCGCGAGCACGCCATAGGCACCGTGCTCACTCTGCTGCGCATGCCCATCGGCGAGCGCGAGCTGCCAGGCCATCACGAGCACAAGCTCACGCAGCCCTGTGTGCGTGAGGCGCGGCACGATCTCATCGAGGGTGCCCGGCGCCTCGACCTTGCCGTTCAGCCATGCCTCGGCCTCGGGGTCGAGATCCGAGAGCTGAATCATGCGCTCGATGAGCTCGCGCTCTGCGTCACCCACCGACCCATCGGCATGCACGATCGAGATGCACGCCTCGATCACGGCGCACTTCGCATCACGCACCGTCTCGTCGGGAAGCGCCGCAAACCAACGACGAAGCTCAGCGAGCGGGCCCGCACCAAGAACACGCTGCGCACGCACGGCGGCCTGCTCTGCCTCGGCGCCCATGAGCAGGCCCGTGGAGAGAATGCCCATCCAGCGCGCCACCGATTCTGCAACTTGAGTCATCACGCATCCTCCAACGTCGCGGGTAATCCGACGACCAGGAGACCCTAACAACACGCCTCGATTGCATCGAGCGTGTTGTCGTGTTGCTGGGTCCAATCAGGCTTCGCTGCAGAAAGAACCCGATGGCAGGAAGTGTCTGGCGTTGCGCTCTCCCAGCGCATGAGACGCTGAACGCAATGCGCATTCGACTCCTATTCCTTGCTCTCGTGTTCGTCATCGCGTCGTGTAGCCCCTCCGGCTCGACACTCTCAGTCGATGTGCTGACCGACCTCGTCCCCGGCCCTGAGTTCGATCAGGTCGACGTGGTCCTCCTCCCCGCAGGTGCCTCGCGCACACGCGGCGCCGAGATTCTTCGCACGGGCATTCAGCCCGCAGACTTCGGGAACGCGGCTGCGTTTCGAAGAGGCTTTCGCGTCGCCGACTTCACGGCCGTGCAGGACGGCGCGTACACGGTGCGCGTGCGCCTGCTGCGTCCACCACGCGGCTCGGGCACGGTGCTCGTCGAGAAGTGGAGCTCGATCGTGGTGCGCGGAAATACCCGCATCACCATCGGCCTCGATGCAGCCTGCGTCGCGGTGATGTGCCCGGCACCGGGTGGCTCGGCCGCGTTCACCGAGTGCGCGCGCGGTCGCTGCGTCGACACCGAGTGCAACCCCGAGGACCCAACAACCTGGGCCGACCACTGCTGCGACCCGATGGACCCGAATGCGAACTGTGCCGCGGGCGAGGTGCTCTTCTGCGCATCGGCCGCGGAGTGCGACGAGCCAGCAGCCGCGTGCGCAACCATGTCCTGTGAGCGCGGCCTCTGTCTTCAAGAGCCCACCGAGGGCGCATGCCCCTCCGGCGACTACTGCGCGCGCGAAGAAGGCTGCACGCCCTTGCCCGTCCCGGTGTCCGTGGTCGATGCCTCGATGCCGGATGCAGGACCTGTCGCCACGGATGCGACGACCGCCTGCCTTCAGGTCATCTGCCAGGACGACAGCGACCCCTGCTTCCTTCACTACATCGACTGCATCACCGGCGCGTGCGTGCGCCTCACGCAGCGTGAGGTCGGCTCCTCCTGTGGCCCTGGCGGCGGCGTCTGCTCGAACGATCAGAACTGCGTGACCTGCCCCGGCACGCCCATCTGCGATGCCGTCTCCGACGTCGACGGCGATGGCGTGGTGGACCGCCGCGACATCGAGACCTGCGATGGCATCGACAACGATGGCGACGGCGTCATCGATGACGGCATCGCCTTTGTGATGAGCTACCTCGACCGCGACGGCGACAGCTACGGCGATACGAGCACGCTCGCCTCGCGCTGCTCGAGCGACCCCGGCACTGTGCTGCGCGGTGGCGATTGCGACGACACGGTGGCGGCGCGCTTCCCGACGAACCCCGAGATCTGCGACGCCATCGACAACGACTGCAACGACATGCCCGACGATGGCCTGACCTTCGTGGACTACTTCGTCGACAGCGATGGCGATGGCGTCGGCAACACCACAACGCTGGTCAATTCCTGCACGCCGATCGCAGCGCGCGTGACGGTCTCCGGCGATTGCGACGATGCGGACCGCGCACGCTTCCCGGGCAACCCCGAGGTCTGCAATGCGATCGACGATGACTGCGACACGCTCGTGGACGCAGCCGATGTGTCGATGGGCCTCTGCTCCGCCAATGCCTCGTGCTCGGTCGGCCGGTGTTCGTGCGACGTGGGCTACATCGGCGATGGCACGACCTGCCTGCCGCTGATCTTCCCGCGCGTGGATGCCTTCCTCAAAGCCGAGAACGCAGGCGTCAACGACTACTACGGTTGGGCCTCCGCGATGAGCGAGGACGGCACCACGCTGGCTGTCGGTGCGCCTGGAGAAGACAGCGGAACGACGGGCGTCGACAGCGTTCCGAACACGGCGGCTCCCCAGGCTGGCGCTGTCTACATCTACACGCGCACGGGCGACGTGTGGACCTTCCAGTCGTACATCAAGGCCAATCAGATGACGATCGACGACTCGTTCGGCGGCTACGTCGATCTGAGCGCCGATGGCAACACGCTCGCCGTCAGCGCCATCCGTGAGGACTCCTCCTCACCCGGCATCAACGGCCCCTCGAACGAGCTCCTGAGTGCAAGCGGCGCGGCCTACATCTTCACGCGCACGGGCACGACCTGGACGCAGCAGGCCTTCATCAAGGCCTCGAACCCAGGCGCAAACGATTGGTTCAGCTTCCCGATGGCGCTCAGTGCGGACGGCAACACGCTCGCCGCCGGTGCGCGCTACGAGGACAGCAGCGGCTCGGGCGTGGGCTCAGCGCCCAACGAGGGCTCCGTCGACAGCGGCGCCGTCTACGTCTTCTCACGCAGCGGCACGACCTGGACGGAGCAGGCCTTCATCAAGTCGAGCAACAACGGCGCGAACGACCTCTTCGGCTCAGGCGTCGGCCTCAGCGCGAATGGCAACACGCTGGTTGTCGGCGCGCAGTGGGAGGACAGCTCCACCACAGGCATCAATCCCCTTCCGAACGAGGACGCCGCGAACTCGGGCGCGGGCTACGTCTACACGCGCACGGGCAACACCTGGTCCTTCCAGACGATGCTCAAGGCGAGCAACACCGGCGCCGGAGATGAGTTCTCCGCAGGACGCATCAGCGACGACGGGACGCTCATCATCGCCGCCGCAGCCCAGGAGGACGGCTCCGGCCTCGGCATCAACCCCGCGTCCAACGAGCTCGCGGTCGACAGCGGCGCCGTCTACCTCTTCCGCTACGACGGAATCACCTGGCGACAGGAGGCCTACATCAAGGCCAACAACACCGGGGCGGCCGACAACTTCGGCTTCTTCGCGACCGTCAGCGGCGACGGAAACACGGTGGCAGTAAGCGCCTCCGGCGAGGACAGCTCGGGCCTTGGCACCGGCGGGACCACCTCCGACGAGGGCGGCATGAACTCGGGCGCGGTCTACGTCTTCGTGCGCACCGGGGCGACCTGGGCGATGCGTGACTTCATCAAGCCGCCCTCTGGAGGCAACACCTACTACGGCTTCCTCGGCATGAGCGCCGATGGACGCACGCTCACGGTCGGCGCGCCCTACGAGGCCACAGGTGGACGCGGCGTGAACGCGCCAGCCACAGGCAGTCGCGGGCTCTCGGGCGCCCTGCACATCTACCGCTGAGCACGTCCGCTTCGGGCAAGGCAAAGCCCCTGTTGGGTTCCCCGCCAAGGGAACGCAGCAGGGGCTCTTTGCGTCGGACTCTCCGTCGGCTCAGGTCAGCTTGCGGAGCTCGGGGAGCAGATGGTCGCGCACGAAATCCGCGACGCGAGAGTCCGCAGCGTTTGCTGGGTCTTGGATGGGCGCGAGGTCTTCATCCGGCGAGACGGCGTAGGTCGCTGTGCGTGGCGCGAGCGGGCCCGAGAGCCAGGCGGTATGCAGCGTGAACCCGACCGGCAGCTCGGTGGAGGCGAGGATCGCAGGCTCCGCGTTGAGGTCCTCGGCATCGAGAATCCAGAGCTCCACGCGGGCATCGGTGAAGATGGTGCAGAGGAGCCAACCCGCATGGCCCGTGGTGGTTCCAGGGCGCTTCACAAACTGCAGCGAGCTCGTGAGGTAGCCCGGCGGCAGCACGCGCGAATCCGCGAGCGTCATCGTCTTGGTGTCGAGCCGCACAAGGCAGCTCGGCCGCCCCGAGTCGCCCATCCGACGAATCTCCGAGATGGGCGTCTGGCGGTAGGCGTAGTCCTTGTAGTGGTCGAAGACCCAATCGGTGAGCAGCTCCGGGATGAAGCCCTCGGTGCCCCAGAAGAGCGACTCGATGCGCTCGGGCAGTGGGTCTGTGGAGCAGAGATCGCGACCGGCGTAGAGCGAGATGGCCCAGAGCTTCTCGTCGTCGAAGATCACCTTCGAGTCGGTGACGGCGCCCGTGGCCGCATCGATCTCGTAGCGACCGAGACGCCCCACATCCATGGCGCCGACCGAGAGAAAGCCCGCCGCATACGAGCCCTGCTCGCGCGTGTAGAAGTTCTTGTCGTAGGCGCGCCACCACTCGGCCAAGTCCGTCACCGGCGCGTGCGCCACGTGGACCGTGATCGTGCCGTCGCGGTCGTCGTAGTCCGCGAGGAAGTGGTCCGCCTCGATCGGGATGATGACCTGCTGCGCCGTGGCCGGAACCCCCTGACCAAGCGCATCGCGACGCACGACGTAGAGGATGGTCTGGTTCATCTGCGGCTTGTCGAGCAGCTCACGAATGAACGCATCGAGCCGCGGGTCATCGGGCATCGGGTTGTTGAAGAGCTGCGCGACGCCGAACTTGAAGCCCGTATCGAGAAGGACGAGGTGGTCCTTGGTGAGCGCGACCTGATGCACCGTCTGCTTGATCACCACAGGCTCGCCGCTCGGCAGCATGAGTGAGGTCGCAGTCATCTCGCCTTCGCCTGTCCAGACAAGGGCGCGGCAAGACTCGGAGGCCTCGACGGCTTCGGCCGGTGCAAAGAGCGACTCGACGTGATCGAGGATGGCCCGGCCCAGCGGCTCGCCTCGCGTGGAGCGCGCCGCATGCGATGCGGAGGCGACGTCCGTCGTGCCCGAGACAAGCAGGTGCACTTCGTCCTGAAGCGCTTGGGGCAACAAACTCAGCGCGCTGCTCGTCGCACCCATGCCAAGGATGCTCATGAGCGAGCGCACGTAGTTCACCGTCACGAACTCGGAGGTCTTCGGATCGTAGGCTGGATGCGCGGGTGTGAGGACGAGCGGGAAGGGCAGGAAGCCCAGTGCCGAGGGCACCCACTCGCTGCGCTTTCCAAGCGGCGTGCGCGCCTCGAGCGTGACGGTATCGATCTCCCAGGGGCGCCCTGCATCGCAGGTCACGAGCAGGCGTGCGGGCTGGTCGCCTGCCGCAATCGGCTGAAATGCGGTGTTCACGAAATCACGTGCGCCAAGCAGGCCGATGCGCGCCATGCCGGCCGGCACAAAGCGGAGGAGCTCCAGCAGTGCGGTCTCGTGCGTCAGCACGTCGGCGCGCTGATCCCAGGTCTGAACGATGCGCGTGGAGAAGGTCGCGGCCCCCTTCGCGAAGTCCACACGGACGACCATCCCATCGCCGTTCAGCACGGTGGTCGGGTTCGGGTAGGGCAGCCCACCGGAGGCCACAGTACCCACAGGCCCCACGAAGAAGAGGTGCCCCTCCAACCCCTCCGGGATCGTCCCCGAAACAACTTCAAACGTGGCGTTTGTCACCTCCGTGCGGCTCGCACGCAAGACGGAACTAGGCACTCTGGGTGCGGTCATTGGGGGCTCCTCCACAGTCGTAATCAGCCGAAAATCCAAGAGATTCGATTGCACAGCGCAAATCGAAGCGTCCGCGTGTACTGTCACAGAACACGGTCCGTCCGGTCAACGCGTGCTTCTTCCCCTCTCGCTCTATGCCCAAAACCAACGCCCACGCTGACGAGCCAATCTTCGAGCGCTTCCAGCTGCGCACCAAGCTGGGGGCCGGTGGGTACGGCGTGGTTCACGAGGCCTGGGACAACGAGCGACAGATGACCGTGGCGCTGAAGCGCCTGCATCACCTTGAGCCGACAGCGATCTACCGTTTCAAGCGCGAGTTCCGAAGCCTCACCGATGTGGTTCATCCCAATCTCGTGCAGCTCTACGAGCTCCTCTCGGATGGCGCGCATTGGTACTTCACGATGGAGCTCGTGGATGGGGTGCCGCTGCTTGAGTGGGTGAGGCCTGGTGCCCATGGGCAGCCACACAACTCGCGGCTCGAAGCGACGACGATTGCCTCTGGCGTGCGCAACCGTGAGGAGCCCTCGCGCGCGCCACGCGCTCTCAGTGCAGCGCTCGATCTCGAACGACTGCGCGCCTCGTTTCTGCAGCTCGCGGAGGGCGTCTACGCGCTCCACACCGCAGGCAAGCTGCACCGCGATCTGAAGTCGCAGAACGTGCTCGTGGATCGCACGGGTCGTGTGGTGCTCCTCGACTTCGGCCTCGTGCTTGAGCTCGGTCCGCAGGTCGATGCGGCGGATCGCGACATCGTGGGGACGCCGCTCTACATGGCCCCCGAGCAAGGCATCGGCGGAGAGCTTACGGAGGCAGTCGATTGGTACGCGGTCGGCGTGACGCTCTATCTCGCGCTGACAGGCCGCTTCCCCTTCGAGGGGCAGCCGATTCAAGTCTTCTACGAGAAGCAGACGCGCGACCCACTGCCGCCCTGCGCGCTGGATCCGAGTGTCCCGAGCGACCTCGATGCGCTCTGCATGAAGCTCCTGCGTCGCGTTCCCTCGGAGCGGCCCACGGGCAGCGAAGTGCTCGCGTTGCTGGGCCAGCGACAGGCGCGTCCGATCACAGGCTCGGTGAATCGCACCGAGCTCAACTTCGCGACGGATAGGCCCTTCGTCGGTAGAGCGCATGAACTCGCGCTGCTGCATGCGGCGGCCGCGGAGGTCGCCGGCGGGCGTGCGCGCACGATGTTGGTGCATGGCCCATCCGGGATGGGAAAGAGCGCACTCGTTCGACACTTCCTCGCCGAGGTCACACGCGCGAACCCCACCACGCTCCTCCTCGAAGGGCGTTGCTACGCAACCGAGGCCGTTCCCTACAAGGCCATCGACGGCGTGGTGGATAGCCTTGGCCGCTTTCTCGCGACGCAATCGGACGAGGCGCTGCTCGAGCTCCTGCCGCGTCATTTTGGCGAGCTGGCGCTTCTCTTCCCGACGCTTCGTCGCGTGCCCTTCATCGACACGCTGGGCGCGAAGACGGTTCAGCTTCCTGACCCGATCGAGCGCCGTCGCCGCGCATTCGCAGCCCTACGCGCGCTCTTGCGTCGCCTCGCCAAGAGACAGCGCGTGATCATCTACGTGGACGACCTCCACTGGGGTGACATCGACAGCGCGCTGGCCATCACGGAGCTGATTCAGACACCCGATGCGCCTGCGCTGTTCTGGGTGGGCACGTATCGAAGCGACGAAGCCAAGACGAGCCCCTTCCTTCGTCAGCTGCGCGCGCTCAATCCAAGCCTTGCGCAGCAGGGCAGCAACATCGAGGTCGGCGCGCTCTCGCAGGACGATGCTGCAGCACTCGTAAGCGCCTTGCTGCACCTCTCGCCGGACGATGTGCGCATGGGCCAGATCGCGCTCGATGCGGCGGGCAGCCCGCTCTTCATCGATCAGCTCGCGACGGCGCACAACGAGCGCCCTGCAGAGCGTCCACTGCCCGGTGCGACCCCGACCGAGGCGGTCACCCTGGCAGACGTCATCGGGCGCCGTCTCGACCAGCTTCCGCGTGATGCGCGCAGCATTCTCGAGGTGCTCTCGATCGCCGGAAAGCCTGTCGACGACAGCGTGCTTCGCGTTGCAAGCGGGTTCTCAAGCCTTGAGTCCTCGGGCCTTGCGCTGCTGCGCTCCTCGCGCCTGGTGCGCACGCTGACCATCGACGGACGCACGCACTCGGAGACCTACCACGACCGCATTCGCGAGACGGTTTCCACCACCATGCCGCGCGACCGCGCAGCGACCACGCATCGTGGGCTGGCACAGGCATTTGAGGATTCAGGAAGCGACGATGTCGATCAGCTCGCAACGCATTGGCGTGCAGCGGGCGACACGGCAAGTGCCTTCGACTACACCGTGCGCGCCGCGGATTACGCCGCCACGCAGTTGGCCTTTGATCGCGCTGCGCTGCTCTACCGCGAGGCGATTGAGATGCGCACAGGCACAAGCGATGGCGCCCTCGAGGTGCGCCTGGGCGATGCGCTCCGTGATGCGGGTCGTGGCGCTGAGGCTGCGAGCGCATACACCGCCTCTGCAAGCGCGACGGTCGATGCCGAGGTCGCGCTCGACCTCCGCAGGCAAGCGGGAGAGCAACTCCTTGCGAGCGGTCATCACGATGAGGCCAATCGCGTCCTGGCAGAGGTGCTGCGCGAGATCGGCATGCCCATCCTCTCGAACCCGACGCTCGCGATGGGCGCATTTGTGTTTCGCCGTGCCCAGCTCAGCTGGAAGGGCATGTCCTTCAAGGCCAGGCCTCCAGAGTCGGTCAGCGCGCGCATGCGGCTCAAGATGGATGTCTGTTGGTCGATGGCCATCGGCCTCTCGATGATCGATTTCGTCCGCGCGGGCGCGTTCCAGTCGATGCACATGCTCCTCGCACTTGAGTCGGGTGATGCGCGCCGTGTGGCACGCGCGGCCTCGGTGGAGGTGCCGTTCTCCGCCACGGGCGGCTCGGGGAGCCGGGCTCGCACGGCAGCACTGATCAAGCGCGCACACGAGGTTGCGGCGCAGGTGAATGACTCGCAGGTCAACGGCCTGCTCGCGGGTGCGGTGGGCGCGGCGCCATGGCTCGAAGGCGATTGGCCCAACGGCCTTGCTGTGTCGACGCAAGGCGAGGAAGTGATCCGCACGCAGTGCACCGGCATGGCGTGGAACCTCGACACGACCACGATTGTCCGCTTCGATTGTCTCTACCGAATGGGCCGTTGGAACGAGATCATTCAGCACGTCCCGCAAGTGCTCGTCGATGCGCAGGCGCGCGGTGATCTCTACATGGAGATCTACTCGCTGATTAAATTCGGCACGCTGGCTCGCCTCGCGAATGACCAGCCTGAGCTGGCCGCGGAGGCGCTCAGTGAGGCCATCAAGCGCTGGTCCATGGAGCGCTTCTCCATCCTTCATTTCTGGGAGCTCTACGGTCAGGCCGAGGTCTCGCTCTACCGACGGAAGGGTGAGGACGCCGCAAAGCGTGTGCGTGATGCGACAAAGGCCGTGAAGTCTTCGCTCCTGCTTCAGGTGCAGCTCTATCGCATCTGTTGGATTGACTTGCGCGGCCGTACCGAGCTCTCCGCTGCCGCCACGGAACCCAAGCCCGCTGCAGCGCTTCGCTCGGTGGAGAAGGCGATTCGTGAGCTTCAGGCCGAGGAGGTCGGGTGGGCGACTGGGCTCGCCGCCCTGCTGCGCGGCGGGATGCTCGCGACACGCGGAGATGCCTCGGGTGCAGAGGGCGCGCTGCGCGATGCCATTCGGGATCTGAGCGCCGTCCACATGAACCTTCACGCCGAGGTCGCGCGTGCCCGAATGGCCGAGCTCGCAGGCGATGTTGCAGGCATCGAGGCAGCACACGCGGAGATAGCGACGCGGGCCATCGCAAACCCTGCGCGCATCGTCGATTGCCTCGCGCCAGGCACCTACAGCAAGCGCGCTTAAGGCACGCGACACCGAGCCCGACGTTGACGCTCATCGAGCCCGCAGCTATCGGGTTGCGCCATGAGTTCGGTGCGACCGCACGACCCAGATGAGCCCTGCGCCTCGTGCGGACGAGGTGTTGAGCCACTGCGTGCGCGCTACGCGGTCATGCTCGAAGGGACGGGCGCAAAGTACGCGTGCAGTGAGGCCTGTCGCGAGGCGTTCGTGGCGGCGCTTGTACCTCCAGCATCTCCGTCGCCTCGTGCATCGCTCGCGATGGCCAAGTTGCCGGAGCGCACCCCCTCGCGTCGGCCAAGGCGTTTTGATGCCGCGTGGTCGGGTGATCACGCTGCGGTGGAAGCGGTCGAGCTCGCACCGCCGCCCACGCTCGCGCTTGGCCTCGCATGTGCGGCGATTGTCTCTGCAGCGTTTGCAACGACGTTTACCGTCGCGGCTGTCTCGGCCGTCTTCACCCTCGCAGCAGGCCTCGCGGCCCTCGCAGGCGGTGCGCACCTTCGTGAGTCTGCGGGCTGGCTCGCGTACACCACGGGCGCACTCGCGGCTGGGCTCTCGGCGGCGTCGGCGTTGCTCATCCACCTCGATGGCTCGGATGCGCGTTTGCCTTTGGTCGGTGCGGCGTTTGTCGCCTCGCTCGCGAACCTTCGGTGGTGGCTTGATGCGCTCTCGGAGGCGCCAGTCGATGCCCTTGAGCGCAGTGTGCGGCGTGCGGTTCCGCTGGGCATGCGCGGCAATGCGCGCGCGGAAGAAGACAAGATCCGCGTGGGTGAAGAGCGTGTGGTGGTCGGCGGTGATGTCGTCAGCGCGGACGGGGAGATCGTGCGCGGTACGGCGCTCGTGCTCCTGCATCCCGCGTCGCATACGCCAACGCGCCGCAGTCGTGGTGATTGCTTGCTCGCGGGGGCCCGCATCGTGGAAGGGGAGCTGACCGTGCGCGCCAATCACGTGGGCCCCGACCGCGCGCTTCTTCGTCCCATTCACTTCGCAGACGGCACCGCCGCCGATGCTGCTGTTGTCACCGCACGCATCGCACGTTTGCTCTCCTTCACGGGCGTCGTCGCCGCGGTCGGCGTGATTCTCGGTGTCGTGATCGCGCCCTCCGAGGGCGGCCTTGCAGCACGTCTCGCGGCGTCTGCTGCAGTACTCATCGCCATCCCTGCGCTCTCCCTCCGACGTGCCTCCTCGATGCCACATGCCGCGGCCGGTTTGGCCGGCGCACGTCGCGGAATCATCTTCGCCAACGCACGCGCCCTCGACCGCGCAGGCCGTGTGAACACGACGCTTCTCTGCACGCACGGCACCGTCACAGAGGGCACGCCCGAGGTCGTGGAATCGCATGGAATCGGGGGCGATCCAGAGGCCGCGCTTCTCCTGGCCGCAGCATGTGCACACGAGAGCACGCATCCCATCTCGCGCGCCATCGTTCAGCACGTCGGTGTGGCCTCCCACGAGTTGCCAACCGTACGCCGCATCACGGAGGTGCCAGGTCGCGGTGTGCGCGGGTCGGGACCGAATGGCGAGATGATCCTCGTCGGAAGTCGTCAGCTCTTGCTCGACGAGGGGACGAGCGTGGCCGCCTCCGAGGGCGAAGTGCAGCGCGCCGAGGGCCGCGCGCTCTCGGTCGTCTTCATCGCGATCGATGGCCGCGCAAAGGCCTGGATTGCCCTGCGCGATGACGTGCGTGCGGGCGCGCGTGCCGCCGTGCAGCGCCTGATCGATCTCGACATCGACACGCAGTTGCTCTCAGGCGATCACCGCGGAACGATCGAGGCACTCGCGAAGCTCGTCGACGTCGAGCAGGTGAAGGCGGAGCTCCCACCTGCGGAGCGCGGCGCGGAAGTTCGTCGCTTGCGGGATGCGGGCGCGAAGGTCGCCGTCGTCGGCCGTCGGGGCACGGATGAAGAGGCGCTTGAGGGCGCAGACGTCCCCATCTTGCTGGAGGCTGCGGGCTCGGCGCAGGCGCAAAGGGGCATCGCCCTGACGACGGACGATCTCCAGGACGCAAGCGCGGCCCTCTGGATTGCACGCGCCGCCTCACGTGATGCGATGCGTGCGAGCGTGACCTGCATCAGCGTGGGCGCAGGCCTCGTGGTCCTCGGCGCATTCGGTCTCCTTGCGCCGGGGATCATCGCCATCCTCGCCCTCATCCTCGACCTCTACGCACTGCCGACACCCGCGCGCGTTTTGAAGCGCATCGACCTGCGTCTTCCAGAGCGAGGTTAACGAGCCCCGAGGCGCGTTGATAGTTGACCTCGCTACACCGCTATCTTTAAGCTTCAAGGCCTCAAGGAGGTGCTCATGGGTTTCTGGGAAGACGCAAGTCCGGCAGTCAAAGGTGCGATTGTTGTGGGCGGCATTTTGGCGCTCATCATTGGTGTTGGGTGGCTCGGTGGGATCGGTCCTTGGGCCGCCGAAGCTGAGGCGACGCAGGTTCGCGGTCTCCAGCGCTGAGCAGCTGGGTCAGGGTGTACGAGGGGGCGCGCCATTCGAGCGCGCCTTCTCTTTTGGTAGCAGCAGTTGCTTCATCAGAATCGAGTCAGGACCATGAGCAAGCCTCGCGTAGCGTTTGTCGGCTCGGGCGGTGCCACCAAAGGCGTCGCACATCTCGGCGTGTTGAAGGCGATGGAAGAGCTCGGCCTCGAAGCCGATGTTTTCGTCGGTGCCTCGTCGGGTGCGATCGCAGGCGCGTGCTTCGCGCAGGGCATCACCGCAGACGAAATGGTCGACTGGCTGCGCCCCTGGTGGCGTCGTGAGGATCCGACCGGTGCGATGAAGGGGCGCTACTTCCTCGGGCTTCCTTCGGTCGAGCAGCTTCGTTCGCCGGGCTGGCTCACAAGCGGTCTCTTCTCGATCGATCGCTTTGAGCGCTTTCTCGCCGGTCGCCTGCCAACGAACGACTTCCGCAAGCTGAAGAAGCCGCTGCTTGTGACCGCCACCGATGTCGACGGTCGGGGTCGCGTGGTCTTTGGCCCAGGGCACATCGAGGATGTTCCGATCAGCCAGGCCGTCGCGGCGAGCAGCTGCGTTCCTCTCATATTCCGACCTTATCGAATCGCCGATCGCTACTACATCGACGGCGAGCTCGTCCGCACCCTGAGCATCGATCTCGCGGTCGAGGCGGGTGCGGATGTCGTCGTGATCTCCAACGTCTATCGCCCGCATGTGACGCGACCGAACGAGCCCTCGATGGCCATGGGATCCGCCGGCGCGATGTTTCGTCAGACGGCGAACATCATTCTCTCGGAGAAGGAGAAGCGCGGCATTGATCTCATCCACCGCCTCTATCCACACGTCACGATCCTCAACGTCTCGGCCGACCTCGGTCAATACTCGTTCCTCGATCGCGGCAACGCACGCCAGTTGCTGACACGTGGCTACCGCGAGGCGCTGCGTGTGCTCGCGGGTGCAAAGCAGCGCGGCGTCTTTGAGATGCGCTCGAATCTGCGCGCGCTCGGCAACGCGTGATCGCTGTGGTGTGCACGACCGTGCCCTCGGTGGAGGTCGCGGAGCGGGTCGCGAGGGCCCTGGTGGAGGAGCAGCTCGCTGCATGCGTGCAGCGTGTGGGCCCCATCACATCGACGTATCGATGGAAGGGCGCCGTCACCACGGACGAGGAGTTTCAGCTCTCGATCAAGACGACGCCCGAGCACATCGAGGCGCTCGTGGCGCGCCTGCTCACGCTGCATCCCTATGAGGTCCCGGAGGTGCTGGTGCTGGACGCGAGGGCCCCGCACGCGCCCTATCGCGCATGGCTTGAGGCCTCTGTGTTGAAGTCAGGCAGGCAGCGCTAGCTCACGTCCGCGAGGCGAAGAAGGAGCGGAATGCGCCGACCATTTTCGGCACGTCTGCCGCTGCACACATCTCGCGAATCGAGTGCATCGAGAGCATGGGATTGCCCACATCGACGATGCGCATCCCGGTCAGCGCGGCGGTGATGGGGCCAATCGTCGAGCCGCAGGCGAGGTCTGTGCGCGTCACAAAGCGCTGCGGCTGAAAGCCCGCGTCGCCACACCAGAGCTCAAAGCGCGCCGCACTCTCGCCATCGGTCGCGTAGCGCTGGTTGGAGTTCGCCTTGATCACGGGCCCGCCGCCGAGAAGGGGCGCGTGCTGCGCCTCGTGCTTGTCGGCGTAGTTCGGGTGAATCGCATGTGCCATGTCCGCGGAGATCATGAACGAGCGGTGCAGCGTCCTCTCCAATGTATCCCGCATCCCCGATGATTTCGGGTGTGCATCCACGATGCGTCGCATGACATCCGCGATGAAGGGCGAGCCCGCGCCCTGCGCGCTCTGACTTCCAATTTCCTCATGGTCGTAGAGGACAAATCCGCGCGTGGCACCCGAGGGTGCGGGCCCACTGAGCAAGGCTGCGACCGACGCGTGACACATCGCGAGGTTGTCGAGGCGGCCTGAGAAGAGGTACTCGCCGCGAAGTCCACCGCGCGTGGGAGGCGCGGCGTCGTAGAAGCAGAGATCAAACGCGACGAGGTCTGCGACGCTCACGCCGTCCAGTTGGCTCGTGAGGAACTCACGGAAGTCGAGCGCACCCCCGGACTCGATCGCGAGCAGTGGTGGCAAGTGGGTCTGCGGGTTCAGCACGAGCCCATCGGTGTTCACCCCGCGATCGAGATGGATGGCGAGCGAGGCCACGCGTGCGATAGGACGGGTGACGTTGATGAGCGACGAGACAAGGCCGCCGTTGCGCGTGTGCAGGCGCCCGGCGATCGCGAGGTCGCGGTCGAGCCATGTGTGGAGGAGCACGCCGCCGTAGACCTCGACGCCCGCCTGAAACTGCCCGTGTCGCTTCAGCTGTGCGTTGGGCTTGAGGCGCAGGTTGGGCGAGTCCGTGTGCGCGCCGACCCAGCGAAACCCGCTCTTCTCGGGCGCCTCGTCGCCAATCTCCAGCGCTGCGATCGTCGAGCCCGCGCGCACAACAAAGACCTTGTCCCCTGGGGCAATCGTCCAGGTCTCGCCCTCGTCGAGTTCGCGAAAACCCGAGGCGAGAAGCCGTCGTCGTGTCTCGGCGGTCGCGTGCCAGGGGGTGGGAGAAGCGTGCAGGTAGGCGAGCAGATCATCGGCGAGGTCGATCGTCATTCGACGTTTCTATCCGATCCGTGCGGCGACCGAGAACCAGTTCCACGTTGACCGTGCCTCGCCGCCGTCCGTACGATGCCCCGGTGAACCGCGGATCATCTCTTGTTCGTTGGTCGAGCTTCGCGCTCGCGTTGGCGTTCAGCGTTTCGTCCGCGAGTGGCGCAGAGGCGCAGCGAAGGCGTCGCGACCGTACGCCTGCGACAACGACCGAGGAACCGCGCAACGCAGCGCACGTCGTTTTCTCCGGCCTGCCTGAGGGCGCAGAGATCCTGATCGATGAGCAGCAGGTTGGCGTGGCCCCGGTGGGACCTGTCGTTGCGACGCCCGGTGAGCACGCGCTCCGCGTGCGGCTTGAGGGGTTCAGCGAGTACACCGACGTCATCGTCGTCGTCGCGGGTCAGGACCTTCCGGTCTCAGTCGACCTGATTCCGATCTCCCACGTCCTTGTCGTGGAGTCGGAGCCGGTCGGTGCGCGCGTCTTTGTCGACGACAACTACTCTGGCGATACGCCGACGGAGCTTGAGCTACGCGACGGCACGCACACGCTGCGACTTGCGATGGTGGGCTACGAGGAGCTGACGCAGACGTTCGAGGCGAGTGCAGGCCATCGTGACGCGCTCCACCTGACGCTGACCCTGCTTCCGCCGCCTTCGCCTCCGCAGTGGTTCGAAGACCCAATCGTCTGGATCGTCACAGGCGCCGTCGTCGTCGCTGCAGTGGGCATCACCGTCGGCGTGGTGCTTGCGACCAATCAGCCATCGGCCTTGAGCACATTCTGCGTCGACTCGAACCCCTGCGTGCGCTTCGAAACGCCGTTCTGATCGCGCGAGAGTTGTGCGCGGGCCTCGTGCTACGAGTCGCGCATGACAACGACGGTTGAACGAGAGATTGAAGCTGCGGGTGGTTCGCATGGCATCCGCGTTGAGCGGCGCGGCGCCTTCGCGATTTGGACGATCGATCGGGTCGAGCGACGCAACGCGCTGGCCCGAGCCACTGTGCGTGAGCTCGGTCGCCTCGCACGCGAAGCGCGGGATGATCGGAGCCTGCGCGCCATCATCATCACCGGTGCCGGCGGCCAAGCGTTCTGCGCGGGCGCGGATCTGAAAGAGCGTCAGGGCATGGTTGAAGAAGAGGTTCGCGACTTCCTCGGCCTTTACAAGAGCGCGTTTGGCGCGATCGATCTGCTTCCGATCCCGACCGTTGCGGCGATCGATGGCGTGGCCTTCGGCGGCGGCCTGGAGCTTGCGCTGGCGTGCGACTTCCGCGTGGCGACGCCCGCATCTCAGCTTGGCCTCACCGAGACCTCGCTCGCGATCATTCCTGGCGCAGGCGGCACGCAGCGCCTTGTCCGAATCGTTGGCGGTGGGCGCGCGAAAGAGCTCATCGTCTTCGCGCGCCGCTTCGACGCCAAGGCCGCATTGGAGATGGGCATCGTCAATGCCCTCGCGAACGAAGGCGAGAGTTGCCTCGATGCAGCGCTGCGCTTTGTTGCCCCGCTGGAGAACGCCGCGCCCATCGCGATTGCGGCCGCACTCGAAGCTGTCGACGGCGCGACGGATCTCAGCCTCGAAGAGGGCCTCTCGCTCGAGCGCCGCTGCTACGAGCGCACGCTCGCCTCGAAGGATCGTCTGGAAGCGCTCGCTGCATTCGCGGCGAAGCGAAAGCCGACCTATCAGGGCGTCTGAGCACCTTCGGGTGCTGCCAGCTCGGCTGGAAGCGGGAGCCCGTTTCGACGGAGCTCGCCCTCGAAAAAACGCGTGACGAGCGGAGACAGGGGGCGCTCGGTCATGCGTGAAAGATAGAAGCGCGCGAGCCAGACGTTGCCATCGCGCAGCTGCACGGCCGTCGCGTGCTCAAGTTGATCGTTGCGGACCGGGGCCACATCGAGCGAGCGACCCAGCACAAAGAGCATCGCATCGCGGTAGCCCTCGTCCTGCATCGTCGCAGCAAGCTCGCGGAGTTGCTCGGCGTCGTTCATCGCACGCAGGAACACGCTCGCGTGTGCGAGGGCACGCGAGGGCGCGAGGTGCTGGCGCGCTTCATCGCGAAGGGCGAGCGAGGAGAGAAACACGCCATGCGGAAGCGGCTCCTCCGGGGCAATCGTCGTCGCGTGCGAGGCCGCGCGCATCGCGCCATCCCAATCGCGACCATCGCGTCGCACCTCTGCGAGCTGTAGCCAGGCGAAGTACGCCTCTGGCTCAACCGACACCGCATGCGACCAGAGCCGCAGGTCACTCGACCAGGCCTCGCTGTACTGCACCGAGCGGGCAACGAGCGGCACGACAAGGCAAGCCGCCATCACCGCGCCCCGCCAAGACAGATCCTTCGGCGCGAACGCATCGACGAGTGCAGCCGCACTCAACGCGAGCCCCAGATTCATCCACACGAGAAATCGATCGCCCCACTGAAAGTAGATCGCGAGCACGTTGGAGACGGGTAGGAAGAAGACGACGAAGAGCAGCAGGCCAGCGCCAACGAGCGCATGCGACGCGGACTCTTTGCGTACCTGCCATGCGGCAAAGAGCGCAGCGGCAACCGACGCGGGCCCCGCAATCACCTCGAGCATGGTCGACGGGACATGGCGCTCGAGCGCGTAGAGCGGTGTGAGTGCGTCGGGGAAGAACGTGGTGCGGAGATAGTGCGTCAGCGTCGCTGGGATGAGCTGCCAGCTTCGCGTCGGCGCATCGGCTCCAACGCCGTAGATCATGTCGTGATCGATCCAGATCGAGGCCGCGACGGCGCCGAGCAACGCGGACGCTGTGAGCGCAGGCGCTTGCATCGAGAACGCCTCACGGAGCGTCCTGCGCGAGGTCCAGAGGTCGAGTGCGATGAAGGCTGCGGGGAGGGCGACTGCAGTCGCCTTCGAGAGTGCGGCGAAGAGCACAAAGAGCGACGCACGCCAGGCCGCCGGGTCGCGCATCGACTTCGCATCGAGGTGCGCGTTGAGCGCGAGCATGCCGAACACGAGCGCGACCAGATCCTTGCGATCACTCGCCCAACCCACAGCCTCCACGGAGGCCGGATGCGCAGCGTAGAGCGCCACGCCGAAGGTGGCTGCAAAGAGCGAGAGGCCGAGCTTGGTGAAAGCGCGATGCAGGCCAAGCACCACCACGACCCAGAGGATGAGGTTCGTCGTGTGTGTGACCGGGCCTGTGGCGCCGAACCAAGGCACATCGAGCCAGTACGAGAGCAGGTGAAGCGGGTGGTACGCATCCATGTGCGTCTCGGTCCACATCCGAACAAACGCGTCCCACGAAGGCACCAACGTTGGATTGCTCGCGACGTCGAGGTAGCGGTTGTCGTCCCAGCTCAAGACGAGCGGCGAGGTCACGCAGCGGCCGAACGCCAGCACGCAAAGGGCGACAAGGAGCGCGCGCGCCAACCAGACCTCGCGCGAGGTCTTCAACGTTTCGCTCATCGAGTCACTCCAACGTGATGGGATAGCGCGCGACCATCTCAGGCCCGTCGAAGCTGGGGAAGCTGATGTTGCGCGCGGCCTCGCGCAGACACTCGCCGCACTCGCCCGCAGTCACTGCAGCGGGGCCACTCAAGTTGACGGCGCTGACACGTCCTGAGCCTGCGATGCGCATTCCGAACGTGAGTCGTCCGGTGACGGGATCATCTCCAGCGGCGAGCACAAAACAGCGACGAATGCGGGGCATGGCTCCGTCGAATGCCGCGTCGATCTGCGCGCCCGAGAGCTGCGCCTCGCCTCCGCTTCCCTCGCCGTCAATGGTGCGCATCTCGCCCTCGCGCAAATCGTCGCCCGTGGTCGCGTTGCCCGTCGGCGCAGAGCGCTCTTCGGCAGCCTCACTGCCTCCGCCAGCCCGCCTCCGTCGTCGCTGACGGCGCGTTGGCTCTTCGTCCTCCACGGGCGCCTCTTCAGTCTCCGCGATGGCGACGACCGCCTCCGGTTCTTCCTGAGGTGGGCCCCACCCAAGCACACCGACGAGCGCGCCCAGGGCAGCGCCCCAGAGCAAGGTTGCGACTCCAAATCCAAGAAAAAACTTCGCCACGCGCTCTCTATAACACGCTGCAATCCTTGACCCTCGTCGAGCACTCTTCTAGTTTCGCTCGCCGTGAGACGCCCCCCTATGAACGCCTCGAAAAGTCCTCCGCTGCTCGCCCTCGCGGGTGCTGCGATGCTCTCATTTGCCCCCGTGCACGTGCTCGCACAGGAGGCTCCGCCCGAAGTTCAAGCGACGCCACCGGAGCAAGAAGTCGCTGGCCAAGCGCGCACCGGCTACGCCTGGGGCGAGGGTGAGGAGGCGCAAGCGAGTGGCCCAGCGGCACCGCCTGCGCATCGTTATGCGCGCATCTTCGCGTCGCTCGGCGCGGGCATCTCGTTTCGTCTCTACTACGACGACTACCCGCCGCAGAACGGTGGCCTTGGCCAAGACCCGATTGCGCCCGCCTACCTCCAGCTTCGCGGTGCGTACTTCTTCGAAGGCGAAGGAGATTTCCAGCACGGCGTCGGTCTCGGCCTCGCAACCAACGTGGTCCCTGACCCACCGGCCTATGAGGTTGGCTTCAACGCCTTCGCGCAGTGGACCATCGCGCCCACGTACTCGCTTCGCTACTGGGCAGCCGACGAAGTGCAGCTGATTGGCTCGTTCGGCGTGCCTTTCGCGCTCTCGGGTGACTACCAGGCCATCGGCCTTGAGCTGACGCTCGGCGGCATCTTCAAAATCTTCAACGGTGCAGGCCTTTACGCGAACGTAGTCGTCTCCACCTACTTCGCATCCTTTGTGAACCCGCTCATCAGCCTCGATGGCGGCATCGTCTTTGACTACGAGCTTCTTCCATGAGGAACGCCATGAACACACCGTCACGCGCAGGAAAAGTTGCGATTCGCATCGTCGTTGCGTCGATTGCCATGCTCGCGCTGGGCGGACCAAGCCCCGGGCATGTCGGGAGCTGCGATGGCTCGGCGGAGCGTACGGACTACGCCGAATTCTGCATGAACTTCCAGCAGTGGCGC